>JACCXK010000034.1 GCA_013697055.1 Alphaproteobacteria bacterium
GTGCCTTGGGCGATGCCGCGCTCGCCGGGCAGCATCCAGCGCGACAATGCGCGGTTGGCAATGGGAAAGGCGCCGGACTCGCCGAAACCAATCAGGGCCAGGCAGATCATCAGCATGGTGACCGAGGAGGAAAAGCCGGTGATGATGGTGAAGATCGACCACCACACCACCACGCTGGCCATGGCGAGGCGTGGACCGGCGCGGTCGCCGAACCATCCGCCGGGAATCTGGAACAGGGCGTAAGCCCATTGGTAACAGCTCTGGATCAGGCCCAAGGTCACCAGGGTGAAACCGAATTCCTTCTGGATCACCGGCAAGGCGTTGGAAAGCAGCACCCGGTCGAGATAGGTAATGAAATAAGCCGCTACTGTCAGCGCCAGGATGATGTAACGCACGCGCGTCGGGCGGACGATGGCACTGGACATGGCGTTTCCCCCTTAACGATCCCACGCGGCGGCCTGCTGGCCCCCGCGTGGATGCGCTTATTACCTGTCACAAAAACGGCGTTTGCGTGACCAATCAGTACGGCATGTGCGGCGGTTCGGTCGACGAACCGGTGCAGGCGCTGACCGGCCGGTCGCGGCAGGTCTGCCAGATGGTCGGCACCGAATTGCCGGCAATGAACACCGCCGAGATCATCTGGGTGTAGCGGATATCGTCCAGCGGGTTCTTTTCCAGCACCACCAGGTCGGCCCACTTGCCCTTCTCGATGCTGCCGATGCTCTTGTCGCCCAGCCAGCGGGCATTGTCGGCGGTGGCCGACTTGATAGCCTCCATCGGCGTGCGGCCCGCCATCACCTGCATCTGCATTTCCTCATGGGCGTTGAAGCCGGGGAAGCGGCCATTGGGACCGCTATCGGTGCCCATGCCGACATTCACGCCGGCATTGACCATCGCCTGCCAGTTCTCCAGCGCCTGAAACACGGTGCGATCCATGTCCCAGAACACTTTCTTCTCGTAAGGAAGGCCGGGGAAACGCGTCGGGCCCAGCACCACGGCCTTTTCGCGGGCCGGGCTGCGCAGCGCATCCAGGGTGCCCGGCGTCACGCCGCGGGTGAAGAAGGGATCGTTCAGCCACGGCATGATGGCCAGGCTATAGGCCATCTCGCGCGACAGGGTGCCGGAGACCATCCACACGCCCTTGGCCTTCATCATGTCCAAGAGTTCCTTGTCGACCGGCTGGTCGCGGACCATATGGCCGAAGCCGTCCACGCCTTCGCGGATCAGTTCCTTGGCGTCTTCCAGATAGAAGACATGCGCCACGGCGCGCAGATGCTTCTTGTGCGCCTCGTCGATGATCGCGGCGGATACCGCCGGCGGCATCTTGACCGGAATGGTCTTGCGCTCGTCATCTACCCACAGCTTGATGAAATCGACCCCCTTGGCGGCCTGTTCGTCCACGAGGCGGCGCCCCTCTTCCGGGGTCGAGATGGGATTGGTCACACCCAAAAGGCCGCCATAGCCGCCCTTGATCACGGCGCCCTGGCCGGCGCTGAACACCCGCGCCATGGTGGGGCGGCTCTTGCGCTGCTGGTTGCGCAGGTCGAGCACGAAATCCTTGTCGGTGCCCAGCACCTGTACTGTGGTGACGCCATAGGCGGCGTACTGCTTGAGATCGGCGTTCACATTTTCAGGGGTGAAAAACTTCTCGTCCTGGGTGACGTCCTTCATCAGGCCGATATGGACATGGCTGTCGATGATGCCGGGTATCACGGTCTTGCCGGCCAGGTCCTCGGTCTTGGCGTCCTTGGGCGCCTTCAGACCAGCCATGGGACCGGCATAGGTGATCTTGCCGTCGGTCATCACAATGGCGGAATTGGGCTGGGCCGCGGCGCTGACGCCGTCGATCAGGGTCAGGTTGGTCAGCACGGTAGTCTCGGCCAACGCAGGCGCGGCAAAACCCGCCGCCAACACCGCCGCCATGCCCCATTTCAAACCCTGCATATCCCACTCCGTATTGTCTTGTTTGTTCAGCCGGTTCTAAGGACTCTGGCGAAAAAAAACATCAAAGAGTTACGCTGCACTGCGACATGGAACACGCGGACAAAAATAATGCCGCCCCCGGTGAAGAAGGCGGCACGAATGTCGCGGGTTGATCCCGCTTTATATTGTTCCGTCCTGTCAGGCGCGTAACGCAGACACGCTCGGTTTGCACCGATAACGTATTGATTCTTGTCCTGTTTCCTCGACCCCGGCCGGCGGTCTTTGCCGCCTTGCGCTTTGCTGCTCCCTTTTGGCGGGGCCGCTTGTGAAAAGAGTATGTCAGGAGACGGACAAAAACAAATGCCGCACCGTGCGATTTTGCGAGAGGCGGCAAAGGCGCTTAAATTGCCGCAAAAGCAAAAGGAGATTGGGATGGGGGAATTTTCACGCCGCGAGATGATGGCGGTGGCCGCTTGCGGCCTCGCGATCCCGCAAAGCGCCTTTGCCGCCGATCCGGTCATTCCCGCCGCCACCATCGAAGCGCGCAAGAATGCGCCGGTGATCGCCAAGAAGGTGAACAAGCTCTACAATCTCAAGGCTCAGGTGGACCAGCCGAACGACATGCAGTTTGCCGCCAATGGCGATCTGTGGATCCTGGACCAGAAGGATCCCAACAAGGTCTTCACCATCAATCCCAAGACCGGCGCGGTACTGGCCAGCGTGCAGACCGAATCCATTCACGGCAGCGGCATTACTTATGGCGACGGCGCCTGGTTCATCACCTCGACCAAGGTGGTGAGCGGCAAGCCTTCCACGCTGAAAGTGGATACCAGGACCGGCAAGACCTTGAAGAAGTGGGAAACGCCCGGTTGGGGCATCTATGGCGCCTATCTCACCCGCGTGCCCAAGCCCGGCGACCTGCCGCTGGAGTCGGGCGGCCATGGCGTGAAGTGGGCCGGCAAGGGGCAATATTGGCTGGCGACTCCGGCCGGCGGCAAGCTCTACCTGATCAATGCCGAAGCCGGCACCGTGGCGCGCAGCATCCAGGCGCCGACGGTGCGCACCCATGGCATCGCGCTGGAAGGCGATCACATCTGGTGCGTCGGCGCCGATGAAGCGGAAATCTACAAGCTGCAAATGTCCGACGGCGCCATCGTCGCCAAGATCGTGCTGGACAAGACCAATGATCCGTCCCTGCATGGGCTGGACATCAAGGATGGCGTGCTGTGGTATTGCGACGCCAACAAAGGTTGGATTTGCAATCTGACCTGATACTGAAATCACCAAAATGACGACTGGGGAGATGACGATGGACCGCCGCACCTTGATGACGGGCATGTTGGGCACGGCTGCCGCCGCGCTGTGGACGGCGCCTGATGCCTTCGCGCTTGGGCTCCCCAAAGACAAGATCAAGCGCATCCGATATTACAAGACACCGACCGATGCGGCGGGGCGGCCCAATATCCACCAGCCGACCTTCAACCAGTCCACCAACATCGTCACCATCGAGACCGAGAGCGGTTTGATCGGCATCGGCGAAGGCGGCGAGCCTTCGACCATGGAACAATGCGCCGGCCTGTTGATCGGCGAAGATCCGTTCCGCATCGAGCATCTGTGGCAGACGATGGAGCGGGCCTACTTCTATCCCGCCGGCCGTGAAAAGACCCATTCCCTGGGGGCGCTGGACGTGGCGCTGTGGGACCTGAAAGGCAAAACCCTGGGTGTGCCGGTGTGGCAACTGCTGGGCGGCAAGAGCCGCGACTATGTCGAGTGCTATGCCACCTCCTATCCCACGCCCAAGGGCGGCACCTTGGAAGATGCGGCCCGCGCCTGCATCGCCGAAGGCTTCCGCGCCTATCGCACGGGCGTGCGCGAGAATGCGACCTTCGACCGCTTCCGCGCGGTGGAGCAGACCATCGAAGATTGCCAGCTGATCCGCAAAGGCGTGGGCAAGGACGGCGCCTGGGCGATCGACTTCCACGGCACCATGGACCCGCAGGACGCCGTGACCTTGGCCACCGCGCTGGAGCCCTTGCGGCCCTTCTTCTGCGAAGACCTGATCCGCGGCGAGAATATCGAGATCTACAAGACCTTGCGCCCGCGCCTGCGGGTGCCGATCGCAGTGGGCGAAATCTATGGCGTGAAGTGGGAGATGAGCCCGCTGATCGAGCAAAATTTGATCGACTTCGCGCGCTGCACCGTGCCCAATGTCGGCGGCATTACCGAGTATATGAAGATCGCCGCGCTGTGCGAGACTCATTATTGCGGCATGATTCCCCACTTCACCGGTCCCATCGGCGAAACCGCGTTGGTCCATTGCCTGACGGCGACGAGCGTGATCGCACTGATGGAAATGACCAGCGCCGGCCGCCAGCCCTGGCCCTATCTGCCGCAGGCCTATGACTTCCATAACGGCAAGCTGTGGCCGAATGATCGTCCCGGCCTTGGTGTCACGCTCGACACCAGTAAACTGCAGCAAGTGGGCGACTGGACGGAGCATTATGCCCCCATCCAGATCAATAAACGTCCTGATGGTTCTTATACGAACTGGTAACTTCACTCACCATGGGCGGGCTTGACCCGCCCATCCAGGGCAACGGGCTCCAGCACTTGGGGCCCTGGATGGCCGGCTCAGGGCCGGCCATGGTGATGTGTTAGAGAGCAGCCCTAAACGCCGCCACATTCGCCCGAGCACGGGCGGCGATATCTTCGTCGCTGAAATCCAGCTTGAACAATTCCGAGCCCAAGCCGAAACCGGCAGCGCCGGTCTTGCGCCATTCCTGCATGTTGCCTGCCCCGACGCCGCCCACAGCATAGACCGGCTGGCCCTTGGGCAGCACCGCCAGCATGGCTTTCAGGTGATCGGTGCCGCCGGTGGCCGCCGGAAACAGCTTCAAATATTTCGCCCCCGCCGCCAGCGCGGCAAAGCCTTCGCTGGGGGTATAGAAACCCGGCATCACGGTCAGGCCCTTTTCCACGCCGCGCGCGATGACGGCCGGATTGGTGTTCGGGGTCACCAGCAGCTTGCCGCCCGCCGCTGCCACGCGATCCACATCGGCGGTGTTCAGCACCGTGCCGGCGCCAGTCAGGCAGCGGTCACCGAACATCCTACCCAGGCTTTCGATGCTGGTGAAGGCATCCGGCGAATTCAGCGGCACTTCGATGGCGCGGATGCCGGCATCGAACAGCGCGCCTGCCACGCCCAATATCCTGGCAGGCGTGACGCCGCGCAGGATGGCGACGATGGGCAGTTCGGTCAGCAGGGCATCAGGGTTCATGAAAAGATTTCCGCATGGGCATGGACAAGGCCCGCCAGGGCCGCTTCGTCGCCGTCGATCACGGCGCTGGTCAGATCATAAGCGCCCAGCACCTTGGCATAAAGCGCCGCCAAGCCGGGGGTGCAGATCAACTGCACCGGGCCTTTCAGGTCCAGCAAAGTCCGCGCCGACCCGATATCCTTGCCCAGCATCAGGCCCGATAGATAAGACGCCGCATCCGCCTTGGGCATTTCGCCCGTCACCACGCGGCTGCGGGTGCTGAACAACAGGTGCAGCAGGTCGGCATTTTCGTTGCGCTGCGCAAAATCCAGCCCGCGCGCAAAAGCGGGACTGGCGGCATCCACCTCGCCGCCGTCGCGCGCCAGCACGCTGTGGCGGCGCACCAGCTCGAACAATTCGCCCGACAGCGCGGTCTGGAACTGGATTACCGCGCCATTCTCCACCACCACCCATTTCACATGGGTGCCGGGCATGCAGAAGACATGGCGGCCCTTGGTCAGGTCGGGGCGCAGGCGCAGCGCACCCAAGATCTGGGTTTCCTCGCCGCGCATCACATCCGGCGCGCCGGTTTTTCCGGTGCAGGACAAGCCCGGCAGGATAGCGATGGAGCGGCGTTCCGATTCAAAGCGCAGCGCAGCGCCGGCGATGGCGCCAGGCTTGGCAGGGCATTTCAGATAAGGCACTTCCTTCCAGCCGATGGTCGAGCCCACCATGCCGCCCAACACCGCCGGCAACACGCCATGCGCCTTGTCCCAGGGCGCCACCGCGGCGGCAAAGCGGCCGGCGCAATCGGGCACCGAAGCGCCCTCGCCTTCGCCCCGCGCCAGCACATGGCCGCGCGCGTCACAGAGATAGAGCCGCAAACGACTGGTGCCCCAGTCACCGGCAATAAAGGCCGCATTGCTCATGGGAGGGTCTTCTACAGGGGAACAACGGGGTTGTCCGCCAGTTTTTAAGACATGATTTGTATCGGAACGGCCGGCTGGAGCATCCCAGCCCAATATGCGGAGGCCTTTGCCGGGACCGGCACGCATCTGGCGCGTTATGCCACCCGGATGAATGCGGTAGAGATCAATTCCTCCTTCTACCGGCCGCACCAGCGCAAGACCTATGAACGCTGGGCCGCCAGTGTGCCGGACGGCTTCCGCTTCTCCGTCAAGCTGCCCCGCAGCATCACCCAGGAACACCGGTTGAAGGATTGTGACGCGCTCCTGTCGCGCTTCCTGGAGGAAAGCGCCGGGCTGGGCGCCAAGCTGGGCGTGATCCTGGTGCAGTTGCCGCCGACCCTGGCCTATGACGCCGATGTCGCCGCGGATTTCTTCGTCGCCTTGCGCCAAGGCACCAAGGCGGCGATCGCCTGCGAGCCGCGTCATGCCAGTTGGTTCACTCCGAAAGCCGACGCCGCATTAAAGAAATGGCATGTCGCCCGTGTCGCCGCCGATCCGCCGCGCGCCCCGGCGGATGGCGCCCCGGGCGGTTGGCAAGGGCTGCGGTATTGGCGGCTGCATGGCAGTCCCAAAATCTACTATTCCGACTATGACGCAAAGGCGTTGAAGACTTTGGCGGGCAAGCAGAAGCCCGGCGACTGGTGCATCTTCGACAACACCGCCGCCTTTGCCGCGTTGGGCAATGCCCTGGCGCTTGCCAGCCTCATAGGCGCTTGAAGATGTCCAGTTCGGAACCGGATTTTATTTCACCGGTTATGGTTCCATAACCCTTGAGGAAAAAACATGGCCCGCAAATATTCCAACGCCGCCTCGAAAAAAGTCGAGAAGGTGATGCATGAGCGCAAGGCAGGCACCCTGAAAAGCGGCTCCGGCAAGACGGTGAAGAGCAGAAAACAGGCGATCGCCATCGGTCTGTCGGAAGCCCGCAAGGAAGGCAAAACGGTCCCCAAGCAGAAAATAAAGAAGAGAAAGAAAAGCTAGGCAGTCATCTCCTGACCGGCTTCATTTGGGAGGAACGAGGCCGCGATGCTCCAGCATCGGGCCGATATCGGGGTCCTTGCCGTAAAAGGCCCGGAACATGGGGCCGTAATCGAGCGTATGGCCGCGCGACAGGATCAGGTCGCGGAAGCGTTGGCCATTCGCGCGCGTCAGTCCGCCATGGGCAGTGAACCAGGCATAGGCATCGTCATCCAGCATCACCGTCCACTGATAGGCGTAGTAACCGCTGGCGTAACCGTTGGCCCAGATGTGCAGGAAATAGCTGGAGCGGTAGCGGGTGGGCACATTGGGGAAATCGGTGCCGGTGTTTTTTAAAGCCTGGGTTTCGAATTTGTCGACATCCTGCCTGGGCGTCCCCGGCGCAATGGTGTGCCACTGCATGTCCAGCTGTGACGCCGCCAGCAATTCGCCCAGCGCATAGCCCTGGCCCCAATTCTCCGACGCCTTGATCTTGTCCACCAGGCTTTGCGGAATGGTGGCGCCGGTTTTGTAGTTGACGGCATAGTGCTTGAGGATATCGGGATAAAGCGCCCAGTGCTCATTGAACTGGGAGGGAAACTCGACAAAGTCGCGCGCCACATTGGTGCCAGACACCAGGGGATAGGTCTGGTCGGCGAACAGCCCGTGCAAGGCGTGGCCGAACTCATGGAACATGGTGCTGGCATCGTCAAAGCTGATCAGCGCCGGCGCGCCGGGCGCGGGCTTGGTGAAGTTGGCGACATTGTAGATCACCGGCCGAAGGCCGCGCAGCTTGGACTGGCCCACGAAGTTGCTCATCCAGGCGCCGCCGGATTTGTTGTCGCGCTTGAAGTAGTCGAAATACATCAGCCCCAATTTTGAGCCGTCATGGTCGAACACTTCATAGACCATCACGTCGGGGTGATAGACCGGAATGTCGGTGCGTTTCTTGAAGGTGATGCCGTACAGTTTGGTGGCGGCATAAAGAACGCCATCCTCCAACACCTTGTGCAATTCGAAATAGGGCTTGAGCGCCTCTTCATCCAGGTCGTAACGCGCCTTGCGCACCTTTTCGGCATAGCGCTGCCAGTCCCAGGGTTTCAGGTCGAAATGCCCCATCTTCTTATCAACCACGTCCTTGTCGATCGCGGCTTGGATCAGCTTGGCTTCCTCGCCCGCCTTGGCGCGGGTCGCCGGCACCAACTGCCGGATGAACTTGTCCACCGCTTCCGGTGTCTGGGCCATCTGGTCGTAGAGCACATAGGCCGCATAGTTGGGATAACCCAGCAGCTTGGCCTTTTCGGCGCGGATCATCGCCAGTTGCGCGATAATGGCGCTGGTATCGTTCTTGTCGCCCTTCTCGGTTCGGGTCCAGCTGCTGTTGAACAGCCTGTCGCGCACGGCGCGGTCCGACAGTGATGTCAGCAGCGGCTGCTGGGTGGTGTTCTGCAACGGGAGAACATATTTGCCCTCAAGCTTGCGCCCCTTGGCCGCTTGCGCCGCATTGGCGATTTCCGCCTCCGACAATCCGGCAAGCTGCGCCTTGTCGCTGATCACCAGTGCGCCCGCCTTGGCGCCGGCCACCAGCCTTTGCTGGAAATCGGTTTCCAGGCTGGCATCCTGCTTGTTGATCTGCTGCAACCGGGTCTTGTCTTTATCGGACAGGTTGGCGCCGGCATGGACGAACTGACGGTAATAGAGCGTCAGCACCTGCAGTGCTTCGGCATTCAGCTTCAGCGAGGCTCTGGCGTCGTACAGCGCCTTCACCCGGGCGAACAATTTGGGATTGAGGTAGATCGCGTCGTTGTGCGACGCCAGCTTGGGCGCCTCGATGGTCTGCACCTTGTCCAGCGCCGGATTGGTATTGGCCTGCACCACGCCGAAGAAGGCGTTGTTGACCCGCTCCAGCATGCGGCCCGACTGCTCCATCGCCACGATGGTGTTGTCGAAGCTGGGTGCATCCTTGTTATTGGCAATAGCCGCGATCTCGGCCAGTTGCTGCTTCATGCCCGCCTCGAAAGCCGGCTGGTAGTCGCTGTCCTTGATAATGTCGAAGCGTGGCGCCTGGTAGGGCAAGGGACTGGGGGCATCGAACGGGCCGGCCAGTGCGGGACCGGCAGCCAAAAGCAAAGTGATACCGATAACGTTGCGCATATCCATCCCCGCGAAAGCTCCGGACGGATATTACCCGGCTTGTGCGGCGGCGCTAGATCAGGCCGCCGACGCTGCGGATGGCGGCGGTGGCGACATGAACATCTTCCTGGATGCCCTGGCGCTTGTGCTTGCCCAGGATGACCACGGTCTTGACGCCTAGCGCATATTCGCCGGGCTGGGCGGGGCGCACCGCAGTGACCTTGGCCACATCGATCTTCACCGCTGCGCCGTCGGGACGGGTCAGCTTCACCACATCGGCTGTGCCGGCGACCTTCAGGCTGCGGGTGATGCCGCCGACATAGGCGCGGGTTTCGGCCGGCAGCTTGCCGCCCTGCTCCACCCGGCCGGGGCCGGCGTTATAGGCCGCAAACATCTTGGGAAAGCCGTAACGCTGGTGCAGCCAGCGCAGATAAGCGGTGCCGGCCATGATGTTGTCGCGTGCATCAAAGGGATTGGCGCCCAATTTGTGCTGCTCGGCCATCTCGTCATAGGTGGCGGGCAACACCTGCATCAGGCCGACCGCGCCGGCACGGGAGACGATGGGCTTGTCTTGGCCCAGCATGGTGCGGCCGCCGCTTTCATGCGCCATCACGGCGCGGATCCAGGCCTTGGGGACATGAAAGCGCTGCGAGGCTTCGGTGATGGTCGCATCCCAGCGATTGAGCAATTGCTTCGCGCTCATGGTGGATTCTTCGTCATAGGCGGAAGGCTGCACATCGGTGGCGTCGATCAGGCGCAGCATCGGGCGATGCGCGGCATGGCCTTTGAAATGCATGGCGGGATTCTGCGTCATCCAGGCGGTGACGGCGACCAGGGTGCCGAACACCAGCGCGCGGGCAAAGCCACGCGGTGAAGGCTTGACGACAGAAACAGATTTGGAATCGGACACAGTGGCTCCCAGCGGGGTCAGAGTGAAGGGATTGCAGAAACTTTGCGGAACTTGCGGGCGCTTCAAACTTTTCAGTTGGGCGCGGAACCAAACTCTTCCGCGCATGTACGCACCCCAGTAACGCGGACATAACTTCATGTTCGCGCAAATTCAAGCTGCAACTTTCGGAACCAAAGTTCCGGAAAAATCAGCGCCCCTGCGCCACGCGCAGATGCGCGCTCAACGCTTTGATATCGCCATTGTTTTGCGCCAACACTGCAAGGAACTCGGCTTGTTGCGCCGGCGCCAGCCATATGCCCGCAACACCGATATCCAGCAGCAGCGGCTTGGCGCCATCGGTGCGCACGCGGAAATCCACTTCCATCGGCGCCGCGCCATTGCCCGTCAGGTTGGTGGTGACGACATAATCGCCCGGCGCGCGCTCGCGCGATGACAGGACGTGCAAACTCTGCCCGGCATAGCGCGCGAAATAGGATTGATAGACCTGTTGCACATGCTCCTGATAGGCGGCGACATAGGCGTCGAGATCGGCCTGCGGCGCGCCATCGGCATAGCGTCCCAGCATGAAGAGCGCCACGCGCCGCACATCGGTGAGGCCAAGCAGGAAGGCGGCAAAACGTTCGCGGCGCTGCGCCGCGCTGACGCTGGCATCATTCAGGATGTCGAAGCCGGCCTGGATGTTGCCGCTGACGAACGCTTCCGCCGGATTGACCGCCCATGCGGGGGCCGAAAAGCAAACAGAAAGCGCGCCTGCGCCGAGCAGGAGATTTCTGCGTTTCATTGTCCATAATCCTTCGCCGCCCGCTTATGCCGCAGGCATTTGGCCCCTGCGCGTTGTTTAGACAGTAATCGGGCCAGAAATAAGACCACCGCATGGGCCCTTGAAAGCATTGCAGAAAGGACCAAGTTGGAACCATGACCGCTCTGTCCGTCCTGGATCTTTCCCCCATCAAGCAGGGTTTCGACGCCGCCACGGCGCTGCGCGAAAGCCTGGAGCTGGCGCGCCATGTCGAGGCGCTGGGCTATCGCCGCTACTGGCTGGCCGAGCATCACAACATGCCCGGTATCGCCAGCGCCGCCACCGCGGTGGCGATCGGCCATGTCGCGGCGGGCACCAAAACCATCCGCGTCGGGGCCGGCGGCATTATGCTGCCCAATCATGCGCCGCTGGTGATCGCCGAACAGTTCGGCACCTTGGCGTCTTTGTTCCCCGGCCGCATCGATCTGGGCCTGGGCCGCGCGCCCGGCACCGATCCGCGCACGGCGATTGCGCTGCGCCGGACCATGCAGGGTGGCGTGGATTCATTTCCGCAGGACGTGCAGGAGTTGCTGGCCTACTTCCAGCCCAGCCAGACGGGCCAGGTCGTGCGCGCCATTCCCGGCGAAGGCACCAACGTGCCGGTATGGATTCTGGGCTCCAGCCATTATGGCGCCCAGCTCGCCGCGGCGCTGGGGCTGCCTTATGCCTTCGCGTCGCATTTCGCACCGGCCGATCTGGACTACGCGATCCAGCTTTATCGCCAGCAATTCCGGCCCTCACCGTATCTGGACAAGCCTTATGTGATGCTGGGACTGAACGTCTTTGCCGCCGACACCAACCAGGAGGCCCAAGTGCTGTTCACCTCGCTGGAGCAGGCGTTCATCAACCTGCGCACCGGCCACCCCGCGCCGCTGCCGCCGCCGCTGGCCGGTTATCGCGACCGTCTCGATCCGCGCCTGGCCGACATGCTGGACAGCGTGCTGCGCTGCGCCATCGTGGGCGATCCGACTGCGATTGCCGAAAGTTTGGGCAACTTCATCTCCCAGCATCAGCCGGATGAGCTGATGGTCACCGCCCAGATCTTCGACCCCGCCGCACGGCGCAAGTCCTACGAGATTTTGGCCCGCATTCACGCGCCCAGTGGCTGACTGCGGCACTTGGCGACGCTGGCCCCCTCTTCGCCCCGCTGCTAGTGTCATCCCAGAAAAACGCCCTCATCAGAAGGGTTTTGGGAGGACCTCATGCATTTCATCAAATGGGCCGCGATGGCCGCTCTGGCGCTGACCATCGGAACTGACTCCTTCGGAGTGGGTGCGCTGGCCCAGACCCAAGCACAGGCCACCGCGCCGGCGCCTGCGTCCAAGAACATCGTCGCCTGGGCCGCCAAGCCGGCGCGGCTGCCACCCTTCACCGGGCCCAACAAGCTGGTCTATCGCATCGCTGACGTTCTGGCCGCGCACAGGGGCAAGCAGAGCTGGCAACAGGAAGTCTTCCTCAGCCGCGACTATGCCGGCGCCTGGATCTCCATGGCCCCGGGCGAGAAGACCAAGACCCAGTTCTATGCCGATGACCGCGTCTTCTGGGTGGTGCAGTCCGGCCAGATGAAAGTCACCATCGAAGGCCAGGAGCCGTTCATCGCCAGCAAGCACTTTTTGATCCATGTGCCCAAGCGCCTGCAATACAGCATGGAAGTGGTGGGCAATGAGCCGGCGCTGCGGTTCGAAATGCGGCCCGCGGGCGAGTCGCCCGATTACCCCATGACCGAAACGCCGACGCCGGTGCGCGGCGTGGAGTACATCAAGGCGGTCTATAGCGGCCATGGCAACTATGACGGCAAGGTCAATGTGCCCTCGATCGATTTCGAAAAGCAGATCGTGCAGGGCGGCGAGAAGCGCGGTGTGTGGCTGCGCGACGACAACAACTATGTCACTATCCTGCGCTCGGCCAAGGGCGTGCCGACCCCGGCCGACAATGTGTGGGGCCACTTCCATGCCAACTTCCCGGAAATCTGGCTGATCATCGAAGGCACCCAGCAGTTCCTGGTCGAAGGCGAAAAGCTGGTGACCGTCACCGATGGCGACCTGGTCGCCGCGCCCACCGGCCGCTGGCACCGCGCCATGCCGTATGGCGACGGCCCCTCCACCCGCCTCGCCTACATTCCGCGCCCCGACAATCTGCACTGGTATCAGCCGGAACAGGCCACGGGCGGCGGCAACTGAACTTTTCCTGTTCGGCCTGCCGGACGACAAGTAAGGTCTTACCCGGGAGAATTGTGACAGTGGCGACGTGTCAGCGCCGCCACTAATCATTTGGCTTTGCTGGATTTTTCGTTACGGCCGCCCCCCGCTTGACGATTGCATGACGGCATAGCAAGCAATGCCGCAAAACGGGGTACCCAGTGCTGCGCTTTTTTCAGGCCTTAATGCCGCGCGAAGAAAAATTCTTCGCGCAATTCAATGACCATGCCCGCACCCTGGTTGACGGCGCCGTCGCCCTGCGCGACCTGCTGGAAGGCGGCGCTGGCGTGGCGGAAGCCTGTCGCCGTATCGTCGCCCATGAAAACGCGGCCGATGCCATCGCCCGCGATGTGCTGATCGGGGTGCGCCGCTCCTTCATCACGCCCTTCGACCGCGGTGACATCAAGGATCTGATCGGCCAGCTCGACGACACGATCGACCAGATGCAGAAGACCGCCAAGGCGATCACCCTGTTCGAAGTGAACAGCTTCGAACTGCAGATGCGCCAGATGGCAGACATCATCCTGCGCTGCGCCGAACTGACCGTCGAAGCGGTAAGCCTCCTGGGCTCCATGCGCGACAGCCAGGCGCGCATCAACGCCATCGCCGAGGAGATCACCCGGCTGGAGGAACAGGCCGACGAGCTCAACGACCAGGGCATCAAGGCGCTGTACCTCAAGCACAAAGGCGGCGACGCCATGGCCTTCATCGTCGGCAACGAAATCTACGACCATCTGGAAAAGGTGGTGGACCGCTTCGAGGACGTCGCAAACCGCATCAGCGGCATCGTCATCGAGCAGGTCTAGGCCATGCTCCTGATCGCGATCCTGATCGCCATCGCCCTGATCTTCGACTTTCTCAACGGGCTGCACGACGCCGCCAATTCCATTGCCACCATCGTTTCCACCCGGGTGCTGTCGCCGCGTTATGCCGTGGCCTGGGCGGCTTTCTTCAATTTCATCGCCTTTGCTGTGTTCGGCCTCAGTGTTGCGTCCACCGTCGGTAAGGGCATCGTCTCGCCCACTATCATCGATGACGCGGTAATCTTCGGGGCGCTGATGGGCGCCATTATGTGGAATGTGGTGACCTGGCTAGCGGGCATCCCGTCTTCCTCGTCCCATGCGCTGATCGGCGGCCTGGTGGGCGCGGGCCTCTGCAAGGGCGGCTGGCATGCGGTTCTATGGTCGGGCCTGGGCAAGACCGCCGCCGCCATTGTGCTTTCGCCGGCCATCGGTTTTGGCGCCGCCCTGCTCCTGGTCCTGATCGTGTCCTGGAGCTTCATCAAGGCGCAACCGCTTTGGGTGGACAAGGTGTTCCGCCATGTCCAATTCCTTTCCGCCAGTGCCTACAGCCTGGGTCATGGCGGCAATGACGCGCAGAAGACCATGGGCATCATCGCCGCTTTGTTGTTCGCGCATGGCCTGGAAGGCGGCAAATTCCATGTCCCCTTCTGGGTGGTGCTGGCCTGCCAGGCGGCGATGGCACTGGGCACCCTGTTTGGCGGCTGGCGCATCGTGCGCACCATGGGTTCGCGCATTACCCATTTGACGCCGATGCAAGGTGTCTGCGCCGAGACCGCCGGCGCCGTGACCCTGTTCGGCTTCACCTGGCTGGGTATACCGGTCTCCACCACCCACACCATCACCGGCGCTATTGTCGGCGTTGG
>JACCXK010000040.1 GCA_013697055.1 Alphaproteobacteria bacterium
CGATGTGGGAGAGATCGTCCTCTCCTCCCTTCACCGGCAGCTTGGAGGTGGCGTGGCGCTGGATCGCCAGCCGCAGATCCTCGGCAGTCATGCCGATGCCGTCATCTTCCACCAGCAGCAGGTCGGCGCCGCCATTGGAAGCAGCGATGTCGATGCGGGTGGCGCCCGCATCCATGGCGTTCTCAACCAGTTCCTTGATCGCGGCGGCGGGACGCTCCACCACTTCGCCGGCGGCGATGCGGTTGACCGTGCCTTCGGAGAGTCGCCGTATCGCCATTACGTCTCCGCCAAATACTGGCGCGTCAGCACCTTGGCCTCTTCGACACCCGGTTGATCAAACGGATCAACCCCCATCAACCGTCCCATGATAATGGTCTCCAGCATGAAGTGCATCATCAGGGCGCCGACTTCGAACTCGTCCACCTGGGGCATGTGGATCACGCGCACCGGGCGGCCATTCTTGAACAGGGTCTGGGCGGTGGCGCGGGCTTCCGCATCCACCAGGTCGCCCAAAGTCTTGCCCGCCAGATAGGGCACGCCGATCTGTTTGGCGCGGGCGGCGGGCACCGAGGCGCCCTCGCCCTTGGTGTCCACCGTCATGAAGGTGAACAGCGCGTTGCCCGGCCCGTCGCGGAACAGCTGCAGCTGGCTGTGCTGGTCCACCGGTCCCAGCACCGACACCGGCGTGGAGCCCTGCCCGTCCTTGCCCAGGCTCTCCGCCCACAATTGCCGCCACCAGCCGCCGAAGATCGCCAGCTTGTCGGCATAGGGCCACAGGATGGTGGTGGCCAGCTTGCCGCCTTCCGCCAAGGCGTGATGCAGCGCCGCGCCGCGCGCCACGGCGGAATCCTGCGCTGTCTTTGCAGATAAAGTCTGGTCCAGCACCGCCTGCGCCCCGCGACGCAGGGCGCGCGCGTCCAGCTTCATCATCAACGCCGGCAACAGGCCCACCACCGTCAGCACCGAATAGCGCCCACCGATACCGGTGGGATGATCCAGGATGGGCGCGCCGATCGCCTCGGCAAAATCCCGCAAGGGGCTTTTCTTCGGCTCGGTGATGATGGTGAAGTGCTTCTTGATGTTCTTGACCCCGGCCTTTTTCAGAGCCGCTTCCGCCGACAGCACCTGCGACAGGGTCTCGGCGGTGCCGCCGGATTTCGAAATGCAGATGAAATGGGTCTTGGTGATGTCCAGACCCTTGTCCACCCGCTTGAGCACGCCGCGCCAGCTCAGGGGATCGGGATTGTCGTGGAATTCGACAAAAGCGCGGCTTGTGGATTTCCTGCTCAACACCGTCAGCGCCTGGCCGCCCAGGCTGGAGCCGCCAATGCCCAGCACAGCCACGGTCTTCATGCCCTTGCCGATGGTCCGGGCCAGCGCCTCGGCTTTTTTCAGATCGTCGGTGCGCGAGGGGATCTGCAGCAGCTCCAGCGACTTGGACTTGTGCTGCTCGCGCAGCCAGTCCAGCGCGGTGCCTGCGCTTGCCAGCGACTTGTCATAGACCGCCTTCGGCGGCGCGCCCTTGCCGGTCAGCGCAAGGTCGAGGGAAACGTTCAACGGGGATTTGGACTCTGTTTTTGGCATGGGCTCACTCTATCAGACGGGTTTCAGATGCCGCCCTCAAAGCCTGCATATCAACAGGCTTCAGGGCTTGTCCTTGGGCGCCGTGACGGGCCCCGACAAAGGCTTGTCAGCGGGTTTTGACGGCGGCGTGACGGTCCCTGCGGACGGCGGCGGTATTCCCGGCGCCGTTCCCGGGGCCATTCCCGGAGTCTGGGCGGCCGGCTCCGGCCGCACCGGCGGGCGCGGCACTTGCGGCACAGGCCGCGCGCCATCGGCCGGGCTGCCACCGATCACCACGGTAAGCCGCACCGGATCGAACAGTTTTTTGGACACGCGCTTCACATCCGCCAGGGTCACCGCCTGGATCATGGCATTGCGCCTTGTGACATAGCCGATATCCAGATTCTGGCGCTGGAAAGCGCCCAGCTGCGCCGCCGTGCCGCTGTTGGAAGCGAAGGCCAGCGGGAAGCTGCCGGTGAGATAGGTCTTGGCGTCGTCCAACTCCTGCTGGGTGGGTCCGTTTTTCGAGAACTCGGCCAGGGTATCGCGCACCACCTGCATGGTCTGGCGGATGGCATTGGCGCGGGTCGCCACCGAGCCCTGCAGGATGCTGGCCTTGCTGTAGGAGGTCAGCGAGGTGGAGATGCCATAGGTCAGGCCGCGCTTGACCCGCACTTCATCGGTCAGGCGCGAGGAAAAGCCGCCGCCGCCCAAAATGTAATTGGCGACATAGCCGGGAATGAAATCGGGATCATGGCGCATGATACCCGGCAGGCCGAAGGCGGCGCTGGGCTGCGGCACCGGCAGCGCGATGACATGCGTACCCGGCGCGCCCAGCCGCCCGACATTGGGCAGGAGCGGCGCGGCGGCGCCCGACACGGGCTGGAAGGTATCGCCCAACAGCTTGGCCAGCGCCGGCGCCGTGATGTCGCCCGCCACCGCCACCTTCAGCCCGTTCTTGACCCAATGGCTGCGGGCAAAGCTTTTGAGGTCGCCGGCATTGATGGCGGATATGCTTTCGATCTCGCCATTGACGGGATGGGCATAGGCATGGCCGCCGAAGAACTGGCGCATGAAGGCGCGCGACGCCACCCGCGGCGGCTCGGCCTGGTCCTGCTGCAGCGACTGGATGATCTGGGTGCGAACGCGCTGCAGCGCCTCGCTTTCAAAGCGCGGATGGGTCAGCGCCATCTGCAGCAGGTGCAGCGCCTCGGGGGCATTCTCCTTGAGGGTGGAGATGGAGATGGTCAGGTAATCGCGCTCGGCGCGGGCCGAGAAGGAAATAGCCTTGTTGGCCAGCGCCTCGTGGAAGGATTTGGAATCGAGGTTCCCGGCGCCTTCGTCGATCATGGCGCCGGTAAAGGCGGCCAGGCCCGCCTTGCCCGCCGGATCATAGGCCGAACCGGCCGGCAGCGAGATGTTGAAAGAGACGATGGGAACGGTGTGGTCCTCGGCGAACCAGACTTCCGCGTGTTTGCCCAGGTCGATGTTCTGGATGTTGGCCGCATGCGCCGGCGCCGTCATCAACAAGGCTGCGGCCGCGGCGATCAGGAAATGCCTCTTCACTTGGCGCCTCCCGGGATCAGGTAAGCGGTGACCGCCTGCTTCTTGGACAGCAGTTGCGCCGCCTTGCGCACATTCTCCGCGCTGACGGCGCGGATGCGGGCAGGCCATTCATTCACATCGTCCACCGTCAGCCCGATGGTCAGGGCCTGACCATAGGCGGATGCCAGCGCGAACTGGCTGTCGCGGCGATAGGTGACGGATGCGACAAGCTGGGTCTTGGCGCGCGCCAGATCCGCATCGCGCGGCAGTGCCAGAGCGCTGACCCCCAACACCTGGTCCACCGCCTTTTCCAGCGCTTCCAGCGAAACGCCGGGACGCGGCACGGCATAGACCGAGAATTCCGCGGCATCGCGGACATTGCCGTCATAATTGGCGCCGGCATCGCTGGCGAGCTTCTTCTGCTCCACCAATACGCGATACAGGACCGAGGTCTGGTCCCCGCCCAAGAGCTGGGCGAAGGCCTCCAGCCCTTCGGCCTGGCCGGGTGTGCCCACGGCATAGGACGGCACCCGGTAAATGCGACTGAACACAGGTACGCGCGCATCAGCGCGCACGATGCTCATGCGGGTTTCGGCGATGCGCGGCGGCTCGGTGAACTCGGCGCGGGGCTGGAGTTCGCGCGCCGCCACCTTGCCATAGGCGTCCTGGGCCATCTTGCGCACTTCATCGGGCGTAACATCGCCGGCGATCACCAAAGTGGCGTTGTTGGGCGCGTAATGATGGTCATAGAAATTCTGCGCCGAGACGCGGTCGATGCGGCGCACTTCCTCCGACCAGCCGATCACCGGCCGGCCATAGGGGTGGGACATGTGCAGCGCGGCGCGCATCTGTTCGCCCATCAGCGACTGGGGCTCATTCTCCACCCGCATGCGGCGCTCTTCCAGCACCACATCGCGCTCGGGCCCGACATGGGAATCCGACAGGTCCAGATTGGCCAGCCGGTCAGCTTCCAGCTTCATCGCCAGCGGCAGCCGGTCCTTGGCGATCTGCTCGTAGAAAGCGGTGTAGTCATGATCGGTGAAGGCGTTGGTCTCGCCGCCATTCTTGGCGACGGTCTGGGAGAAGGCGTCGCCCGGCACCAGCTTGGTGCCGCGGAACATCATGTGCTCGAAGAAATGCGCCAGGCCCGAAATGCCCGGCGGATCATCCACCGCGCCCACCTTGAACCAAAGCATCTGGGTGGCGACGGGGGCGCGATGATCGGGGATCACCAGCACCTGCATGCCGTTGGCCAGCGCGAACTGGAAAGTGTTGTTGCCGGTCTGGCGCGGATTGACGGGCGCGGGCTGGCTGAGCTTGGCGCGATTGGCGGACTTGTCGGTCTGCGCTGAGGCGCTGGCCCCGGCGCAGACAAACGCCATCACGCATGTTGCGCGAAGAAGAGGGGCTGCGCGAAGAAGAAGCGGCCTAGAACCAGTCAAACCAGCCGCCGCTCTCTTGTTTTTTCGCACGGGCGGCCGCCGTGCCCGTCTTCTTGCTGCCCTTGGCGATTTCGGCATCGGCGTTGATCGCCTTGCCGTTATCCGGCGTGGCGCCGGTGTTCAGAACCCGGTCGGTGAAGCTGCGATCGGCATTCTGCACCGAAGCACGCTGATCGGCGTTGAGGCGGGCGCGGATGCCCGGATCGGCGCGCTGCGCCTTGGCATTGGCCAGCAGCATTTTTTCGCTTTGGGTGTAGTTGCCGCGCATCCCATTGGCCACGGTCTGGGGATCGACATTGGTGAACAGGGCGGCCTCGGCATTGCTGGAGGGATCCAGCTGGTTGGTGGGCGGCGCGCCGGGCATGGGCGGACGCAGGTTGAAGTCCGGCGGAATCACCAGCGGCGCCTTGGTGGTGACAGCGAATTCGTCGGGGGACTTCTTGTTCAGCCCCGCGACCCGGCGAAAGGAATCGCAACCGCTGAGCGCCACCGCGCACAGGCTCACCGCCAGAACCGCATTCAACAATTTCATGTCAGACCTCTTGGCCATCGGACGACGCTTCCTGGTGTTCGGGCGGATGTTCGGGCTTGAGCACATCATACAGGATGGCCATGGCCCCAAAGGTGATCGCCAGGTCGGCTATATTGAAGACATACCAGTCATAGCCGAAGCCGTAAAAGTGGAAAAAATCCGCCACCTTGCCGTAGACCAGCCGGTCGACCAGGTTGTTGCCCAGCGCCCCGCCGATAATCAGGCCATAGCCGATTGCCAGGGACCGGCTGGTGGAACGCCACAAAAGCCAGCCCAGAACCGCCACCGCCACGACCGAAAGGCCGATCAGCACGGCGGTTCCCAGGCCCGAGGCCGGGAACAGGCCATAGGAGATACCCGGGTTCCACACCATCACCAGGTTAAAAAACGGCAAGACCGGCACCGACGCGCCCGGCGGCATATGGGCGAAGCCGGCGCCGTAGAGCATGAACAGCTTGGAACCCTGGTCGGCCGCCAGCGCCAGGGCGGCGGCGATCATGCCGATCTCGCGCGGTTGAAGCCCCGTTTTGGTGGACGAGGTCATGCCCGCCCCAACCCGCCGACCGCATCGGTGCAGCGATTGCACAGATGGGTGTCGGCGCGCGTCTCTTCCAGCACCCGCCAGCAGCGGGCGCACTTGTCACCGGAGGCTTTCACGAATTTGGCGGCGGCGCCCTTGATCTCCGACACGGCATAAAGTCCGTCGAGACTGGAGGCCACTTCAACAGAGGCAACCGAGGTGATGGCGATTTCCGCCAGATCGATGGACTCGAACAACGCCTTGTCGGACGCCTCGCTTAGCACCAGCACGGGCGCGGCTTCCAGGCTGGAGCGGATGGTCTTGTCGGCGCGCGCCAGTTCCAGCGCACCGGTGACCACCCGGCGCAACTCGCGCACGCGGGTCCATTTCCTGACCAGATCGGCATTGGCCCACGCAGCGGGCGCAGGGAAGAAATCGTTGAGATGCACGCTCTCGTCCATGCCGAAGCGCAGGGTCCAGGCTTCTTCCATGGTGAAGCAGAGGATGGGCGCGAACCAGGTGACGATGCGGCGGAAAATCTCGTCGGTCACCGTGCGGGTGGCGCGGCGGCGGGCGCTGGAGGCGGCATCGCAGTACAACGCATCCTTGCGGATATCGAAATAGAAGGCCGACAGGTCGTTGGTGCAGAAATTGAACAGGGTGGAATTCACCAGACCGAAGTCGAAATTCTCATAGGCCTTGCGGACGATGTCGTCGATCTCGGCCAGGCGCGCCAGCATGAAGCGCTCCAGCTCCGGCATCTGCGCAAAATCGATGCGCTCCTTTTCGTCAAAGACCGACAGGTTGGCGAGCATGAAGCGGATGGTGTTGCGCAGCCGCCGATAGGCCTCGACATTGGCCTTGATGATGTCGTCACCGATGCGCAGGTCCTCGGTGAAGTCCGACGACGCTGCCCACAGGCGCAAAATCTCCGCACCGTTCTTTTCCGCGATCACCTGCGGCGCCAATGTGTTGCCCAGGCTCTTGGACATTTTGCGGCCGTCCTTGTCCAGGACGAAGCCGTGGGTCAAGACGCCCTTATAGGGCGCGCGGCCGGTGGTGCCGACGCTTTCCAACAGCGAGGACTGAAACCAGCCGCGATGCTGGTCGGAGCCTTCCAGATACAGGTCCGCGCGCTCGGCCCTGGGCCAATTGGCGTCAATGGGATGTTCCACGACAAAGACGTGGGTGGAGCCGGAATCGAACCACACATCCAGGATATCGGTGACCTGTTCGAAGTCATCCGCATTGCGCCCCTCACCCAGAAAGCGCGATGGCGGCGAAGTGAACCAGGCATCGGCGCCCTCAGTTTCGAAAGCCTGTTCGATGCGCTTGAACACGGCCGGATCGTTCAGCACATGGCCGGTCTTCTTCTCGACAAAGATCGCGAGCGGCACGCCCCAGGCGCGCTGGCGTGACAGCACCCAGTCGGGGCGGCCTTCGACCATGGAGCCGATGCGGTTGGCGCCGCGCGGCGGATACCATTGGGTCTCGCCGATCGCCTTCAGCGCCAACTCGCGCAGGGTCTTTCCATCATGGAACGGCTTGTCGATGGCCACAAACCATTGCGGCGTGGCGCGGAAGATCACCGGCGCCTTGGAACGCCAGCTATGCGGATAGGAATGGCGCAAGGTGCCCTTGGCCAGCAGCTTGCCATGGGCGATCAGTTCCTTGATCACCGCGCCATTGGCGTCGCCGTCCTTGCCTTCCGGCGTCAGGATGCGCTTGCCGGCAAAGCCCGGGACATGCGGCGCATAGGAACCGTCCGGCTGCACCAGGCTGAAGGCATCCGGATTCTTGGCCGGATAATCGCGGTCCAGGCTGAGCATCAGCTCGAAGTCATCTTCGCCATGGCCGGGCGCGTTATGGACAAAGCCGGTGCCGGTATCGGCGGTGACGAAACCGGCCGGCACCACGGGCACGTCGAACGTGTAGCCCAGGCTGCGCAGCGGATGCGCCGCCACCAAACCCTTCAGCTCATCCGCCGGCACGGTGCGCACGCGGGAGATCATCATCTTGGCATGCTTGGCGACCTGTTCCGCCAACGTGTCGGCCAGCAGCAGATGCTCGCTGGGCCGCGCCATGCTGCCGTCGGTGGCGTCCGCCACTTCATAGAGGCCGTAGGAAATATCCGGCGAATAGGCGATGGCGCGGTTGCCCGGAATGGTCCAGGGCGTGGTGGTCCAGATCACGATGAAGGTATGCGCCAATTCCGGCGATGACTTCACCAGCGGAAATTTCACGTAAATGGTGGGCGACTGTTTCTCGTGATACTCGACTTCGGCGTCGGCCAATGCGGTCTTCTCCACCGGCGACCACATCACCGGCCGGAAGCCGCGATAGAGCAAGCCATTCTCCACGAACTTCATCGCCTCGCGGGCGATCACCGCTTCGGCCTTGAAGTTCATGGTGGTGTAGGGATGCTCGAAATCGCCGATCTGGCCCAGCCGCTTGATCTGCTCACGCTGGATGTTCAACCAATGGCCGGCGAACTTGCGGCACTCGGTGCGCAGCACATCCTTGGGGATGTCGTCCTTGGCCTTGCCTTCGGCACGGAATTTTTCTTCGACCTTCCATTCGATGGGCAGGCCATGACAGTCCCAGCCCGGCACATAGGGCGCGTCCTTGCCCAGCATGCCTTGGCTACGCACCACAAAGTCCTTGAGGATGTGGTTGAGCCCGGTGCCGGAATGGATGTCGCCATTGGCGTAGATCGGACCGTCATGCAGCACGAACAACGGCCGGCCTTTGGCGCGCGCGCGAAGCTTGCCGTAGAGGTCGATTTCCGCCCAATGCGCCAGCCATTTGGGCTCGGCCTCCGGCAGCCCCGCTTTCATGGGAAAGTCGGTCGCGGGCAGGAACAGAGTCGCCCGATAATCGGGGGTTGCGGCAGGTTTGTCGGACATGGGGGACGCTTCTAACAGGGGGTGTCCAAACCGTCCACTAGGCCGTTTTCGCAAGGATTCCCCGTGCCTTGACCGCATCGGAGGCGATCTGGGCGATCAAGGCGTTCAGCCCCGGGAATTTGGCTTCGGGGCGGATGTACTGGATCAGCTCCACTGACAGGTATTTGCCGTAGAGGTCGCCGTCGAAATCGAACAGGTGGGTTTCCAGCAGCGGCACATTCACCTGGTACATGGGGCGGATGCCGAAATTGGCCACGCCGTCATGGCGCGAAACCGCCCGGTCGCCTTCCAGGATGTTGACCCGCACTGCATAGACCCCGAAGGCCGGTGCCAGGCAGTGGCCCAGATGCATGTTGGCGGTGGGAAAGCCCATGGTGCGGCCCCGCGCATCGCCATGCTCGACCCGGGCCTCCACCGCCCAGGGATGGCCGAGCAGCCGCGCCGCCTCTTCGGGCCGCGCCTCGCGCAGCATCTTGCGGATCAGGGTGGAGGAAATCTTCTCGTCGCCGGAGGCGGTGACCGTGTCGAAGGCGGTGACGGTGAAGCCTTCCATCTCGCCCATGTAAGAAAGCGTGGCGAGATTGCCGGCGCGTTTCTGGCCGAACTCAAAATCATGGCCCACCACCGCGCCGGAGATGCCGAGCCCGTTGACCAGCACATTCAGCACAAAATCCTGAGGGCTGCGGCTTGCCATTTCGCCGTCGAAGTTCAGCGCGAACAACGCATCGACACCGAGATCCGACAACAGCCGCGCCTTGGCGCGCAACGGCGTCAGGCGGAAACAATCGGGTGACGGCTTGAAAAACTCTTGCGGATGCGGCTCGAAACTCAGCACCGCCAGCGGGCTGCGCCGCGCTTCGGCCTGGACCTTGGCCTCCGCGATCAGGGCGCGGTGGCCCCGGTGCACGCCGTCGAAATTGCCGATCGCCACCACCGCGCCGCGCAAGGCGGCGGGCACGTCATCATAATGGCGGAAGATTCGCATTACGCCCCAAATCAACCGGAGGAGGGGCGCTTGGGCGCCAGCAACTGCGCCTCCGACGTCAGCACCAGCTTGCCGTCCACGCTGCAGGCGCAATCCATCACCACCAAACGGCCATTGACTTCGCGCACCGTGGCCGAGGTCACGACCGTGTCGCCGATCCGCACCGGAATTTTGAATACGATGCTGGCGGAGAGGAAGATCGAGCCCTCGCCCGGCAGCTGGGTGCCCAGCAGCGCCGAGATATAGCCGATGCTGAGCGCGCCATGGGCGACGCGGCCGCGGAACACGGTCCGCCGCGCGAACTCTTCGTCGAAATGCACCGGGTTCATGTCGCCGGTGGCTTCGCCGAACAGCTCCACATCCCGTTCGGTAACGGTGTGGGTGCTGCTGGCCGACATGCCGGGCTTGATTTCGTCAAGATATACGCTGGGCATTGTTCACCAGGCCAGTTTGCGGGTGACGGTTCCCGCCATTGCCCCGAACCGGGAGAACAGAGCCGCCAGATGTTCGTCAGTATAAGGCGCAATCTCCTCGCCATGAACCCCATCGGCGATGAACAGCACCGGCAGGCCTGCGGCATTGGCGCCTTTTATGTCGGTCAGGAGGCCATCGCCCACCGCCAGGGGACGTTTGGGGTTGCCAGCGGCCGCTAAGGCGGCCTGATACACCGGCAAATGCGGCTTGCCGTAATAGATCACCGCGCCCCCCAACGCCTCATAGGCCTTGGCCAGCGACCCGGCGCAATAGACCAGCCTTGTGCCCCGGTGCACCACCAGATCGGGATTGGCGCAGAGCATGGTCAGGCCGCGGGCCTGCATCGCCGCAAGCTCATCGGAATAGTCGGCCACCGTCTCGGCCATGTCGTCGCGCAGCCCGATGGCCAGCGCCACTTCGGCATCGGCTATCGCCGTGCGACGGATATCGAGGCCCTCGATCATCGGCAGGTCGCGGTCGGGCCCGATATAATGCAGGGCCAGCGTACCCGCCGCGCTGCGCCGCGCCAGTTCATCGCGCGCCGCGCCGCCGGAACTGACGATCGCGTCATAGCAGTCGGGCGGCAGGCCATAACTGGTGCACTGGGCGGCGACTTCCGCCGGCACCCGCGGCGCATTGGTCAGCAGCACCACCGGCCCATGCTTGTCCTTGAAGCGGTACAGCGCCTCGGCGGCGGCGGGATGATGGCGGCTGCCGTCATGCACCACGCCCCAGACGTCGCAGATCAGCGCGTCGTGATTCGGGGCAATTTCGGAAAGTCCGGAAATCAGGCGGGGCAGCGACATGGCGGAAAGGAAACGCTCGGAGCGGGAAACTGGCGATGCCATGGCCGCCCCCCGGGGTCAACCGCGGCAC
>JACCXK010000048.1 GCA_013697055.1 Alphaproteobacteria bacterium
TCTCTATGTCGGCGATGTCCGGGGCATCTGGCGTTTTGCCTATACCGACGGCCAGACCAGCGCCGGCAAGCCGGAAAAAGTCACTACCAAGGTTGCCGACCTGCAGCCCAAGAACGGCCACATCACCCGCAACATCGCCTTTGCGCCGGACGGCGGGCTCTATCTGGCGCTGGGCAGCAGAGACAATATCTCGGACTACAAGCCGGGGGCGCAGGTCTTCAAGATCAATGCCGATGGCAGCATGAGCGAATTCGCCAGCGGCATCCGCAATCCGGTCGGCATCGCCTTCGCGCCGGGCACCAACACGCCCTATGTCGTCACCAATGAGCGTGACGGGTTGGGCGACGAGCTGCCGCCGGATTATCTGACCAGCGTCAAGCAGGGCGGATTCTACGGTTATCCTTATGCCTATATCGGCAAGAATCCCGATCCGGTGTGGGGCGCCAAGGCGCCGGCCGGCAAGGTGGCCTCCACCATCACGCCCGACGTGCTGTTCCATGCCCATAGCGCGCCGACGGGGCTGGCGTTCTATGCCGGCGCGAATTTCCCGGCCGACTACAAAGGCGATGCTTTTGTCTCGCTGCACGGCTCGTGGAATGCAGGCAATCCCACAGGCTACAAGGTGGTGCGGGTACATTTTGCGAACGGCAAGCCGGTCAACGGCTATGAGAATTTCGCCACCGGCTTCTGGAACGGCATGGGCGACAGCGGCCAGCCTGCCAAGGTCTGGGGCCGCCCGGTGGGCCTGGCGGTGGCCAAGGACGGCAGCCTGTTGATCGCCGATGACGTGGCGAATGTGGTCTGGCGGGTGACGTATACGGGGAAGTAAGAGGGCCCGGTTCGTGGGCCTCGCACGCCTCACTGCGCTGTCGCGCGGCGTGCTCGGCACCATTCCCAACCCGCCATCCGGCGGGTTGGGAATGGTGGAGCTGAGCGATCGAGGGCGGCGGCCAAGCCGCCCGAGCAACCGCTGGCCTCCTCATTGCGAACGGTGAGGGCGATCAGCCAAAGGTCCAGTGGACCTTTGGCCGCCCGAACGCCGAGCAGCCCAAAGGGTTTGCGAAGGCCGGGGCGCGGATAAGAAAAAGAGGGTTTCGGTTCGGAGCCCATTCCTTGAAGGAATGGTGGAGCTGAGCGGAATCGAACCGCTGACCTCCTCATTGCGAACGAGGCGCTCTCCCAACTGAGCTACAGCCCCGAACCGGTCTTCCCGGCACCGCCGGGGAGGCGGGTTTGTAGGGATCAGGCCTTTCCCCTGTCAAGCGGCCCCTGATTTTCGGGCTTTTCCGGCACGGTTCCCCCCGGTACAAGGTGGGCCTCAAGTAGCGAAGCGATAGGCCATTAAAAAGCATGCTGAACCCCATCGCCGCCCTGCTGATCGAAGTGCTGGAAATCTACAAGTGGATCGTGATCGCCGCGGTGATCGTGAGCTGGCTGACCGCCTTCAATGTCATCAACCAGTACAACAATTTCGTGCGCACCCTGCTGCGCATCCTCATCGCCCTGACCGAGCCGGTGTTCCGTCCCATCCGCAAGGTGCTGCCGGCGATCGGCGGGCTCGACCTGTCACCCATCGTCGTGTTCGTGATCATCTGGTTCCTGCAATACACGATCACCTGGGCGTCGTTCCGCTTCGGGATCTAGGAGATGACGGGCACGGTCATTGACGGCAAGGCCAGCGCCGCAAAATTGCGCGAGAAGATCGCCGCCTATACCGCCGAGCTCACATCCAAACACGGCCTGCAGCCGGGCCTCGCCACCGTGCTGGTGGGTAAGGACCCGGCCTCGGAAGTCTATGTCCGGAACAAGCGCAAGACCGCCGAAGCCATCGGCTTCAAGTCGGTGCATATCGAACTGCCCGCCGATGTCAGCCAGAATGAATTGCTGTCGCATGTGAAGGCGCTTTCCGCCGATCTTTCGGTGCACGGTATCCTGGTGCAACTGCCGCTGCCCAAGCACCTGGACGAGAACGCCGTGCTGGACGCGCTGGACCCCGCCAAGGATGTCGATGCGCTGACGCCGAAGAATGCCGGGCTCTTGCTGTCGGGCCGCGCCCATCTGGTGAGCTGCACCCCGTCGGGCGTGATGCTGCTGTTGAAGGAATATATGGGCGACATCGCCGGCAAGGAGGCGCTGGTGATCGGCCGCTCGCTGCTGTTCGGCAAGCCCGCGGCGCAATTGCTGCTGGCCGCCAATGCCACCGTCACCATGGCCCATTCGCGGTCGAAGGATTTGCCGGGCCTGGCCCGCCGCGCCGACATTCTGGTCGCCGCCATCGGCAAGCCGGAATTCGTCAAGGCCGACTGGATCAAGCCGGGCGCGGTGGTGATCGATGTCGGCATCAATCGCGTCGATACGGGTGAGGGCAAATACAAGCTGGTCGGTGACGTGGATTATGAAGCGGCGAAAGAAGTCGCCGGCGCCATCACTCCAGTGCCTGGCGGCGTCGGCGCCATGACGATTGTCTGCCTGATGCACAACACGCTGATCGCGGCGTGTTCCCAGAATGGTTTGCCATTGCCGACGGCGCTCTAAACACACCAACTGTCATCCCCGGCGAGCGGCGACCAGCCGCGAGGGAAGGGGACCCAGGCTGTTTAACATCACGAGGTGGCGGGAACCTGGGTCCCCTTCCCTCGCACTCGCTATCGCTCGTGCTCGCCGGGGATGATAGTGAGCGCTTGATTAAATCTTCTGCCGTAACTCTTTCGCCAGATTGTCCGGCGAGATCGCTTCATCATAGAAGCTGATCAGCTTGCCGTTCGGGCCCATCAGATACAGCACCGAAGAATGATCCATGCCATAGCCGGCTTTGGGCTTGGCCGGATCCAGCGGCTTCTTCACGGCATAGACGCGGTATTTCTTTTCGGCGTCCTTGATGGCGTCGACGCTGCCTGTCAGCCCGACAAAGCTGGGGCCGAAGGCTTTCATGTAATCGGCCAGCACCTTGGGCGTGTCGCGCTCCGGATCGATGGTGATGAAGACGGGGGTCACGCGCCGCGCTTCGGGCCCGAGCTTGTCCAGCGCCTGGGCCATCACCGCCAGAGTGGTGGGACAGACATCGGGACAGAAGCTGTAGCCGAAATAGATCAGCAGGTAGCGGCCGCGAAAATCCGCTTCGGTCACCGGCTTGCCGGTGTGGTCGATCAACTTGAAGGGGCCGCCGATATCGGCCTGGCCGGTGATCACGCTGCGGCCCAGCCCCGGCACATTTTCGCTTTCATGCCAGATGAGGCCGCCGGCCAACGCCGCGAACAGCAGCAGATACGGGATCAGGGCTTGCTTGTTGCGCAACATCGGCAATGCTCTAATCCCGATCCAGCCTTCAGGGAAGTGGGATTTGGCGCGCAAGGAGATGGCACGGGGTTTCGCCCAAAGCGTGGGCGCGGGCGGGCGCGTGCGCCTGCGCACCCTGTCGAACCTGCGCTGGCTGGCCATTGCCGGCCAGTCCGCGGCGCTGTTCCTGGTCTATTTCGCGCTGGGCTATTCGCTACCCATTCTCTATTGCGCCATCGCCATCGCGGTCAGCGGCGCGCTGAATATCGCGCTGGCGGTCCGCTATCCTCCGGCGCACCGCCTGACCAACCGCGAGGCGACGTTTTACCTGGCCTTCGACGTGCTGCAACTGGCGGCGCTGCTGTACCTGACCGGCGGCATCGCCAATCCCTTCGCCCTGATGTTCCTGGCGCCGGTGGTGATCGCCGCCACCACCCTCAATCTTGGCAATGTCCTGATCCTGGCGGGCATCGCCTTCGCCTCGGTGTCGGTGATTGCCGTGGTGCACAGGCCGCTGCCCTGGCCCGAGGGACCGCCCCTGAACCTGCCGCAACTTTACCAGGCGGGCATCTGGACGGCGCTGGTGATCGGCATCGGGTTTACCTCGGTCTATGCCTGGCGCATCGCATCGGAGTCTTCGCGCATGTCGGCGGGCCTGGCCGCCACCCAGCTGGCGCTGTCGCGCGAGCATCGCCTCGCCGCCTTGGGCGCGCTGGCCACGGCGGCGGCGCATGAGCTGGGCACACCCTTGGGCACCATCGCGGTGGTGGCGCGGGAGCTGGAACGCTCACTCCCGCCAAATTCCACCGATGCCGATGACGTCAGGCTCTTGCGCGAACAGGCCGAGCGCTGCCGCACCATCATCGCCCGTCTCGCCAATCCCGAAGAAGCCATGCTGGGCGCCACAGCCCGCCTGCCGCTGGGGCCGTTCCTCGACGATTTGGTAGCCGTGCATCGCGGCGAGGATATCGAGATCCGCGTCACCCTGACCCCGCCCGCCGCCGACGGCGCGGTCCCCGAGGTCTGGCGCGCGCCCGAACTGCTGCATGGCTTGAGCAACATCATCGAGAATGCCGCCGACTTCGCCCATTCCCTGGTGGCGGTGGAGGCTGGCTGGGACGAGCAGTTTCTCCATATTTCGGTGACCGATGACGGACCGGGCTTTGCGCCGGAAATTTTCTCCACCCTGGGCGAGCCCTACATCACCTCGCGGCCGGGCCAGAACGCCCTGGGCGAGAATGACATGGGTCCGCAAGGCCCGCTGGACGAGCATGAAGGCATGGGGCTGGGCTTTTTCATCGCCAAGATTCTGCTGGAACAGACCGGCGGCGTGGTTAAGGCGGAGAATCCGTCCAGCGGCGGGGCGAAGGTTTCCATCCGCTGGGCGCGCGGGGTGATTGACGGACCCCAGCCGCCGACCCAGTCTGAGGCCGGCTGAAATGTTTGACCCCCATTGTTTGACCCCTTGGCAAAAGTGACCTAAAGCGCCCGCGTCGGCCGAAGGCCGGCCATAGGAAAAAGTATGAGTGACGACAAAACTCTCCTGCTGGTCGAAGACGACCGTCCGCTGCGTGAGCGCCTGGCCCGGGCCATGGAAGCGCGCGGCTTTGCCGTCACCCAGGCGGAGTCCGTGGCGGAAGGCAAAGCCCGCGCCAAGGAAGCGCCGCCCGCCTATGCCGTGGTCGACCTGAAGCTGGATGACGGCAATGGGCTGGACGTGGTGGAAACCTTGCACACCATCCGCCCCGAAAGCCGGGTAGTGGTGCTGACCGGTTTCGGCAATATCGCCACCGCCGTGGCGGCCGTGAAATATGGCGCGATCGATTATCTGCCCAAGCCCGCCGATGCCGACGATATCCTGGCGGCGCTGATGGCGGTGCCGGGCTCCAAGCCCAAGCCGCCGGAAAATCCCATGTCGGCCGACCGGGTGCGCTGGGAGCATATCCAGCGCGTCTATGAATTATGCGGCCACAATGTTTCGGAAACCGCGCGCCGGCTCAATATGCATCGCCGTACGCTGCAGCGGATTCTGGCGAAGCGCTCGCCGCGATAGGCTTGCGGATTAAAAGCGGCGCGGCCTTCAGTATCGCCAGCGCCAGCAGCATCGCCGCCGCGCCTGCTACCATGTCCACCAGATAGTGCCCGCCGAAGAAGGGCACGGCGCACAGCATGATGATGTTCAAAGCCGTGATCGCGGCACTGATGATTCCGGTTTTGCGGAAGGCCCAGCAATAGGTCAGCGCCATGGCGGTGTGGAAGGAAGGAAAGCTCACCACCCCGGTCATGCCCGACAGCGCGAAATGCAGGTCGCGTCCTGACAAGAGATGCTGCATCACCGGCACAAAGCCGTTATCGGTCTGGATGTTGTAGAAGTTCGACGGTCCCAGCGCGGGAAACAGGACAGCGCCGGCGCAAGCCAGGATGCCGGTGATCAGGAACAGCCAGAACATGTCGCGCAGTTGCTGGCGCGCATTCATCAACCCCAGCAGCAGACAGAAATAGAGGCCCTGATAGACCAGGCTGTCATAGGCGAGCCCCAACAGCGCCGCCAGCGCGGGATGGGCCTGGACAAAGCGGTAACCGGCCAGCCAGTCAAAGCCCACCGCCTGGTCCATCGCCATCAACCTGCTGTCCACCAGCGGACCGGCGGAGGCCAGACACAGATAGGACAGGGCGCAGATGGCGGTTGAAGCTGCCAGGGTCAGCGCGAAATATTCCGCCGTCAGCCCGCCGCGGCGAAGCGCGAAGCCGCGCAGCGCGAAGGTGACGCTTAACGCCAGCGCCAGAATCAGAAAGTCCCGTGGCGCGACGACGAAATCGAGATGGATATGGGCCGCCCAGGCGGCATCCAACAGCGCCAGCGCGCCCAAGGCGCACCATTCTGGCACAAAATCGCTCGTTAGCCTGTGTTTCAGCCCCGTCATACCTGAGGCATTGCAAGGCCTTCACCAGACGCTGGTGGGGCGGCTCAGCGCTTAACCGTCTTCGCAACTTTCTTGGCGATTTTCTTTTTGCGCTTTTTGGCGCGCGCTTGATCGGCTTCATCGCCGCAAGCTGCGCGGCGCGTCCCACCAGCATCTCTTTCAGCACCGTCTTGGTCAGCGCCGACAGGCGGATCAGCACAAAGGGGAATTTGCGGTAATGGTCGGTGATGTAGAAAAGCTTGGGCTCGGCCTCCAGCATCATGTCGCGCATTTCCATCGAGCCGACCTGCAGGGTAACCGCATCTTCCTTGTGATGGGTCTTGGCCAGGAAACGGTCATGGATAAAGATCGAGGGCTGGTTGAACCACAGCCGTTCATCTGTGCCGGGGATGGACAGCATCACTTTGCGCGCTTCGGCTTTACTCAACATCGGGCCCTACTTCCCTTCAGATATGACCAGTCCGGGGGTTTGCGACATGGCGATAGCGTCCAGGTTGCGCGACAGCCGTTCCGCCGCGCAGCGCGCAAAGCTGATGGTAACGGCCTTGCGCCGGCTGGCGTGCAAGGTCTGCGCTTCGGCTTCCTTGATGACGGCGCCGCCATAACGGTCGGCGACGATCAGTCCGGTCTGGTGCGGCACATGCTCGTGCGGGAAATCCGGCGGAATGGCGAAATAGAAGAGATCGCAGTAGTCGAGGTATTCCGGCCATTTGCCGTCGCCGCGCAAATCGGCCAGCGCCACCTTGATCTCCACCCCCAGCATCTCGCCGCCCGGGCCAATGGCGGCGACATCCAACCGCCGCCCATTGGGCAGGGTGAATTCCAGGATGGGTGAGTAGCCCTCTTCCAACAGAAGGCGGCTCACCCCGCGCGCGACTTCTGCGGCGGTGGAGGAAGAGATCATATCAATAATCACCATGGGCGGCCTTGAGCCGCCCATCCAGAGTCAAAGGCTCACTAGCGAGTTTGCGGCCTTGGATGGCCGGGTCAAGCCCGGCCATGGAGAGTGAGGGTTTAGAGCGAGCCCTTGCTCGAAGGACTCGCGCCATCCAGCCGCTCATCCACCGAGATCGCCTGACGCAGCGCCCGCGCCAGGCCCTTGAAGCAGGTCTCGACAATGTGATGGCTGTTGTCTGCATAAAGATTTTCGATGTGCAGGCAGGCGCCGGCATTCTGGGCGAAGGCCTGGAACCATTCCTTGAACAGCTCGGTGTCCATTTCGCCCAATTTCGGCTTCGGTATGGTCACCTTCCAGATCAGGTAGGGCCGGTTGGACAGGTCCAGCGCCACGCGGGTCAGGGCTTCGTCCATCGGGATCAGGGCCGAGCCGAAACGGGTGATGCCGGCAAAATCGCCCAGCGCCTGTTTCACCGCCTGGCCGATGACGATGGCGGTGTCCTCGGTGGTGTGGTGGTAATCGACATGCAGGTCGCCGGTGGCCCGCACTTTCAGATCGATCATGGAGTGGCGTGAGAAGCTCTCCAGCATATGGTCCAGGAAGCCGATGCCGGTATCGATGTCGCTGTCCCCGGTCCCGTCCAGGTCCAGGGAGACGGCGATCTCGGTTTCGCGGGTCTTGCGTTCGACGGTGGCGGTGCGCATTGCGGTTTCCAGCGGTTTTGCGCTGTATAGCACGTGTTCCGCGCTGGGGAATCCCCTGCGGCAACACAGGATATGTCATAATTGACATATCCTGTTGACCCAAGGGCCTAACCCTGTAAGAAAGCGCCTCCGCAAAAGTAAGGGTCCCCCAATGGCGCGCTCCGACTATCTGTTCACCTCCGAAAGCGTTTCGGAAGGTCATCCCGACAAGGTCGCCGACCGCATTTCCGACGAGGTGGTGGATTTGTTCTTCCGCGAAGGCCCCAAGGAAGGCATGAGCCCCTGGGATATTCGCGCCGCCTGCGAAACTCTGTGCACCACCAACCGCGTCGTGATCGCCGGCGAAACCCGCGGCCCCAAGAAGGTCCAGGCCGGTGACGTGGAAGACGTGGCGCGCAAGGCCATCAAGGACATCGGTTACGAGCAGGACGGTTTCCACTGGCGCAACGCCAATGTCGAAGTCCTGCTGCACGCCCAGTCGGCGCACATCGCCCAGGGCGTGGACGCCTCCGGCAACAAGGATGAAGGCGCGGGCGACCAGGGCATCATGTTCGGCTATGCCTGCCGCGAGACCCCGGCGCTGATGCCGGCGCCGCTGTTCTACAGCCATAAAATCCTGGAATTGCTGGCCAAGGTGCGCAAGTCGGGCAAGGAAGCCACCTTGCTGCCTGACGCCAAAAGCCAGGTAACGCTGCGTTATTCGAACGGCAAGCCGGTGGAAGCGACCCAGATCGTGCTCTCCACCCAGCATGCCCATGAAAGCCAGACCAGCGCCGACATCCGCAAGATCGTGGAGCCTTATATCCGCGAAACGCTGCCCGCCGAATGGATCAACGACAAGACCGTGTGGCACATCAATCCCACCGGCTCCTTCGTGATCGGCGGTCCGGACGGCGATTGCGGCCTCACCGGGCGCAAGATCATTGTCGACACCTATGGCGGCGCGGCCCCGCACGGTGGCGGCGCGTTCAGCGGCAAGGACTCCACCAAGGTGGACCGTTCGGCCGCCTATGCCGCGCTCTATCTGGCCAAGAATGTGGTGGCCGCCGGCCTGGCAGACCGCTGCACCATCCAGCTTGCCTATGCCATCGGCGTGGCCGAGCCGCTGTCGGTCTATGTCGACCTGCACGGCACCGGTAACGTGGACGAAGCCAAGCTGGAAACGATCCTGCCCCAGGCGATGAACCTGAAGCCCCGCGGCATCCGCGAGCATCTGGACCTCAACAAGCCGATCTTCGCCCGCACCTCGGCCTACGGCCATTTCGGCCGCGAGCCCGATGCGGATGGCGGCTTCTCCTGGGAAAAGACCGACCTGGCCGCCCAGATCAAGGCCGCCCTGTCTTAAGATCGTTTGTTTGAATACCCAGCCGCCGTCCTGCGCCCGCAGGGCGGCGGTTGTGCTTTAAAGGGCTCGATGGACACGCCGGATCATCCCGATCGCCACCGCCGCAAGCTTTATGGCCGGCGCAAGGGTCCCAAGCTGTCGGCGCGGCAGGCCGGGCTTCGCCAAACACTGTTGGGCGCGCTGGCCTATGTTCCGGGCGGCGATCCCCTGGCCCAGTTTCCGAACACTGTTCAGGAAGTCTGGCTGGAGGTGGGTTTTGGCGCGGGCGAGCATCTGGTGTGGCAGGCCGCCCAGCATCCCCAGGTGGGCCTGATCGGTGCCGAACCCTATGAGATGGGCATGGCCAAGCTATTGACCAAGCTGGAAGAAACGCCGCTGAACACTGTTCGTTTATACGAGGGCGATGGCTCGGAAATCATCGAAGCCCTGCCGGATGCCAGCCTGGGCCAGTTCTTTTTGCTGTTTCCCGATCCTTGGCCCAAGACCCGACATCACAAACGCCGTTTCCTGCAGATGGAGATTCTGGACAGCCTGGCCCGGGTGCTCAAACCGGGTGCGGAACTTCGTTTTGCCACAGACGACAAAAGCTATCTGCCCTATGCCCTGGAGCGGCTGATGGCCCATCCCGGCTTTGACTGGCTGGCGCAAAGCCCGTCGGACTGGAAAAGCCGGCCCGCCGATTGGCCGCCAACCCGGTATGAGACCAAGGCGATTAAAGGCCTGCCGACCTTCCTCCGCTTCGTGCGAAGGGCTAAAACCGGGGCATGACAAAACCCGGCCCCGATGACGATGACTATGTCCGCCCCATTTACCGCACCAGCTTTGGCGAGATCGGGATCGTGGTCGTCGCGGCCTTCTGCACCCTGGCCTTCGCCCTGATGATGGTTCTGCCCTCGCCCATCGCCAAATATGAACGGGCCCAGAAGCGGCAAGCTCAGGAAGCCCGCCAAAAAGCCCTCGCCGCCCCCATTCCGGGCGGGGAAGTCAATGTTGGCATAGCCTCACCCGCCAAGCATTGACCCTTGTATTTGTAGGGTCCGGGGCGTAAATAGCCGCCATCCCAAACAACAGATGTTCGTTGTGTGGCAGTCCGAAAGGGCCGCCGCGGGGGAAAGCCTTTGTATTGGAGCCTCTCATCATCATTGCCGCCACAAATCTGGAACCGGTATTTGAACCCGTGATCGAAAAAGCGGGTTTCAAGCTGGTGCGCCTGCGCATCATGGGCGGCGCTGCCAAGACCTTGCAGGTGATGGCCGAGCGTCCCGACGGCACCATGGATGTCGAAGGCTGCGCGGCACTCAGCCATGCCTTGCTGGATTTCATCGAGACCGAAGACCCGATCGAGGGCGATTACGAGATCGAAGTCTCCTCGCCCGGCATCGACCGGCCGCTGACCCGCCCGATGGATTTTTCGCGCTGGAGCGGCCACGAGGCCAAGATCGAACTTATCGCCCCGCACGAAGGCAAGAAGCGCTTCCGCGCCACCCTGCTGGGGCTGGACGGCCAGGACGTTCGCATTCGTGACACCAGCATCGGCAATGATGAAATCAAGTTTCCCTTTCGCGCCATAGCCAACGCCAAACTCGTACTCACCGACAAGCTCATCAACGAACATTCAAAGACGCGCACACCAGCGCAACAGGAGAAGTAAAATGGCAGGTATCGTAGCCGCCAACCGGCTGGAACTTTTGCAGATCGCCGACGCCGTCGCGCGCGACAAATCCATCGACAAGCAGGTGGTGCTGACCGCGATGGAAGAGGCGATGCAGCGCGCCGCCAAGGCCCATTACGGCACCGAGAACGACATCAAGGTCGATATCGACCCCAAGACGGGCGAGACCCATGTCTCGCGCTATCTGCATGTCGTGGAGATGGTCGAGAACGACAAGACCGAGATCAGCCTGGTCGATGCGCGCAAGCGTAACCCGGATGCCCAGATCAGCGACATCATCGCCGAGACCCTGCCGCCGGTGGATTTCAACCGCATCAACGCCCAGAACGCCAAGCAGGTGATTGTGCAGAAGGTGCGCGACGCCGAGCGCGAGCGCCAGTATGACGAATACAAGGACCGTATCGGCGAAGTGGTGCATGGCGTGGTCAAGCGTTCGGAGTTCGGCTCGGTCGTGGTCGACCTCGGCAAGGCCGAAGGCGTTGTCCGCCGCGACGAGATGATCCCGCGCGAATCCTTCCGCGCCGGCGACCGTATCCGCGCCTATATCTACGACGTGCGCCGCGAAACCCGCGGACCGCAGATTTTCCTGTCGCGTTCGCATCCCCAGTTCATGGTGCGGCTGTTCGCCCAGGAAGTGCCGGAAATCTATGACGGCGTGATCGAGATCCGCGCCGTGGCCCGCGATCCGGGCAGCCGCGCCAAGATCGCCGTCATCAGCAAGGATTCGTCGATCGATCCGGTCGGCGCCTGCGTCGGCATGCGCGGCGTGCGCGTGCAGGCGGTGGTGCAGGAGCTGCAGGGCGAACGCATCGACATCATTCCGTGGAACGGCGAAGCGGCGACCTTCATCGTCAATGCCCTGGCCCCCGCCGAAGTCACCAAGGTGGTGCTGGACGAAGACACCCACCGGGTCGAAGTGGTGGTGCCGGATGAACAGCTTTCCCTGGGCATCGGCCGCCGCGGCCAGAATGTGCGCCTGGCCTCCCAGCTCACCGGCTGGCAGATCGACATTCTGACAGAAGCCGAGGAATCGGAACGCCGCCAGAAGGAATTCGCCACCCGCACCGCGCTGTTCATGGAATCGCTGGACGTGGACGAAACCGTCGCCCAGTTGCTGGCTTCGGAAGGCTTCGCCACCATCGAAGACGTGGCCTATGTCGATCTGGGCGAATTGGCGCAGATCGAAGCCTTCGACGAGGAAACCGCGCAGGAACTGCAGAGCCGCGCCGTCGAATTCATCGAAGCCCGCAACAAGGAAATGGACGACAAGCGCCTGGCGCTTGGTGTCACCGATGACGTGCTGGAAGTGGACGGCGTCACCGCCGCCATGGCGGTTGCGCTGGGCGAGCATGAGATCAAGACGCTGGAAGATCTCGCCGGCTGCGCCACGGACGACCTGATCGGCTATTACGAGGTCAACAAGGACAAGGAACGCGTGCGCATTCCTGGCGCCCTGGATGGCTTCAACCTCACCAGCGACGACGCCAACGCCATTGTGATGAAGGCGCGCGTCAAGATCGGCTGGGTCGAGGAAGAGCCGGTGGTGGAAGAAGAAGCCGCCGAAGACGGCGAAGCGGAGAACAGCGAAGCTTGATGACGGCTGCTGCCACAACCGAAGAGGACGATGATATGCGCGCCCCAGGCGCGCGCCGTGCGCGCGCCCAGGATTCTTCTGATGTCTCGCGCGCGGACGCGCGCGAGAGGCGCGATATCGTGTCGGGCACTGTCATGCCCGAAAATCGCCTCATCCGGTTTGTGGCGGACCCCGAAGGCAATGTGGTGCCCGATGCCGCGGCCAAGCTGCCCGGCCGAGGCCTGTGGGTCGAGGCGTCGAAAGCCGCCATCGACAAGGCGGTGGAGAAGAAACTCTTCTCCCGTGCCGCCAAGGCGCAGGTGACGGCCACCGCCGATCTGTCGGCCCGCGCCGAAAAGGCGCTGCTGGCGCGCATGATCGGCGATCTGGGATTGGCCCGCCGCTCGGGCGCGTTGTTCCTGGGCTTCGACAATGTGCTGCGCGAGTTGCAGGGCCCCAAGCCGCCCAAGGCGCTGATCGAAGCGTTCGACGGCGCCGCCGACGGCAAGCGCAAATTGTACTCTGCCGCGCACCGGTTGGAACTGAATTGCGTGGTGATCGAATGCCTGACCAGCGCCGAATTGGGCTTGGCGCTGGGACGCGAGAATGTGATACATGCCGCCGTCCAGCCGGGCGGTCTTGCCGAACGTTTGACCTTTGATGCGGAACGCCTTTCAGGTTTCCGCCCCCGGAATGAAAGAGATTTATGAGCGATACCGACGAAACCAAGCGCCCGGCCAAAACACTGTCGCTGAAGAAGACGGAAACCTCCACCGTCAAGCAAAGCTTCAGCCATGGCCGTACCAAGGCCGTGGTGGTGGAGAAGAAGCGCTCCGCCGCGCCGCCAGCGCCCGCCG
>JACCXK010000064.1 GCA_013697055.1 Alphaproteobacteria bacterium
ATTCCGCCCTGGTCAGTCCAATGTCCGCTATGCGCCAATAGCGGTCATTCCTGTCAGCGGCCCGCGCGGAGGATTGTCGCCCAGAATTATTTCCACTTGCGCTGCTGGGACTCGTTGCCGTGGCAGGTTACCAAAACCGAGACAGGCTCGCTGCAATGTTTGGCCAACACGCCGGGGCTCCAACGGCGTCAGGAGGAGACCAAGGTGGATTGAGTGCCATTCTCGGCGGCCTGACCGGTGGGCTTGGCGGCGCTAGCGCCGGGGGCTTCCTGTTGAAAGGGCTCAGGACGTTGATTGACCAACTCCATAGCCATGGCAGGGAGAAGTTGCGCATTCCTGGGTCAGGACTGGGCCAAACCAAGCAATAACGCCCCATGAACTTGAAGATGCGATTGGACCCGATATCTTGTCAGAGTTGGTGCGGCAGACCGGTCTTACACGTGACGGACTCTTCGCTAAACTAGCTAAGGATCTATCTTCGGCCGTGGACAAATACACGCCGGAGGGACAGCCCCACTTCAGCGTTGAATGACGAAGTCGCGGTAGCGCAGGATTTTGGCCAGCGCCTTGAGGCGCGATGTGGGTGAGCCGGGCACGGTATGCGGCCGCTGCAACAGCGGTGATGGACCCACTTCCACCGATGCGCCCAGCGCAGCGCCGCGCTGCAAGGCGCGGATATAGGGCCGATAGAGCCGCCGCGCCAGGAAACCGCGATAGGGCTGGCCGTTGTTGCGGTGATGGGTGCGCCAGACAAAGCGGAGCAGCTTCTTGAAGCCGTGAAAGTGAAAGAAGATCAGCAGTTGGCCATCCACCGTGAGGCCGCCTTTCGTCTCTGCCAGCCGGTGATTGGCCAGGTTCCAGGGCGCCAGATTGGCGCCCGGATGATCCAGCACCAGCACCCGGGCGAACATCCCCGGCACCCGGTCCAGATATTTCTGGTCGGCGAAACGGTCGTCTTCCAGCCGGTCGTAGCACCATTCCAGGCAGCGGTCGCGCCACCATTCCAGGCACGCCAGCCCATCCGCATCGCGCCGGAAACTCACCCAGCCCACATTGAAACGGCCATAGACTTCCTGCTTCTTCACAGCGGGAGCGAAGCGATGCTCGATCAGCAAGGTCGAATAGCCTTCAAAGCGGGCATAGATCGGGGCCGGATCGGAAAAGAAGAACAGGTCGCTGTCGAGATAGGTGATGATGTCGATGCCGGGATCGCGCTTCAGAATCCAGTCCATCAAGGACGGGGTGCAGGTGAAGTAATATTCCACCACTGAGCGGTTGGCCTTGGCCGCGGCCAACGCCGCGTTGCCGGCCTCAAAATCACCCATCGCCACCGGCACCACGCCCGGCAGGGCCAGCTTCACCAATGCCGTATGGCACTCCGGGCTGAGACACAATACCCACAGCCGCGCGTCCGGGACATGCACCATCACGGATTCATAAAGCGCCAGCCCACGCGGAAAATATCGGTGATCGAAATAGGTACAGAAGTCGCGCCGTTCCACCGCTATCGCGCCTCGGCGGCAATCCGCAGCAGATATTGGCCATAGGCGCTTTTACCCAGGGGCGTAGCCAGCGCCGCCAGGGCGGCGGCGTCGATATAGCCTTGGCGAAAGGCGATTTCCTCCGGACAGGCGATCTTGAAGCCTTGGCGCGTCTCGATCACTGCCACGAACTCGCTGGCCTGCAGCAGGCTTTCATGGGTGCCGGTGTCCAGCCAAGCGATGCCCCGCCCCAACCGCTGCACCGTCAACTTTCCCCGCTCCAGATAGACCTTGTTGACGTCGGTGATCTCCAGCTCGCCGCGCGGTGACGGCTTGAGCTTGGCGGCAATGTCCAGCACGTCATTGTCGTAGAAATAAAGCCCGGTCACGGCATGCTTGGACTTCGGCTGGCTGGGTTTTTCTTCCAGCGAGATGGCGCGGCCGTCCCCCCCGAACTCCACCACGCCATAGCGCTCCGGATCGTTGACCGGATAGCCGAACACCACGGCACCCTCCTTCAGGCCGGCGGCCTGGCGCAGCAATTCGGGAATGCTCTCGCCGAAAAATATATTGTCGCCCAAGATCAGGCAGACGGACTCCTGGCCGACGAACTCGCGCCCGATGATGAAGGCCTGGGCCAGTCCATCCGGCGAAGGCTGGGCGGCGTAGGAAATGCGCATGCCCCAGGCCCGGCCGTCGCCCAACAGTGCGCGATAGCGCGGCACGTCATCGGGGCAGGTAATAATCAGGATGTCGCGGATGCCCGCCAGCATCAGGGTGGAAAGCGGGTAATAGATCATCGGCTTGTCATAGACTGGCAGCAACTGCTTGTTGACCGCGTGGGTGACGGGATAGAGCCTTGTGCCGGACCCACCGGCCAGAATGATGCCCTTCATGCCGTCACCTTCATGCCATCGCCGATGCCTTCATTGAGGCCCAGCCGCTCGGTGCGATAGGCGCCCGACAGCACACGCTCCCACCAGCCCTTGTTGTCCAGGTACCAGCGCACCGTCTTTTCCAGCCCGCTTTCGAAATTCTCCTGCGGCGCCCAGCCAAGTTGGTTTCGCAGCTTGGTGGAATCGATGGCATAGCGCAGGTCGTGGCCGGGCCGGTCGGCGACAAAGCTCACCAGATCGGCATGCTTCCTGCCCGGCAGCATCTCGTCCAGCAGGGTGCAGATACCGCGCACCACATCGATGTTCCGCCGCTCGGCATTGCCGCCGATATTGTACACCTCGCCCACCCGTCCCTGGCGCAGTACCGCGATCAGGGCGCGGGCATGATCCTCGACATAAAGCCAGTCGCGGATGTTCTCACCCTGGCCATAGACCGGCATGGGCTGGCCGCGCAGTCCCTTCACGATGGTCAGCGGGATCAGCTTTTCGGGGAAATGATAGGGCCCATAATTGTTGGAACAGTTGGTGATCAGGACCGGCAGGTCATAGGTGTGATGCCAGGCGCGCGCCAAGTGATCGGCGCCGGCCTTGGAGGCGGCATAGGGCGAGTTGGGAGCGTAAGCGCTGTCCTCCCGGAACAGGCCGGTCGCGCCAAGCGAGCCATAGACCTCATCGGTCGAAACATGATGGAAGCGGAAAGCGTTCTTGCGGCCGGCGTCCAGGCCGCGCCAATAGGCTGTCGCCGCTTCCAGCAGCACGCTGGTGCCGACCATGTTGGTCTGCACAAAGGCCGCCGGCCCGTCGATGGAGCGATCGACATGGGATTCAGCCGCCAGGTGCATGATGGCGTCCGGCTTTTCGGATTCCAGCAGCGCCGCGACGCCGCGGCGGTCGCAGATGTCGAGCTGGACGAACCGATAGCGTGGATCCTGGGCGACAGCGGCCAGCGACTCCAGATTGCCGGCATAGGTCAGTTTGTCCAGGTTCACCACCTGGATGCTTTTGTCCGCCATCAGAGCGCGCACCACCGCCGACCCGATAAAGCCCGCTCCTCCGGTGACGATGACTTTCATGGACACGACGCTCCTAACTCACGCCGACGCATAGGGGCTTTCCGCGGCAAACTCAAACCCGCGTCATCATGGCAGTTTTAATATTTTATATCAATGGGTTAATGGGACGCAGACGCTGCCGTTCGACACGCTTTTTCTTTTCTGATACCCCAGCCTGATCCCGCCACGAGCTTGCCCACCGCCCATGAATCGCGCCGCGCACATTCTTAAGACGGCTATCCGCCGGGCTGCCAACAGCTTGGGCTATGACATTGTCGGGCATGACTCAAAAAGTCCGCGCTGGCGCATGGCGCAATTCTTTGCCCAAGGCCACATTACCACCGTGTTCGATGTGGGCGCCAACCGTGGCGCCTACGGCTGGGAGTTGCGGCAGATGGGCTTCGAAGGCGCCATCGTCTCCTTCGAACCGCTGAAGGACGCCTTTGCCCAACTCCTGGTCTCAGCCAAGGGCGATCCCAATTGGCGCGTCGTCAACATCGGGCTGGGCGAAAAGGATGAGGCATTGCTGCTGAACGTGGCCGCCAATTCGGAGAGCAGTTCCTTCCTGCCGATGCTGGCGGCGCATGAGGATGCCGCGCCCGAAAGCCGCTACCTAAATCAGGAACCGGCCATCATTCGCCGCCTGGACGGCCTGTCCCGCGATTATGCCAGCGCGGCCGACCGCATCTTCCTCAAGATCGACACCCAGGGTTTTGAAAAACATGTGCTGGAAGGCGCCCGCGGCATGCTGGAGCAGGTGCCGCTGATCCAGATCGAATGTTCCCTGGTGCCGCTCTATGGCGATGGCGATATCATCGAGGGGCTGATCGCCTTCCTGCGCGGATTGGGCTATGCGCCGATCGACACAAGGCCGACCTTCCATCACCAGCACAATCACCATCTGATGCAGATAGACGTGATCTTCCTGCGCCAGTAGCTAGCAGGAAAAGACGCGACCGAAGCTAAGGCGCCGCATCACCGCATTTGCCATCCAGGCCAGGCGTTTGAGAGGCGCAAGGCCCAGCCTCTCCGACAAGGCATAGACACCAAAGATAATGCGGCACCAGGCGCGCTGCATCGGGCCCGCGCCGGCGAACTCCACCACATGACAGACCTCCCAGCGGCGGCGGGCGCTGTCCTGGGTCGTCTTGGAAGCCTCGTGCGGCCGGTAGACGGCGAAAAAGCCCGGCACATAGGAAATGACCTTGCCCGCCCGGTAGAGCGCGACAAAGAACTTCCAGTCAAAGGTGAAGGACAGGCTTTCGTCCAGCCGCAACGGATTCTTCCGCCAGAAAGTTGATGGCTGCATGAAATAGTCCGCCACCGCCATGCCGCGCGCATTGATGTTCTTCTGTTCGCCCATCAGGGGCGATGCCAGCCGGCCATCGACGGTGGCCAGCCAGCCATCGCCGGTGATCGCATCGGTGCCCGGATGAGAGGCGAAGAAGGCGCAGACCCGCTCCAGCACAGTGTTGTCATAGAAGAAATCGTCCGAATTCAGCCAGCAGACGATATCGCCGGTGGCGACATCGAATCCCTTGTTGATGGCGTTGGATTGGCCCGTGTCGCATTCGCGGATATAGCGGATGCGCGGATCGGGCAGATAGTTTGACACGACGCTCTCGGTGCCGTCATTGGAAAGCGCATCATAGATCAGATATTCGATGTCGCGATGGGTCTGGTCCAGCACCGATTCTATGCAGGCGGCGATATAACTTGCCTGGTTGTAGGTTGGCGTGATGACGGTCACCCGCAGCGTATCGCCTCTGGTGCCTGTCATGGCTTCAGTCACTGTCCGCCGCCGGACGGAAATCCGGAATCGCCGTTGGCGGCGTTGCCGCCATGGGTGATCACCTGCGGTACGATTCCGTTATAGGTAGGTGACCGGTTGGTGAAGAGAGCCGGACCCAGAACGCAACCGCCGCAGCCATTGTTAGTAGCGCGAAAGTTGACGAACGGCCCGTCAGCGATCAGCCAGTGCGGCGCGGCGCTGGTCGAATTGACCAGCACGTCGATGTCATTGTTGATGATGGTGTGGCTGAAGCCGCCTGCGACATGGATGGCGCTTTGCACACCGGACAGGATGCCCTCGATGTGGTTGGAGTCGATCACTGAGGAACGCGCGTTGTCGTAGATAAAAGAATCGAACCGCGCATTCGTATCGCCGGGATAAAGGACCTCGTTTCCCACCACCCGGTCCATGTTGCCGAAGGTACCGTGACTGGCCAGTCGGATCTGGCTGTCGCCAGTATAGGCGATGCGGTTAGGCCCGCCGCAGCCGATGCACATCACATCCGATCCTTCCAGCGCGATTCCGTGCTTGCCGTTGGTGATGTTGTTCAGGGAAAAATCGCCGTTAAAGCATTTGCTGCATTCCAGCCCGATCTGGGTGCGGTTCTGCAGATTGCAATAAATCCGCTCGACATGCGGATGCATCATGTAGAATTGCGATGCGGCATTGTCAGTGAAGCCTCCGGCGACGCTGTTCCAGCGGATGCAGCCGCCCGGGGTGGCTGCGCTCGTGGTCAGGATTTCCATGTCATAATATTTGGGCGCTTCGATATTGGTCGTGCCCTTGGGTGTCTGGAAGTCGAACACCCAGCCGCTTTTCATGCAGGAACCATCCACCACCGTGGCACTCGGCGCCGTATCGCCCGGCGTGCCCGTGCCCTGCCCGCGCAGGATCACGCCACGCGCCGCCGCCACGCTCGAACAGACCTTGCCAATACCGCCGGGGAGCGAGAGGCTCACGCGCAATCCTGCCGCCACCTGGAAGGCATGGCTGAGCGCCCCGGCATCGTCATGGGAGCCATCCCACCAGGCACCGCACATGGTGACGTCCAGGGCACCCGACAACTGGCGAACCCAGCGGCCCTTGCCGCCGCTAGCTGCAAAGATGGTGCAGCCATTAACCGTCGCGGCGCTTGAGGCCTGGAAGGCGAATACTCCGCCGCCCTTGTTCATGTTCTCGTGGTAGGAGAGAATTTGCGCGGCGCCGCTGCTCAGTCCTGATAATTCATCCACGGATGAAACGGCGGCCATCTGCAAGGGGGCAGCCCCTCCACAGCCGATGCCTATAAGGATACTTGCAGCCCATGCCAAATTGTGAACAAGCATTTTACGAATTTTTTTCATTAGATCCCTGATCCCGGCTTCAGTCGCGTGTATGGGAAATACGCCACCCGACTTATCTAAAGAACAAAGCCTCATCCCCTTCCGCACCTGAGAAAAGTTAGCTGCGCGCCGTACACGCCGTCGCCCGGAATAGGAACACCGTCATCTTCGGGCGTCCGAGAGAACATCCGAAAGCCTTTCTTAGCAGCTATTTCGCGGATCAGACTCTCTCGCACCGTGCGGAATGGGTAGGTCAACTCGATGTTGGCGAAATGGGGCGGAATCTCGCCGCTCCCATTTTCGAAAAGCATGCTGCGATGGACGCGGAAAATATCTCGCTCGGAGAAGTTGTTGCGCTTCAATACCACCGCGCTCCGCGCCGCAGCGAACCCCTGTTCAAGCACGCCATAGGGGTCCCCTACGCATTGTAAGGTACCACTAGTGAAAAACACGTCACAAGCGGGGGGGATTGCGGCGGTGAAGGACGCTTCGCCCTTTCCCACCATGATGGCAACCAGCGTTGGATTCTCGACTACGGTATACCGGGCCTCGTAGCCGCAGGCTCTTAACGCAGCGCCGACCTCTCCGGTAGCGCCGCCGAAGTCGACGATGTCCAACGGGGCTGGCAGCATCTTGATAAGCCAGCGGAGCGCGTTGCCTTCTAGGATCTCCACCCCTGCTTCCCCGCTGCGCGCGGCTCGGAACTCGTTCACGGCGCTTTCATCGTAACTCCCAGCCGCTCTGGTTGCCGCTTCCCATGTCTGGTAGGTGCGGTGCTTTGCTGACAGAGACCTAGCAGCGGTCCACAGGAATTGAGGCGCTGCGGCTCGAATAGCGCGTTTGATAGCTTGGGAAAGCAGACTGGTGGCTGTTTTCCTAATCTTTTCCGCACGCGCAGCGGGTAAGGCGGTCATTTCATGGAACATTTTGAAGAAAAGCTTGGCCGGCCAGTAGCGCGGCTGAGGGAATAAAGGGCCGCCTCCGACCAATCAGCGCCAAGCCTCGGGACGGGAGAACGGCTCAGGGAGACGGTACGCTGAAAATTACGATGAGTAAAAAGCAGCATAAGCACGCTCCAGGCCAATCTTCGCTGTGCCCAAACATGGGTCGGCAATCAGATGCTAAGTGCAATTTTTTGACCAACTTTATTAGCCCTCAAAAGTGGCGGTCAGATCGCGACCCTTATGTACCCGCTCGAGTGGATTCCTTGGTGAGCCCAGATGGGGTCGAACCATCGGCCCTCTGATTAAAAGTCAGATGCTCTACCGCTGAGCTATGGGCTCGTTAGGAGCGACCTCTTAGACGCCCGGACCTCCCCATTGCCTACCGAGCAGGGAAAGAAATTGCAAGCGTTTTGTCTCGACAGCGCCTGCCGCCAGCCTAAAATAAACTCATGAAGGGTACCATCACGGAAGAAGCAGCTCTAGGCCTGGAAAAGGGCCAGGTGTTATGGGACGACATTGACCGAGGTTTCGGCGTCCGCCGCCAGTGTAAGGTGCCCTGTTTCATGGTGCGCTACCGACAGAACGGTATACGGCGTCACCTCACGCTGGGCACACTGAGGGAAATCACGGTCGACGAGGCCCGTGAGAGAGCTAAAATTATCCTGGATGCCTCGAAAAGCTGGGCCGACCCTTCACCAGGCCGCTGGAAACTTCGCCGCTCAAGGTTAGGGACTGTCTACTTTGGAGAGTTCGCCGAACTTTATCTGCGGGAATTCGCAACGCCAAGGAAAAAGCCTGCAAGCTTGCGCGCAGATCGAAGAAACCTGGAACTACATATTCTGTCGCACTTGGGAAGCCGCCGATTAGTCGATATTAACTCACAGGCGATAATGAAAATGCATGGCTCACAATCCGCTACTCCTATTGCGGCAAACAGATGTTTGGCTCTCGTGTCGCATATCTTCACAATCGCAGAAAAGTGGGGCCTGCGTGGCAGCGGAAACCCTTGCAAGGGAGTGGACCGATTTCCTGAAAGATCCCGCGACCGGTATCTGACGGATGATGAACTTGGACGATTAGGCCAAGCTATCAAAACAGCGGAAACGGGGTTCAACTCTGTTGTTTTGCCTGGGCCCTCGGTCCGGGCGGGATGCATGCGCAGGACCGCAGAGGATTGGCGCGCAATCGCAGCTATTCGGCTACTCATCCTCACCGGCGCCAGAATGACGGAAGTTCTATCCCTTCAATGGGATTGGATTGATAAAACTCGCGGAGTGGCTCGTTTGCCTGACAGTAAAACGGGGCCCAAACTTCTTTACCTCCCAGAAATCGCGATATTGCTGTTGGATAAGCTGAAAACGCGGGTCGATAATGAGCACAGGGGCTCTCCCTTTGTTCTGCCGGGCGACCGTTCGACAACGCATTTCCAAGGCCTTTTTCCGCCTTGGCAGCGTATAAGAAGTATAGCGCGCCTAAATGCTCTGAGGATTCATGACTTAAGGCACGTTTTTGCATCTACCGCGGTCTCGGCAGGAGATAGTTTGTATATGGTCGGCAAGATCCTTGGCCATCGCCAACCGTCGACGACCCAGAGGTACGCCCATCTGGCGATCGGGCCAGTACGGGACGTCGTAAACCGCACTGCCGAGCAGCTTTTTCAAGGTTTGACCTGATCTTCTCTCCCTCAAAACCGATTTTGGGTCCTGCCCGCTAGTCCCAGGCCTGTAAAGGGCGGCGCTAAACACCGCGTGGTGCTCCAAACGCTACTACACTGCGCGGAGCTATCGGACCGTATGCAAAACGGTCGAACGCGCTACCGCCCTGCTTGTGGGCAGACTAAAACACAACTGCTGCGGCACTGGAGGTTAGCTGAGGAGGGGCGGGAAACGCCCCTTCGCCGAAGCGGAATAAGCGTCCGTCCGAGATTAAGTTCCAAAGGACGGGTTTGATAAAATTGATATCTTTCTAAATACGTTTTTCAAAAATTTCGATTTTTTTATCAAGATCGGTTGCGCTCAAAAAGATGCGAAAACCTCATAGATCACAGTAGCTTAGGTGGGCATTCCAAAACATTTGATCGACGACCGGTCTTGCCTTTTGGACGGGCGTACAGTTTTGGGGCCCCCCGACACCCACTTCCGCCTTTCCTAAGTTTTTCCGCGGCATATCAATGGTTTAGATCGATCTTGCTGCCCATGTTCGAAGGGGGTCAATACGCTCCGGTCCCCCGCATCAGCACCCAGATTGTTTGAAGCATGATCACCAGATCGTACCAGACGGTCCAGTTCTTGATGTACCACTCGTCGTAGGAGACGCGCTCGGCGAAGGTGGTGTGGCTGCGGCCGCTGATCTGCCACAGGCCGGTGATGCCGGGACGCACCCGCTCGTACAGGCTGATGACCGCGCCGTAGTCGGACAGTTCGCGGCGCAGCAGCGGCCGCGGCCCAACCAGGCTCATATTGCCGCGCAGCACGTTGATCAGCTGCGGCAGCTCGTCCAGGCTCTTGCGCCGCATCCAGGCGCCGATGCGGGTGACGCGTGGATCGGCCTTCAGCTTGAAATTGGACTCGCAGTAATTGGCCAGCAGGACGGGATTTTCCGTTTCCCAGCGCGCCATCTGGTCCTCGGCATCCACCACCATGGTGCGGAATTTCCAGCACTGGAAATCGCGGCCCCAGCGTCCCACCCGGTTCTGGCGGAAGAAGACCGGGCCGCGGTCCTCCGTCCAGATCAGGAAGGCAAACACCGCGAACACCGGCGCCAGCAGCGCCGCCAGCAGGATGGCGCCGATGATGTCCAGGCTGCGCTTGAAAATGCGCTGCGGCAGGCGCGCCAGGTTGTTGCGGACCTGCAGCAACAACAGGTCCTTGCCGAAGAAATAATTGGTGGACAGGCCGTAGAGCGGCAACCGGCGCAGCGAGGGCACGATCGCTACCGCGATGTCGGCGCCCACCAGCTGGTCGATCAGGTCGTTCTGGTTGGCATTGGTGCGGTCGTCCGGCACCAGGATCACCTGGCGGCAACCCGCCGCGATCAGCGCGGCGGTCAGTTGGTCGGGCGGCACGATCAAAGGGGCAAGTCCGGCAAAGGCGCTGGACAGATGCTTCTCGGGCGTTTCGGGCACGACCCATTTGACCTTCAGGCCCAGCGCCAGCTGCTGGCCCAGCACCGGCACGACTTCCTGCGCCATCGGGCTGGTGCCGATGATGGCGGTGGGCAGGTGCCACGCCCCCATCTTGCCCAGCAGCAGGCGTGTGATCTGGCGCGCGGTGGGAATCGCGAAAATAAGGCCCAGCCATACAATGGTGCCGGGCAAGAGGCCGTGGGTCTGGAGCGCAACCAACGCCGCGCTATAGGCGGCGCCGCTGATCAACAGCGCGGTGGTGGTGGATCGCGCGCCGTCCCAGAAAAGCTGGCGGCGGCTGTAATCGCCCACCAGATAGCGGGCGGAGACAAACACCAGCGCGATGATCATCACCAGGTCGATGATCGTGTTGGGCCGGCCCAGGGTGCGGTTCTGAAACAGCGCCAGGGCCGGCGGCTGCGTCATCATGTGCAGCACCACATCGCCTAGCGCGAAGCAGAGCAGGTCGGACACCATCAGCCCGCACAGAATGGCGATACGGCGCGCAGTTGAACCGCTGCCCTGCACACCCAGAGGGTAGTGGCGTGTCTGCTCAAAGGACGCGGCGACGGTCATGAAATCCTTGGGGTTCCCACCTTGCTGAGAGTCTAGCAACTCGCACTTGCAAAATCACGCTTGCTGTTAATGGACGCAACAGCGAGCCGACAGTTGGATATTCCCATAACCAAAACAACAGGTTAATGCCAGTCCCTTTTAGGCGGTTCCGGCCTCCTTGCCAGCGGCGGAAAAGCGCGCAATCCAGGCGGAAAGCCGGGATTCGGCGATGGCCTGCCGCAAGCCCTGCATCAAATCCTGATAAAATGTCAGGTTGTGCCAGGTCAGCAGCATGGCGGCGATGATCTCGCCCGACTTCACGGTGTGGTGCAGATAGGCCCGGGAGAATTGCCGGCACGCCGGGCAGCGGCAGTCCGCCTCCAGCGGCGCGGGATCCTCGGCGAAGCGGGCATTCTTGAGATTGAGCGCGCCGCCCCAGGTAAAGGCCTGGCCGTTGCGGCCCGATCGGGTCGGCAGCACACAGTCGAACATGTCGATGCCCCGCAGCACCGCGCCGACGATGTCGCTGGGCTTGCCCACGCCCATCAGATAGCGGGGTCTATTCGTTGGAAGATGCGGCACCGTGCCATCGAGCGTTTCGAACATCGCCTCCTGCGGTTCGCCGACCGCGAGGCCGCCCACGGCATAACCGTCAAAGCCGATCTCGCGCAGCGCCTCGGCGGAGCGTTGGCGCAGATCGGTGAAGGTGCCGCCCTGCACAATGCCGAAACAGGCATGGCCCGGCTGTTCTCCGAATGCCGTTTTGGAGCGCTTGGCCCAGCGCATCGACAGCGCCATGGATTTTTCAATCGTTTCATGCGTCGCCGGAAGCGCCGGACATTCGTCGAACACCATCTGGATGTCGCTGCCCAGCAGGCGCTGGATTTCCATGGCGCGCTCGGGCGAGAGAAACTCCGCATGCCCGTCGATATGGGACTGGAACTTGACGCCCTCCTCGTTGATCTTGCGCAAGGCCGACAGCGACATGACCTGGAAGCCGCCGCTGTCGGTGAGTATGGGCCGCTGCCAGTCCATGAATTTGTGCAGGCCGCCCAGCCGGGCAACGCGCTCGGCGCCCGGGCGCAACATCAGGTGATAGGTATTGCCCAGAAGGATATCGGCGCCGGTCTCCCGCACGCTTTGCGGCATCATCGCCTTGACCGTGGCGGCGGTGCCCACCGGCATGAAGGCGGGAGTGCGGATGTCGCCCCGCGGGGTATGGATCACGCCGGTGCGCGCGGCGCCGTCGCTGGCCAGAAGCTCGAAGGAAAATTCACTCATGCGGTCCGCATTAGCAGACAGGCGTCGCCATAGGAATAGAAGCGATAGCCCCGCGCAACGGCTTCGGCATAGGCGCGTCGCATCACGTCCAGTCCCATGAAAGCGCTGACCAGCATGAACAAGGTGGAGCGCGGCAGATGGAAGTTGGTCAACAGCAGCTCGGCGGTGCGAAACTGGTAACCGGGGGTGATGAAAATCTCTGTGTCGCCGTCGAAGGGTCCGATCGTTCCATCCGGCCCGGCCGCGCTTTCCAGGGTGCGCAATGACGTGGTGCCCACCGCGGCGATGCGCCCACCCTTGGCCCGCCGCGCATTGAGGCGCTCCGCCATGGCCGGTTGCAGCAGCGCGCGCTCGGCATGCATGCGATGCTGGCTGGTGTCCTCGGCGCTGACAGGCAGGAAAGTGCCCAGCCCGACATGCAAGGTCACCGCCTCCCGCGCCACGCCTTTGGCTTCCAGGGCGGCGAAGAGCTCCGGCGTGAAATGCAGGCCCGCGGTGGGCGCTGCCACCGAGCCCTGCTCGCGGGCGAAGACAGTCTGGTAGTCGCTGGCATCACGGGCATCGGCCTTGCGCTTGCCCGCGATATAGGGCGGCAGCGGCATCTCGCCCGCCAGGGCGATAGCGGAATCCAGCGCCGCACCCGACAGCGCAAAGCGGATTTCGGCCTCGCCGCTGTCGCCGCGCGACACGACCTGCGCCGTCAGCGCGCCGAACTGCAGCGCGTCCCCCGCCGCCAGCTTGCGCGCCGGCCGCGCTAGCACGGCATAGCGATCCTCGGACAGGCGGCGATGCAGCAATATCTCGATCCTGGCAGGTCCGGCCTCGCGCAGCCGCTGGCCGTAGAGACGCGCCGGAATCACCCTGGTGTCATTGACCAAGAGCGTGTCGCCGGCCTGCAAATAATCGGGCAGGTCGCTGATCCGGCGATGTTCGATGCGGCCATCGTTCCACGCCACCATCAGCCGGGCGGAATCGCGCGGGGCCGCGGGGCGCAGGGCAATCTGCGCTTCCGGCAGTTCGAAATCGAACAGGCTGACATCCATGGCGGGGCCTATAACAGGTCCCCGCCCAAGATGCAGCGCCCGCTAAAAGTTCAGACGATCAGCTTGCGATAGAGATGCCAAGTGGCATGACCCAAGACCGGCACTGCCACCATCAAACCGACAAAGGCCAGCGCCGAACCGGCCAGCAGGCTGGCCGCCACCACCAGACCCCACAACGCCATCGGTCCCGGATTGGCGATCACGGCGCGAAACGAGGTGGCGATCGCGGTATCCAGCCCAGTGTCGCGGTCCAGCAGCAGCGGAAATGACACCACGCTGAGCATCATGGCCAGCAAGGCAAAGAGAAAGCCGATGCCGACGCCCATCATGATCATCGTCTGTCCGGGGCCGGTGAACAGCACGGCCTGCGCGAAGGCCGCCGGTGATGCCGCCGCCGGCAGGCCCGGCGCCAAGGTGGCGTCGAAAATCGCCCACGCCACCACCAGCCATGCCAGGAATACCGCGATCAGGATCATGCCCAACGCGACGATGCCGCCGATGGCGGGCGCCTTTAGCACATCGAAGGCATTGGACCAGCCCACCGTGGCGCCCTGCTCGCGGCGGCGGCTCATTTCATAAAGCCCCACCGCGGCCAGCGGGCCGACGATGGCGAAGCCCGAGGCCAGCGGGAACAGCAGCGGCAACAGGTCGGAGCCGAACGCCAGCCGCGCCAGCACCAACCCCACCACGGCATAGATCACGCTGAGAAAAAGCACGTCGCTGCGATAGGCCTGGAAGTCAGAGAAGCCGGCGCGCAGGCTTTCCCACACATCGTGGCTGCTGATGCGGCGGATGGCGGGCGCCGGGGAATGCGCGACGTCGCGCATGTGATCGATGGATCGCCCCACCGCCTCGGCGGCATGAGCCGCGGAGACGAATTGCGCGCCGCTCCATTCAATGGGGTTTCGGATGGTCATGGTGTTTCTCCCGTTGTGTGTGCGGGAAGCGCCGTTGGCCTGGCGGCGGGTTTTATGCGCCGTCGGTCACGGCGAACCCGTGGACCTGAACCAGTGGGAGGAGCATAGACCTGCGGCACGACGTCGCGGAAGCAGGAACTTTATCCCGCAACTGCGAGCACGGCCGCGATGATGCGGTCCTGGGTGGCCGCATCCAAGTAGGGATGCATGGGAAGGCTCATCACCGTGCCGCACAGCGCCTCGCTGACCGGTGTGGGCGCCGACGGGTAATGGGCATAGGCCGGCTGGCGGGACAGCGGAATGGGATAATAGACCATGGTCGGCACGCCCGCCGCCTTCAGCGCGGCCTGTAACTTGGCGCGATCCTTCACCTGCAACGTGTATGACGCCCAGATGGAAGTGGCGCCTTCGATCACCGATGGAGTCTTGATGCGGTTGGAGCCGGCAAAACCCGCGGTGTAGCGCTTGGCCACTTCGTTCCGCTTTTCGATCTCTTCATCGTAGATTTTCAGCTTCTCGATCAGGATCGCCGCCTGGATCGTGTCCAGCCGCGAATTATAGCCGATGCGGACATGTTCATAGCGGTCGGCGCCTTGGCCGTGCATTCGCAGGGAGAGCAGCGCCTCTTTCAGCGCATCATCGTTGGTGAAACAGGCACCGCCATCGCCGTAACAACCAAGCGGCTTGGCCGGGAAGAAACTGGTGGCGGCGGCATCACCGATGGCGCCCATGCGTACGCCATCCAGCAATCCGCCGAAGCCCTGGGCGGTATCGCAGAACAGCTTGAGGCCTTCGCGTTTGGCGATGGGCGCCAGCGCGCGATAATCCGCCGGCTGGCCGAACAGATCCACCGGCATCACCACCTTGGGTGTCAGCTTGCCGTCCTTCTTCACCAGCGCGATGGCGGCATCGAGACTTGCCGGATCCATGTTGAAGGTGTCGGGGAGCACATCCACGAACACCGGCGTGGCGCCTGCCAGCGCCACCACTTCACCGCTGGCGGCGAAGGTGAAGGCCGGCACGAACACCGCGTCCCCCGGACCCACGCCCCAGGCGCGCAGCACCAGCAGCAGCGCGTCGGTGCCGTTGGCGCAGGCGATGGCATGCTTCACACCCGCCCAGGCTGCGATGTCCTTTTCGAATTGCGCAACTTGCGGGCCCAAGATCCATTGCCCGCCTTCGACGGCGGCCTTGATGGCAGCCTCAAGCGGCGCGCCAAGACGGCGGCGCTGGGCCTGCAGGTCAATGAAAGCAATGGGATCGGCCACGAATGCTCCGGTACGCTAAAGCACGGTTCTAGGGCGCGAGCTCGCGCCCGCGCCACTCACCAATTGTTGCGTTTTATTCTGTAACGATGCTGGCCTTCAGTATCTTGTCGGGCTCGCCGCTGACCGAGCCGTTGTTGTGCTCGCCGCCCTTCTTGATCTTGTCGACATTGTCCATGCCTTCGACCACCTGGCCCCAGACCGAATATTGCTTGTCCAGCCAGGGCGCGTCTTCGAAGCAGATATAGAACTGGCTGTTGGCGCTGTTGGGGCTGGCCGAGCGCGCTGCCGAGACCGTGCCTTTGGTGTGCTTCTCGCTGGAGAATTCGGCCTTGAGATCCGGCAAGTCTGAACCGCCGCTGCCGGTGCCGGTGGGATCGCCGGTCTGGGCCATGAAGCCGGGGATGACGCGGTGGAACACCACGCCGTCATAGAAGCCCTGGCCCGCCAGGGTCTTGACGCGCTCGACATGATTGGGCGCCAGGTCGGGGCGCAGCTTGATCTTCACCGGTCCGGTCTTGAGATCGAGAACGAGATAATCGGCCATCAGTGTTTTTCCTTGCAGCGTTTGACGAGTGCCTGCGCGACGGCAGGGGTGGTGAAGGGCGTGATGTCCCCGTCCAAGAGGGCGATTTCCTTGACCAGCTTGGAGGAGATCGCCTGGTGACGCGGATCGGCCATCAGGAAGACGGTCTCGATCTCGGTGTTCAGGCGCTGGTTCATCGCCACCATCTGGAATTCATATTCAAAGTCGGACACCGCGCGCAGGCCCCGGATGATGACCGAGGCACCGACCTGGGCAGCGAATTTCACCAGCAAGGTTTCGAACGGCACCACTTCAATGGTGGCGTGCCCCGCCGCCAGTCTTTCGGCCTCGGTCTTGACCATGGCCACCCGCTCGTCCAGCGAGAACAGCGGCACCTTGGCGTCGTTGGTGGCGACGCCGATCACCAGGTGATCCACCAGCTTCACGGCCCGCTTGATGATGTCCAGATGCCCCAGGGTCACCGGATCGAAGGTGCCGGGATAAAGTCCGGTCAGCTGCTTGGCGGTCATTCGCCACCGCCGACATCGGCGATGCGTTCCACCGATACCACTTTCTCGCCGTCATCCACGCGGAAGACGGTGACACCCTGGGCGGCACGGCCCTGGATGGAGATGCCCGACACCGCCACGCGGATGGTCTGGCCCGAGTCGGAGATCAGCATCAGGTCGTCGCTTTCCTCCACCGGGAAGGAGCCGATCACGGCGCTGTTCTTCTTGCCCATGCCGATGGCGACAATGCCAGAACCGCCGCGGCCGGTGACGCGATACTCGTAGGAACTGCTGCGCTTGCCGAAGCCGGTCTGGGACATGGTGAGTACGAACTGTTCTCGCGCGCCCAGCGCCGCATAGCGTTCCGCCGTCAGATTGGCCTCTTCCACGCCTTCTTCCACATCCTCGTCGGCCTCGACCGGGGCCTCGGCTTCGCCGCTTTCGGCGCGGCGGATGGCACTGGCCTGTTTCAGATAGCTGCGCGCCTCCGCCGATGTGGCGTCGGAATGATACAGCAGCGCCAAGCTGACCACTTCGTCCTCTGATCCCAGCTTGATGCCCCGCACGCCGGTGGAATCGCGGCCCTTGAAGACCCGCACATCCGCGACCGGGAAGCGAATGGCCTTGCCGCCGCGGGTGGTGAGCAGGAAATCGTCGGCATCGGTGCAGGTGGCCACGCCGATGATGCCGTCGCCTTCCGCCAGCTTCATGGCGATCTTGCCGTTTTTGTTGACCTGGGCGAAATCCGACAACTGATTGCGGCGCACGTCGCCCGACTTTGTGGCGAACACCACATTGAGCTTGTCCCAGGCCGCGTCGTCTTCCGGCAGCGCCAGGATGGTGGTGATGCGCTCGCCTTCCGCCAACGGCAGCAAATTGACCATCGCTTTGCCTTTGCCGGCGATGCGCGCCTCGGGCAGCCGCCAGACCTTGAGCTTGTAGGCCATGCCGGTGGAGGAAAAGAACAGCAGCCAGGCATGGGTAGAAGCCACGAACAGGCTGGTGACGAAATCCTCGTCCCGTGTCGCCATGCCGGAGCGGCCCTTGCCGCCGCGTCCCTGCACCCGGTATTCGTCCAGCGGCGTGCGCTTGATATAGCCGTTATGGGTGACGGTGACGGCGACATCCTCGCGCTCGATCAGCGCCTCATCTTCCAGCTCGGTCTCGGCATCGATCAGCTCCGTGCGGCGCGGGGTGGCGAATTCGTCGCGGATCGCCGTCAACTCGTCGCGGATAATGGTCATCACGCGGCCGCGCGACGACAGGATGTCGAGATAATCGGCAATCGCCAGGCCCAGTTTCTGGGCTTCGTCATTGATTTCGTCGCGGCCCAGCGCGGTCAGGCGCTGCAGGCGCAGGTCCAGGATCGCCTTGGCCTGCTCTTCGGACAGCCTGATGGTTTCGTCGGGACCCATCTTGTGGCGCGGGTCTGCGATCAGCGCCACCAGCGGCGCCACGTCCTTGGCCGGCCAGTCCCGCGCCATCAACTGCTCGCGGGCGCTGGCCGCATCGGGGGCGGCACGGATCAGCCGGATGACCTCGTCGATATTGGCCACGGCCACCGCCAGGCCGACCAAGACATGGCCGCGGTCGCGGGCCCTGGTGAGGTCGAACTTGGTGCGGCGGGTGACGACGTCTTCGCGAAAAGCCACGAACGCCGCCAGCATTTCCTTGAGGTTCATTTGAACCGGGCGCCCATCATTCAGGGCCAGCATGTTGACGCCGAAGCTCATCTGCAGGTTCGAGAAGCGGAAAAGCTGGTTCAGCACCACCTCGGACGAGGCATCGCGCTTCAGTTCGATCACCATGCGCATGCCGGAGCGATCGCTTTCGTCGCGAATGTCCGAAATGCCTTCGATCTTCTTGTCGCGCACCAGTTCTGCGATGCGCTCGATCAGCATCGCCTTGTTCACCTGATAGGGCAATTCGGTGACGATGATGGCTTCGCGGTCCTTGCGGATTTCCTCGACCGCGCAGCGGGCCCGCATAAGGATCGAACCACGGCCACGCGCCAGGGCGGCGCGGGCATTCTGCTTGCCGATCAGCAATGCGCCGGTGGGAAAATCAGGTCCCGGCACGATCTCGGTCAGCCGTTCCAGGTTGATGGACGGGTCTTCGATATAGGCCAGGCAGGCATCGATTACTTCGCCCGGATTGTGGGGCGGGATGTTGGTGGCCATGCCGACCGCGATGCCGGACGAACCATTGATCAGCAGGTTGGGGAAGCGCGCCGGCAGCACCGCCGGCTCGCGCTCGGTGCCATCGTAATTGTCGCGGAACTCGACCGTGTCCTTGTCGATATCCTCGGTCAGGGCATGCGCGATCTTGGCGCGGCGCACTTCGGTGTAACGCATGGCGGCCGGCGGATCGCCGTCCACAGAGCCGAAATTGCCCTGGCCGTCGATCAACGGCGCGCGCATCGAGAAATCCTGCGCCATGCGCACCAGCGCGTCGTAAATCGACTGGTCGCCATGCGGATGGTACTTACCGATCACGTCGCCGACCACGCGGGCGGATTTGCGATAGGCCTTGTTCCAGTCGTAGCCGTTTTCGTGCATCGAAAAGAGAATGCGGCGATGCACAGGCTTGAGGCCGTCGCGCGCATCGGGCAACGCGCGCTGCACGATCACGCTCATCGCATAGTCGAGATAAGAGCGCTTCAGCTCGTCTTCGACCGCGATGGTTTGCGTGGGATTGCCGCCTTCGGGCGGGGGCAGTGTATCGGATTTGTCGCTCAAAATGCGGCCTTCAGAAGCGCGGAAAAATCAGGCGCGATTCCTAGCATTTTGGCCTTGTGCAAACCAGCAAATTAACCCCGGTGAGGGCGCAAAAAAGCCTTTGATTTCATTGGGAAATATCGCGCCCTTTGCCCATGTCTGCCGCATCCCAAAAGAGGCGCAAATCTTGGACCTTGAAGAGGCCCTTCATGGGCGAAAAATGGCGCGGAGATTCGCACGCGTTATGCCGCAAATTTAGCGCGCCGGATGCCTCAGGGCCTCCAGCTCGATCCGCACCCGCGCCATGTCATAGGCATAGATCAGCCTTTCAGACCGCACATCCTTGTAGCCGAAGGTGATGCCGACCAGGCGACCCCCACCATCCACCACCGGGCCGCCGGAAAAACCGGGCCCGGCATTGCCGGCAAAGGTGAAATAGGCCGGCGCGGTGCAGCCCGGACACGTCTTGATCTCGCGCACCGTGCCATGGGCGATGCGCAATTCGCGGTCGGCGCCCTGGCCGTAGGCAGTGACGCTTTCCCCGATCACCGGCGCGGCTGTCGGCGCCGTGGCGCCTCGGGCGGTGCGGAAGAACATCAGGTCATAATCCTGACGCGTGCCGATCACGGTCTTGGGGTTCAGCAGGTTTTCGTTGTGGGCGTTGGTGACGGCGATGCCCGGCGCGATCACGACGGCCGCGCCATCGGCAGCGTCGATACCCAGATGAACCCGCGCATGCAACGGCAGGTAGGCGGCGGCGATGTCGGGCTGCGCGATGACGGTGGCCGGCGCCCCTGATGAGGAAGCGCAGCCCGTGACCGCCAGGAGAAGAAAAAGGCTCGCGAGACTAGAAGGGGATTTCGTCATCCATCTCGTCGCGCTGGAAGCTGGCGGGCGCCTCGCCCGCGCCGCGTCCGCCACCGCCAAAGCTGCCGCCGCCTTCGCCGCCACTGCGGCCGTCCAGCATGGTCAGCTCGCCGCGGAAATTCTGCAGCACCACTTCGGTGGAGTATTTCTCGGCGCCGTCCTTGTCGGTCCATTTGCGGGTCTGCAGCTGGCCCTCGACATAAACCTTGGCGCCCTTCTTCAAATACTTCTCAGCCACATCGGCGAGGTTCTTGTTGAAGATCACCACCCGATGCCACTCGGTCTTTTCCTTCTTCTCGCCGCTGGCCTTGTCACGCCAGCTTTCGGACGTGGCGATCGAGAGATTGACCACCGGATCGCCGCTCGTGAGGCGTCGCACCTCCGGGTCCTTGCCCAGATTGCCCACCAAAATCACCTTGTTGACGCTACCCGCCATGATCTTTCTCCGTATCCGGCCGCGACGTTAGACGAGACCTGCCCGCTCGCGCCATCGGAGCGGGGTTTATGTCTGTGTATAGCATTGTTCCCTATTTGTTCCAATAGCCTTGCCGCCCCTTTTCCCCGATAAGGCAACAAGCCGGGTGAGGCGCATGCCCTTCAATTCCTATCCCTATTTCCTGTTTCTGGGCCTGGCCGTGCTGGGCTTTCGCCTGCTGGAAAGCCGCGCCCTGACCGGGCGGCGTATGTTCCTGCTGCTGGCCTCCTACGCCTTCTATGCCTGGTGGCGGGCGGATTTCCTGCTCCTGTTGTGCGGCTCGACCCTGGTGAACTATGCGCTGGGGCGGGAAATCGAGCACCGCCGCGCCAAGGGGCGCGGCCGCCGGCTGCTGTTGATCGCGGGGCTGGTGTTCAACCTCGGCCTGATTGCCACCTTCAAGTACGACACCTTGCTGGTGGGAACAGCCAACCAGATTTTCGGCGTCGGGCTACCGTTGCCCGACTTCTTCCTGCCGCTGGCGATCAGCTTCTTCACCTTCGAGCAGATCAGCTATCTGGTGGATGCCGATGCCGGCAAGACCCGCAACTACTCGCTGCTGGATTACGCGCTGTTCGTCGCCTATTTCCCGCATCTGATTGCGGGGCCGATCGTGCGCCACAATGACCTGATCCCCCAATTCCGCCAGTTGCGGTCACGCAACGATGATCTGGCGTCGGGTGTCACGTTGTTCACCATTGGGCTCGCCAAGAAGAGCCTGATCGCCGACAACCTGGCGCCTTTCGCGGACGCCATCTTCAACGCCGCCGGCCGCGGCACGCATCTGGGCGCAACCGACAGCTGGCTGGGGATGCTGTTCTTCGCCTTCCAGATCTATTTCGATTTTTCGGCCTATTCCGACATGGCGCTGGGCTCGTCCTTGATGCTGGGCATCCGCCTGCCGGTGAATTTCCATTCGCCCTACAAAGCGGCCAGCATCATCGAGTTCTGGCGGCGTTGGCACATTTCACTCTCGGCCTTCCTGCGCGACTATCTCTACATTCCCTCGGGCGGAAACCGGCAGGGGCGCGGGCGGCGCTATCTCAACCTCTTCATCACCATGCTGCTGGGTGGGCTGTGGCATGGCCCCAGCTGGACCTTCATGCTGTGGGGCGGGCTGCACGGCCTCTATCTGAGCATCAACCACGCCTTCCGCCACGCCACCAAAGGCCTGCGCGCCCCCGCCGCCCTCAAACTGCCGCTGCATATCGCTTCGGTGGCGCTGACCTTTCTCGCCACCTCACTGGCCTGGATCGTGTTCCGCGCGCCCGACATGGCCTCGGCGCGCAATGTGGCAGAGGGGCTGATCGGCCTGGGTCATTCCACCGTGGTGAGTTTTTCGCCGCTGGCGGCGACCGCGCTGCTGCTGTTGTTCGGCATGGTGTGGTTCATGCCCAACTCCATGGAATTGATGTGGCGCTACAACCCGGCCCTGCCCTCGCCCTATGAAAACCAGCCCGTCACGCCGGCCAAATTCTTCTCCTGGAAACCGACACGGCTGAACGCAGCCGCCTATGGCCTGCTCTGCATCATGGCGGTGCTGGCGCTGTCCAATCTCAAACCCTTTATCTACTTCCAATTCTGATGGAAAAGAGCCGCTACTCCGTCTGGTTCCTGGGCACGGTGCTGCTGGCCATCGCGGCGCTGGCGGGTTTCAACGCCTGGGCGGAGCATTTCATCCTGTCGCATCCGAACGGCGGCAGTGTGCAGACCCTGTCGGGCTTCGAACGCGCCGTGAAGCCGGCCTGGCTGGAAGCGGTCCAGCCCGAAATCGTCTTTGTCGGCTCCAGCCGGGTACGGGACGCTTTCGATCCTGTCCTGGTCGATCCAGCGCTGCATGTACGCAGCTTCAACTATGGCGCCTCCAGCATGTCGCCCTACGAGGCGCGCCGCCTGGTGCAGGATGCGCTGGCGCATTCCTCGGTGAAGACGATCCTGGTGTCGCTGGATGCCTTCACCGGCAATGGCGGCGCCGGCGAAGCCCTGCCCAGCTTTGATGAGACGCGCCTGTCGGTGACGCCGGCCGGCGATCCCACCCCGCGCCGCGGGTTGTGGCTTTTCACGACTCGCACCCTGAGCGGCGGCGCGCTGGGCATGAATACGCTGGGCACCACTGCGCTGGCGCGGCTGAAGCCCGGCGAGAGCGCCGCCGACCGCCCCGACATCTTCGGCGCCTACAGCCACATGACCGAAGCGGTGATGCGGCGCGACCTCGCCTATCGCCGGGCGCGCAGCATGATCATGGGCCCGCGCGCCCGCGGCGAATTGGCGGCGATGCTGGCCGCGGCCTGCCGCGCAAACGCAAAACTGATTGTGTATTTCCCGCCCGATCAGACCGCCATCGTGCGGCAATACCGACAGACCGATGCGGCGGGGCTGGATGCGTTCAAGCAGGATGTGAGGACCGAGGTGGCGCGCCACAATGCGCGCTGTCCCGGCCAGGTGGCGCTGTTCGATTTTATGCAGCCCAACGCCCTCACCAGCGAAACGCTGGTGAAGGGATCAAGTCCGGATTATGTGGATCTGGTCCATGTCCGCCCGCCCGCAGGCCTCTGGTTGCTGCGGCAGATGGGCGTGACAGGAAACTGACGTCAGCCGGTGGTGGTGACCGGCGAATTGGTGGCGGGGCAGTGGCCTGCGTCGCAAGCAGCGTCATTGCTGCCGCTGACAGCGACCGCGATGCCGACAACGGCGATCACGGCGGCTCCGCCGATCAGCAGCAAACTGGGACTGCGCGCAGCCTGATGTACGCCGGCGGGCTTGCCGGGGGCCAGGGCGCCATCGGCCGCGAGGGCCTGGGAACCGGCCATCGCCGCCACCACAACCATCGCCGTCAAGCCGCTGCGGAAATTCGTCATCTCTGTCCCCTGAAGCCCGTCCTGGAGGACGGTGTAAAAGGTTGTTCCTGTTGGCCAATCAGCGGCCGCCTGACTCGCTATTAGTACGGATGGACGCGGCTTTGCAAATGAACAATAACGGCAAAAGCGTGATTGTTCTCTTTTTGTTTTCGAGCCGCCCGCAAAAAGGCTATGAACGGCCCCATGGACTTGCTGACCGAGATTCTCAACCCCGAACGCCTCACGGCCATCGTGGATGTGGGCGCCAACCCGATCGACGGCGATCCGCCCTACAAGGCGATGCTGGCGGCGGGGCTGTGCGACGTGACCGGCTTTGAACCGCAAGCCCATGCGCTGGCGAAGCTGGAACAGGGCAAAGGTCCGCGCGAACGCTATCTACCGTACGCTTTGGGCGACGGAACGCAGCGCACCCTGCATGTCTGCGAGCTGGAAGGCATGACCAGCCTCCTGGAACCCGACCCCTCGCATCTGGCGCTTTTCAATTTGTTTCCTATATGGGGTCAAGTGAAAGCCCAGATCCCCGTTTCCACCAAAAAGCTGGACGATGTTGCCGAGATTGCCGCGCTGGATTTCATGAAAATGGATGTTCAGGGCGGCGAGCGCGATGTGCTGGCCCATGGCAAAGCCAAGCTGAAGGATGCGGTTGTGATCCAGACCGAAGTTTCTTTTGTTCCGCTTTACAAGAACCAGCCGCCCTTTGGCGAAATCGACCTGACGTTGCGGGAACTCGGGTTCCTGCCCCATTGCGTCACCGGCACCAAGATCTGGCCGCTGTCGCCCATGGTGGTGAGCAATGAACCCAATCGCGGTATTCGCCAGCTGCTGGAAACCGACATGGTCTATGTCCGTGACATCGCCGCGCCGGAGAAGATCAGCGCCGAGCAATGGAAGCATCTCGCCCTGGTGGCGCATCATTGCTACGGCTCCTATGACTTGGCGCTGAAGGCCATCGTCACCCTGATGGATCTGGGCGCGGTGCCCAAAGACGCCAACAAACGTTACCTCGCCAGCCTGCCGAGCAGAAAAGCCAACTGATGCTGAAGAACATTTCCATTCGCGGCGCCCGCGAGCACAATCTCAAGAATATCGACGTGGAGATTCCGCGCGATACCCTGACGGTGCTGACCGGCCTGTCGGGCTCGGGCAAGTCGAGCCTCGCCTTCGACACCATCTATGCCGAAGGCCAGCGCCGCTATGTCGAATCGCTGTCCGCCTATGCCCGCCAGTTCCTGGAGCTGATGCAGAAGCCGGACGTGGACCATATCGAGGGTCTGTCGCCGGCCATCTCCATCGAGCAGAAGACCACCTCCAAGAATCCGCGCTCCACCGTGGGCACGGTGACGGAGATCTACGATTACCTGCGCCTGCTGTTCGCCCGCGTCGGCGTGCCCTATTCGCCGGCCACCGGCCTTCCCATCGAAAGCCAGACCGTCAGCCAGATGGCGGACCGGATTCTGGCGCTACCCGAAGGCACCCGGCTTTACCTGCTGGCGCCCATCGTGCGCGGCCGCAAGGGCGAATACCGCAAGGAACTGGCGGAGCTGCAGAAGAAAGGTTTCCAGCGCGCCAAGGTGGACGGCAAATTCTATGACATCGGCGCCACCCCGGCGCTGGACAAGAAATTCAAGCACGATATCGAGATCGTGGTCGACCGCATCGTGGTCAAGGCCGATATCGGCAACCGGCTGCCGGATTCCATCGAGACCGCGCTGGGCCTGGCCGACGGACTTCTGATCGTGGAATTCGCCGACGAGAAGGAAAAAGACGGCAAGCCGCGCCAGATGATGCTGTCGTCCAAATTCGCCTGCCCGGTCAGCGGCTTCACCATCACCGAGATCGAGCCGCGCCTGTTCTCCTTCAACAATCCCCATGGCGCCTGTCCCGAATGCGACGGGCTGGGGGTGCAGAATTATTTCGACGAGGCGCTGGTGGTGCCCGACGAGACCGTGACCTTGCGAAAGGGCGCCGTGGCGCCCTGGGCCAAGTCGTCCTCGCCCTATTACCTGCAGACCCTGGAAGCCCTGGCCAAACACTACAAATTCTCCATGAACGATGCCTGGGAGAACCTGCCCAAGAAGGCGCGGGACGTGATCCTGCACGGCTCGGGCGATGAGGTGATCAAGTTCACCTATGACGACGGCATGCGCCGCTATGACACCAAGAAGGAATTCGAAGGCGTCATCCCCAACATGGATCGCCGCTATGGCGAGACCGACAGCGCCTGGGTGCAGGAGGAACTGGAGCGCTTCCAGTCCGAAAGCCCGTGCGAGGTCTGCAACGGCTATCGCCTCAAGCCGGAAGCCCTGGCGGTGAAGATCGGCGGGCTGCATGTCGGGCAGGTCTGCGAGCAATCCATCCGCGACGCCGACGGCTGGTTCCGCGACATCGACAAGAAGCTGAACAAGCAGCAGCAGGAAATCGCCGTCCGCATCCTGAAGGAAATCCGCGCCCGGCTGAAATTCCTCAACAATGTGGGGCTGGATTATCTCAGCCTGTCGCGCGCCTCCGGCACCCTGTCGGGGGGCGAAAGCCAGCGCATCCGGCTGGCCTCCCAGATCGGTTCAGGCCTGACCGGCGTGCTCTATGTGCTGGACGAGCCCAGCATCGGGCTGCACCAGCGCGACAACGGCAAGCTGCTGGAATCCCTCAAGGGGTTGCGCGACATGGGCAACACCGTGCTGGTTGTCGAACATGACGAAGACGCCATCCGCACCGCCGACCATGTCATCGACATGGGCCCCGGCGCCGGCGTCCATGGCGGCCACATCATCGCCGAGGGCACGCCGGACGACATCATCGCCAACAAGAAAAGCCTCACCGGCCGCTATCTCAGCGGTGTCGAAAACATTCCCGTGCCCTCACAGCGCCGCAAGGCGGTGCACAACCGCTGGCTCAAGGTAGTGGGGGCGCGCGGCAACAATCTCAAGAACGTCACCGCCCAGATCCCATTGGGAACCTTGACCTGTATCACCGGCGTGTCGGGCGGCGGCAAATCCACCCTCACCATCGAGACCCTGTTCAAGGCCGCGGCCAAGAAGCTAACGCAGGCCCGCGAACAGCCTGCGCCGCATGACCGCATCGAGGGGCTGGAGTTCCTGGACAAGGTGATCGACATCGACCAGAGCCCGATCGGCCGCACCCCGCGCTCCAACCCGGCCACCTATACCGGCGCCTTCACGCCCATCCGCGACTGGTTCACCGAATTGCCAGAATCCAAGGCGCGCGGCTATGCGCCCGGCCGTTTCAGCTTCAACGTCAAGGGCGGGCGCTGCGAGGCCTGCCAGGGCGATGGCGTCATCCAGATCGAGATGCACTTCCTGCCCGACGTCTATGTCCAGTGCGATGTCTGCAAGGGCAAGCGCTACAACCGCGAAACCCTGGAAGTGAAATTCCGCGACAATTCCATTGCCGACATTCTGGACATGACCATCGAGGCCGGCGCCGAACTGTTCAAGGCGGTGCCATCCATTGCGGAAAAGCTGGAAACCCTCAAGCGCGTCGGCCTGGGCTATATTTCCATCGGCCAGCAGGCCACCACCCTGTCGGGTGGCGAAGCCCAGCGCGTCAAGCTGTCCAAGGAATTGTCGCGCCGCGCCACCGGCCGCACGCTTTACATCCTGGACGAACCGACCACCGGCCTGCATTTCCATGACGTCAAGAAGCTGATGGACGTGCTGCAGGAGCTGGTTGACCAGGGCAATACCGTGGTGGTGATCGAGCACAATCTGGAAGTCATCAAGATCGCCGACTGGATTGTCGATCTGGGGCCGGAAGGCGGCGATGGCGGCGGCGAGATTGTGGCCAGCGGCACGCCGGAAGAGGTGGCGAAGAATCCGCGCTCCTATACCGGCCAATATCTCAAGCCGCTGTTGAAAAATGCGTCCGCCGCGAAGCGATTGAAAGCCGCGGAGTAATCAGGCCAGGATTTCGACGGACGGCTCGTCTTTCAGGGTCCGCCAGGCCGAGACGCTGGCGCCCGCGAGCAGCCCGATCACCAGCGGCGAGAAGAGAAATCCCAGGCCGCAGGTCAGGGGCAAAGTCTGGCGGGCATGCATCACCGCCGCGACCATCTGCACCTGGGTTGCCGCGCCCGGCAGTGCTTCGGCTTTTTCACCCATGCCGAAGTCGATCAGCACCAGCAGCACCAGCAACGGCACGAACAGGCCGAGCAGCACGCCCACCATCGGCAGGAAATTGCCTGCAGACAGCGCCCAGGCCCGGCGCAGGGCCGGCGCTGTTTCGCTCACCGCAATCGCGGGCAGCAGCACCAGGAAACGCGCCAGCACCGCCACGCTGATTCCCATCACCGCCAGGATGGCAAGCCCGCCGACCGCACCTTGCGCCTTGCCCCCGCCGGGCACCAGCAGAAGGGCGTTGGCGGCGATCAGCACGGTCAAGGCCATGAGCAACATCAGGCTCGCCAGGGCGAGGAAGGCCCGGAACATCCGCCATTCCAGCGGACCGAAAGCAAAGTGGATGACAGCCGGCGCGGACCGCGCCCCCAGCGCCAGCTGCACCACGGCGGTGAACATCACCGCATATAGCAGCAGCATCGCCACCAGGTAACCGATCATCATCAGCAGCGAGGGACCCATCTGGGCGCCATTGCCGCTGGCCATGAAATCGATGAAGTCATTGTAGAAGCGATAGAAGGTGAAGTAGCGGGCGATGGTGATCATCACCATCGACACCCAGATCAGGCCGATGATCCCGCCCAGATGGGTGGCCGCGAAGCTATAGGCATCACGAATGGTCTGGGCGACGGAGATGCGCCGCATCAAGCCTTCTCAGAATTCATCGAAGGGGCGCAGATCGTCGAACACCGGCGCCTGGGGCGCGGTGGCTTGCGCCCACAGGCTCATGGCCCAGGCGGTCACAGCCGCGGCGACGGGGAGCTTGACGAGGCCCGCCAGCGGCTCGGTCACGAAGGCAAGACGGCGGCGCGGCACGAAGACAGCGACGCTGACAGCGGCGGCGGCCAAAAGGCCCGCGCCCAGCGCCAGCCTGGCATAATTGGTACTTTTGTGTTCCTCGGCCATCACTCTGTTCCTTTGCAGGACCTATATAGGTGGCCGCTCCGGCGCCGTCACCCATTCGCGCATTTCATCCAGACGCTTTTCACGCCCATCGTATCCCGAAGGACGCAAGGCCATCTTCGCACGGGTCTGAAGACAAAAGCGTTAAAGCGGCGCCAAAATAAGGCGGCACGGCGGGCCCAAAACGGCAAAAAGCCCGCCATCCGTCGGGATGGCAGGCTTTCGCCAATTCTTGAGGAACGCGTGCCTTACGGCGAAGCCGCGTTCGTGGTCGCCGGCGCAAAGGTCGAGGTGGCCGGAGCGCGATCGCCGCTCTGGTTGCCGACCGTGATGGCGACAGCAGTGATGATGGCCGCAGCGGCACCGGCGAGGATCAGCGTCCCGTTACCGATTTCCTGCGCCTGGTTGACACCAGCGGGCTTGCCCGGCGCGAAGGCACCGTCAGCAGCGAAAGCCGAAGAACCAATCATCGTCACCACAGTCACTGCGGCGACAACAGACTTAATACCGAACATAGGCTTCCCCCGTTATTTGATGGTCGGATACTTGTCCGAAGCCCTCGCCCAAGTCAACCGGCCTTTCCGGATTCCTTTTTGACTGTTGCCAAAAGGCTTTACCTCGTTGTGACGCACTCTTTAGCGTCCTGTTTTAACGGTACCGCCATATTTCGATTGCACCATAAAGTCCAACAAATCCGCCTATTTTTCCAGCAGTTGCACGTTTGAAACATAAAATGCTGCAACTGCGAAATCATAAGGGCCAAGATGTGTTTTGCGCGCCCTTCTCCGCCTGCTAAAGCCTGCGTCCATGACGGCAAGGCTGCACATCATTGGCGGGGGTCTGGCGGGGTCAGAATCAGCCTGGGCCGCGGCACAGGCCGGGGTCTCGGTGATTCTGCATGAAATGCGTCCCGTGCGGGGTACCGAGGCTCACCAGACTGATTCCCTGGCCGAGTTGGTGTGTTCCAACTCCTTCCGCTCCGATGATGCCGCCAACAATGCCGTGGGCCTGTTGCATGAAGAGATGCGCCGGGCGGGATCGCTGGTCATGGCCGCAGCCGATGCCCACAAGCTGCCGGCCGGGGGCGCCCTGGCGGTGGACCGGCACGGCTTCTCCGCCGCCGTCACCGCCGCATTGGAAAATCACCCGCTGGTGACCATCGCCCGCGAGGAAATCACCGCCCTGCCCCCGGCCGACTGGGGCGCCACGATCATCGCCACCGGGCCGCTGACCTCCGCCAGCCTGGGCGCCGCCATGGCTGCGGCCACCGGCCAAGACCAGCTCGCTTTCTTCGATGCCATCGCGCCCATCATCCACCGCGAGTCCATCAATTTCGACATCGCCTGGTTCCAGTCGCGCTATGACAAGGAAGGCCCCGGCGGCGGCGTGGCCGATTACATCAATCTGCCGCTGAACGAAGCCCAATACAAAGACTTCGTCGCCGCGCTGATTGCCGGCGAGAAAACCGATTTCAAGGAATGGGAAAAGACCACGCCTTATTTCGAGGCCTGCCTGCCCATCGAAGTGATGGCGGCGCGCGGCGAACAGACCTTGGCGTTCGGACCGATGAAACCGGTGGGGCTGATGGATCCGCGCACCGGAACGCGCGCCCATGCCGTGGTGCAGCTGCGCCAGGACAACAAGCTGGGTACCCTGTGGAACATGGTGGGGTTCCAGACCAAGCTGAAACATGCCGAACAGGTGCGCATCTTCCGCACCATCCCGGGCCTGGAGAATGCGCAGTTCGCGCGACTGGGCGGGCTGCACCGCAACACATTCATCAACTCACCGCGCCTGCTGGACGGCCAGCTGCGGCTGAAGGCGCAGCCGCACTTGCGCTTTGCCGGCCAGGTGACGGGGGTGGAAGGCTATGTTGAGAGCGCCGCCATCGGCCTTCTGGCCGGGCGCTTCGCCGCCGCGGAATTGCTGGGCGCGGAGGCGTTGCCGCCGCCGCCCACCACGGCGCTGGGCGCCCTGATCTCCCACATCACCGGCGGCGCCGATGCCCGCACGTTTCAGCCCATGAATGTCAATTTCGGATTGTTCCCGGAATTCCCGAAAAGCGCCAAAATCCGCGGCAAGGACCGCAAGCAGGCCATGAGCGCGCGGGCGCTGGAAGATCTGGCCGTCTGGCTGGGACACACCATTTTGGGTAGAGGGCAGGCCGCCGAATAGGCTGGCGCAACTAGGCCCGGTTCCGTACGTTTCCCTATCTGCAACACCAATATGGAAAACAGCATGGATATTCCCCTCGAGCTCTCGTTCCACAATGTCGAACCCTCCGATGCCCTGAAAGCGTCGGTACAAAGCCATGTCGACAAGCTCGAGCAATTCCATGATCACATCATCGGCTGCCGGGTGGTGATCGAGATGCCGCACAAGAGCCAGAAGGCCAGCGGCAATCCCCCCGATGTGCATATCGTGGTGCGGGTGCCGGGCAAGGAAATCGTGGTCAGCCGCGAATACAATCACGGCGGCCACAAGAAGGCGGCGACCGACGCCTATGCCGTGCTGGACGAGGCCTTCCTGGTCGCCCAGAAGCAGCTCAAGGACTATCGCCGCGTCAGCCATGGCGACGTGAAGCACAAGGGCGAGCGCGTACCGGGCGAGAGCGGGCTATAACCGCTTCTTCATCGCGGCACTGAGCAGCGCCATCTGGCGGCGATGTATCGGCACCTCGCGGCTCATCTTGCGCAGATATACCGGTACCAGGGCGGCAGGCAGGATCGCCGCCAGCGCGGCGCGCGGCTTGGCGCTGGCGCGCGCCGCGAAGAAATGATCCCGCGCCCTGAGGCCCATCTGCCGTTTGGCGGCGGCCAGCCGTGGATCATTCTTTTCCAGGTGGAAGAATTCCTCCGGCGTCACATGCAGCGCCGCCAGAATATCCAGCGGCAGATAGAGCTTGTGCCGGCTGTTGTGGAACGGCAGCGCCCGCACCAGTCCCGCGAGACCATAGGCAAGACCTGCCTCGCGCACGATGCCTGGATCGCCGCCCAAAATGCGCGCCGCCAGCCGCATCACTGCGCTGCTGGTGGCATCGACATAGCTTTCCAGGCATGCGAAGTCCGCGAAGTTCTCGGTCGAAGAATCGAAAGCGCGCACGGCGATGATCGCTTCCAGATCGGCCAGTGCGACGGGACGCTCCGCGAACAACGCCGCCAGCGCCTTCGCCACGTCATGATTGCGGGGGCTGCCCTTGGCGGCACCTTCGGCGGTTTCGCGCCACCATTCCAGCTTGATCGCCCCCAGCATGGGTTCGCGCACCGTCTCGGCGATGCGGGCCACCTCGACATTGAAGGCATAGAGCGCAAACAGGAAGGGCCGCTGCTCAGCCGGCGCGAACAGGGCGCTGAAATAGCGGTCGGGATCGGCGGCGCGCACCGAGGCGGCAAGGCGGTTGGCTAAGGCGGCGTCCATGCAAACCATGCGAAAAAGGCCGCCCTCGCGGGCGGCCTTGGTTCTTAGCGCGTCAAAGCGCTTTCAGTACAGATGACTTAATACAAGTGACCGGCCGCCACCATGCTGAACAGCATGGGAACCGACAGCAGCGTGTTGATGCGGGAGAAAACCATCGCGATCTTGCCAGCGGCGGCCTTCTGGTCGGCGGGCAGGTCGGGATATTTGCCGGCGATGTTCAGGGCCTTTTGCTGGTTGGGCCAGATGACAAACCACACGTTGAACCACATGATGGTGCCCAGCCACATGCCGATGCCGATGGCGAGATACTTCGGCACCATCGGCCAGCCCGCCGCGCCTTCGCTGAAGTCCAGGGTATAGGCTTCCACCAGGTAATGGTTGCGCAGCGCCAGCACGATGCCGAAGAAGATGGTGCCCATCGCGCCCCAGCGGAACCAGAACAAAGCGGCGGGGGCGATATAGCCGGTGACGCCGCCTTTCAGCTCGGCCGGCACCTTCGGCATGGTGGGGATCTGCACAAAGTTGAAATACCACAGCAACCCGATCCACATCACGCCGCAAACGATATGAAGGAAGCGCAGCACAAACAGTTCGAAGGCCGGGCCGTCATAGCCCTGGGTTTTGCAGTAGACCCCGATCAGCAAAAAGGCGAGCACGAAGCTCGCGATGACCACATTGCGCAGATTTCCCAGAAACGCCGCCATAAGTCCCCTCCCAGAGATTCGAAGGAGGAACTTTAGCGCAAGATCACACGGTTGTCGCCCTCCCCCTGCGCGCGCGTAAGCGCGCTTGCATAAGGGAGGTGGCCTTAGCAACGCGCAGACGCTTTTCGTCAGCTAAGGCGTCAATCAAATTTGTGTTTTTTTATTTTTGCGGCCATGCCAAACG
>JACCXK010000198.1 GCA_013697055.1 Alphaproteobacteria bacterium
TCCAGTTTCCGTTCACGACGAATTGAGGCGCTAGACCATGGCGAAAGCAAGTCAGATTAACCGCAACAAGAAGCGCGAAAAGCTGGTGGCGCAATATGCCGTCCGCCGCGCCGCGCTGAAGGCAACAGCGGAAGACATGAAGGTGCCGCCCGAGGAGCGCTTCGAGGCGCGCCTGAAGCTGGCCAAGCTGCCGCGCAACTCGTCCAAGGTGCGCATCCATCACCGTTGCGAGCTTTCGGGCCGCCCCAAGGGCTATTACCGCAAGGTCAAGATGAGCCGTATCGCGCTCAGGTCGCTTTCGAATTTCGGCCAGATCCCCGGCATGACCAAGGCGAGCTGGTAAGGAGAACCCATGATTACCGATCCCATTGGCGATCTTCTGACTCGCATCCGCAACGGCCAGCTTCGCCGCAAGGCCAAGATCAGTTCGCCCAATTCCCGTCTTCGCACCCGTCTGCTCGACGTGCTGCAGTCCGAAGGCTTCATCCGCGGCTATGCCGAGGTGGAGACCAAGGGCCACAAGGAACTGGAAATCGAACTGAAGTATCACGAAGGCGAACCGGCGATCCGCGAACTCAAGCGCGTGTCCACCCCCGGCCGCCGTGTCTATTCCTCTGTCAGTGACCTCAAGCCGCATCGCCAGGGCCTGGGCGTGTCCATCATCTCCACGCCGCAGGGCGTGATGACGGATACCTCCGCCAAGGAAAAGAATGTCGGCGGCGAAGTTCTCTGCCAGGTCTTTTAAGGAGCCGTCATGTCACGTATCGGCAAGAAACCCGTCGCGCTTCCCAAGGGCGTCACCGCCTCGGTGGAAGGGCAGACCGTCAAGGTCAAGGGCCCCAAGGGCGAGCTCAGCGTCAAGCTGGTGCCCGAAGTCTCCGCGTCTGTCGGCGATGACGGCATCACCGTGGCGCCGCGCAAGGACATGGAAAAGGCTCCCCAGATGTGGGGCCTATCGCGCACCCTGGTGAACAATCTGGTGAACGGCGTCACCACCGGCTTCACCCAGAAGCTGGAAATCCAGGGCGTCGGCTATCGCGCGGCGGTGCAGGGCAAGGTGCTGAACCTGCAGCTCGGCTTCAGCCATGACGTGCCGTATCCGATCCCGGCCGGCATCACCATCGTCACCGAGAAGCCCACCATGATTTCGGTGTCGGGCATCGACAAGCAGCTCGTCGGCCAAGTTGCCGCAGAGATCCGTTCTTGGCGTCCGCCGGAGCCCTATAAGGGCAAGGGTGTGCGCTATGAGGGCGAGTATGTCCGCCGCAAGGAAGGCAAGAAGAAGTAAGATGACCAACGCTCACTTCACCAAGCGCCAGTCGCGCACCCGTTTCCGCCTCGCCACGCATGGCACCCGGCCGCGCCTGTCGGTCTTTCGCTCGGGCAAGCACATCTATGCCCAGGTGATCGACGACACGACCGCGGCCACCGTGGCCTCCGCCTCGACCAACGAGAAGGAAGCCAAGGGCAAGGGTTACAACGTCGAAGCTGCCAGCACCGTCGGCAAGAAGATCGCCGAACGCGCCAAGGCGGCCGGTGTCACCCAGGTCATGTTCGACCGTGGCGGCTACATCTATCATGGGCGCATCAAGGCGCTCGCGGAGGCTGCCCGCGAGGGTGGCCTGGAATTCTAAGGGACACGATATGGCAACCGAACAGCAGGGCGAACAGCAGCGCGAAGGCCGCGGCCGCGGTGGCGAGCGCGGCGGACGCGATAATCGTGGTCGCGGGGAAGGCCGTGGCCGCCGCGAGGAAAAAGACAGCGACCTGATCGACAAGCTGGTGCACATCAACCGTGTCGCCAAGGTCGTGAAGGGTGGCCGCCGTTTCGGCTTCGCCGCCCTGGTGGTGGTCGGTGACGGCAATGGCAAGGTCGGTTTCGGTCATGGCAAGGCGCGCGAAGTGCCCGAAGCCATCCGCAAGGCGACCGAAGCCGCCAAGCGCGCCCTGGTCAAGATTCCGCTGAAGGACGGCCGTACCCTGCATCACGATGTGCGCGGCCATCACGGCGCCGGCAAGGTGCTGGTGCGTCCGGCGCCCGCCGGTACCGGCATCATCGCCGGCGGCCCGATGCGTGCGGTGTTCGAAGCCCTGGGCGTCAGCGATGTCGTGTCCAAGTCGCTGGGCACCTCGAACCCCTACAACATGGTGCGCGCCACCTTCGACGCGCTGAAGAACCAGCAGAGCCCCCGCATGGTCGCGGCCCGCCGTGGCCGCAGCGTGTCGGAAATCCTGGCCCGCCGCGAAGACCAGACCGCCGAAGCGTCCGCTTAAAGCTAGAAAGACAAAGTCATGGCCGAGAAGAAAGCAGCAAAAGGCAAGACGGTTACGGTGCGCCAGATCCGCAGCGCCAACCGCAAGCCTGAAATTCAGGCCGCGACCCTGCGCGGGCTCGGCCTCGGCAAGATTCGCCGTACCCGTACACTGGAAGACACCTCCTCGGTTCGCGGCATGATCAACGCGGTCAAGCACCTCGTCGAGATCGTGGAAGAGTGAGGAATGGTTCGCGTAAGCGAACGAAATGGTCCAGTGGACCATTTCGAGTGACGAACGCCCGAAGCGTAAGCGAGGGCAGGAAGAGGCCGAAGGAATAAGACGATGAAACTCAATCAAATCGCCAACAATCCCGGCGCCCACAAGCACAAGCACAAGGTCGGCCGCGGTTCGTCCTCGGGCCTGGGCAAGACCTCCGGCCGCGGCGTCAAGGGCGCCAAGGCCCGTACCGGCAACCAGGTGCATGGCTTCGAAGGCGGCCAGATGCCGCTGCACATGCGCATGCCCAAGCGCGGCTTCCGCAACATCTTCGGCACCGACTTCGCCGAAGTGAATATCAGCCGCATTCAGAAGGCGATCGACAACAAGAAGCTCGATATCAAGAGCAAGATCACCGAAGACGTGCTGCGCAAAGCCGGCTTGACGCACAAGAGCCGCGACGGCGTGCGCTTGCTGGGCAAGGGCGCCATCACCGCCAAGATCGACATCGAAGTGGCCGGCGTGTCGGCCGGCGCCCGCGAAGCGGTCGAAAAGGCTGGCGGCACCGTGACCACGACCTATACCAAGAAGGTCTACAGCAACAAGAAGGGCGAACCGGGCAAGCGCCAGACGCGCCGCGCCGAGGCCACCAAGAAGCGCGAAGCGCGCAAGGCATAGTTTGAACCGTCCCGTCTTTCCACCCTGGGGGTGGCAAGGGCGGGACGGCATCCCCATATAGGGTCGGTCCCGGGTGGGGGAAACCCGTTTCGGGGATAAGTCCGGCCGGTGCGTATCATCGGCCTGTTTCTGGGAGCAGCTTGATGGCGTCCGCAGCCGAACAACTGGCAGCCAATTTCAACTTCGGCTCCATCTCCAAGGCCAAGGAGCTGCGCAGCCGCATCTGGTTCACCCTGTGCGCCCTGGTCGTGGCGCGCATCGGCAGCTACATCCCCATGCCCGGTATCGACCCGGCGGCGCTGGCCCAGCAGATGCAGCAGTCGGGCGGCGGCATGCTGGACGTGTTCAACACCCTGTCGGGCGGCGCGGTCGGGCGCATGGCGGTGTTCGCCCTGGGCATCATGCCCTACATCTCCGCCTCCATCATCATCCAGCTGATGACCACGGTGTTTCCGGAACTGGAAGCGCTGAAGAAGGAAGGCGAGGCCGGCCGCAAGGTCATCAACCAGTACACCCGCTATTTCACCGTCGCGCTGGCGGTGATCCAGGCCTATGGCATCGCGCTGGGGCTGGAGCATTTCGGCGGTCAGGGGCACATCGTCATCCATCCCGGCCTGATGTTCCGCATCGGCGCGGTCGTCACCTTGACCGGCGGCACCATGCTGCTGATGTGGATCGGCGAGCAGATCACCAGCCGCGGCGTCGGCAACGGCATTTCGCTGATCATCTTCGCCGGCATCGTGGCGCGTTTTCCCGCCCTGATCGGCCAGACCCTGGAGCAGGCCCGCACCGGCGCCCTCAGCCCGCTGCTGGTCATCTTCTTCGCGGTGTTCACCGTGGCGCTGGTCGGCTTCATCGTCTTCATGGAACGGGCCCAGCGCCGGCTGTTCGTCACCTATCCCAAGCGCCAGGTCGGCAACAAGGTCTATGGCGGCGACTCGTCCCACCTGCCGCTGAAGCTCAATGTCTCGGGCGTGATCCCGCCGATCTTTGCCAGCTCCATTCTGCTGCTGCCCACCACCGTGGCCAGCTTCAATGCCCAGAACCTGCCAGGCTGGCTGCAGATGGTCGTCACCTATCTCAGCCGCGGCCAGCCGCTCTACCTGATCATGTATGCGCTGCTGATCCTGTTCTTCTCCTTCTTCTACACCTCCATCGTCTTCAATCCGGAAGAGACGGCGGAAAATCTGAAGAAGTATGGCGGCGTCTTTCCCGGCATCCGTCCCGGCAAGAAGAGCGCCCAGTTCATCGACTATACGCTCACCCGCATCACGGTGATCGGCGCGATCTACCTGACATTCGTGTGCCTGCTGCCCGAATTCATGTTCTACAAATACAATCTCAGCTTCTCGCTGGGCGGTACCTCGATCCTGATCGTGGTCTCGGTCACCATGGATACGGTGGCGCAGATCCAGAGCCACCTGGTGGCGCAACAATATGAAGGACTCTTGAAGAAGTCTAAGCTGCGAGGAGCGCGAAGGTGAACCTGGTTCTGTTCGGGCCGCCGGGGGCGGGCAAGGGCACGCAATCCAAAATCCTTACCGAGAAGCGCGGCCTGCCGCAGCTTTCCACCGGTGACATGCTGCGCGCCGCCATCGAAGCGGGCACCCCGCTGGGCGTGGCGGTGAAGGCGACCATGGCCAAGGGCGAGCTGGTCTCGGACGAAACCGTGATCCGCATCATCGGCGAACGCTATGACCAGCCGGACTGTGCCAAGGGCGCGGTGTTCGACGGCTTTCCCCGCACCATCCCCCAGGCCGAGGCGCTGGACAGGATGCTGGCGGAGCGGGGCCGCAAGATCGACCTGGTGCTGGAACTGAAAGTGGATGACGCCGTGCTGCTGAGCCGGGTGGAAGCCCGGATCGCGGCCGGCGGGGTCCTGCGGTCCGACGATACCCCGGAAACCCTGGCCCACCGGCTGGGGGTTTATTACAAGAACACCGCTCCGCTGATCGAATTCTACCGGGGGCAGGGCAAGCTCAAGAGCGTGGACGGCATGGCCCCGGTGGCGGAAGTGACCGCCCAGATCGCCGGGATTTTGGATAGTTTGGGCCCGATTTAGCGGCTGCGGCAATAATTCGGGCCCAGCAGTTGACTAGGGGGGGTGCATTCCTATAATCCGCGCCCTCGCGACAGTTTTCCTGTCATTTCCGGGCTTTTCGGGCGTTTTTCACTTCGCCCAAGGCCCTGATTTGGCCGGTTTGTTGTCGTTACGAAATTTATTAACAAGTTCAATGGCTTGAAAAGCCTTCGGAGACACCCAGTGGCACGTATCGCCGGCGTCAATATCCCGACCCAGAAGCGAGTCGAAATCGGACTTCGCTATATCCATGGAATCGGTCCGCATACCGCGCACAACATCGTTGCCCAGCTGGGGATCGATCCGGCGCGCCGCGTCAGCGACCTGACCGAGTCCGAGGTCATCCAGATTCGCGAAATCATCGACCGCGACTTCCTGGTCGAAGGCGACCTGCGCCGCGACGTCGCCATGAACATCAAGCGCCTGATGGATCTTGGCTGCTATCGGGGCCTGCGTCACCGCAAGAGCCTACCGGTTCGCGGCCAGCGCACCCACACCAACGCTCGTACTCGCAAGGGCCCTGCCAAAGCGATCGCCGGCAAGAAGAAAGTCACGAAGTAAACCATGGCTGATGACAAGAAGGCCGGCGGCAAAGCCCCCCGCGCCCGCAAGAAAGAAAAGAAGAACATCGTGGTCGGCGTGGCGCATGTCGCCGCGACGTTCAACAACACCATCGTCACCATCACCGACACCCAGGGCAATGCGATTGCCTGGTCGAGCGCCGGCATGATGGGCTTCAAGGGTTCGCGCAAGTCCACGCCCTATGCGGCGCAGATGGCCGCCGAAGACGCCGGCCGCAAGGCTGTCGAGCACGGCATGCGCACCTTGGAAGTTGAAGTTTCCGGCCCGGGTTCGGGCCGCGAGTCGGCGCTGCGCGCGCTGCAGGCCATCGGCCTCGTCGTCACCTCGATCCGCGATGTGACCCCGATCCCGCACAATGGCTGCCGCCCGCCCAAGCGCCGCCGAGTCTAGGTTTTTCGGACGTACCCTTAACCCGTCGAACGTATGGGCATGGTCCGACATGCCCGGGACACGATGAGGAAAAAATGTTTCAGAAGAACTGGCAAGAACTGATCAAGCCCGGCAAGCTCAAGACCGAAGGTGGTCATGACGCGGGCCGTACCGCCACCATCACCGCCGAACCGCTGGAACGCGGCTTCGGCCTGACCCTGGGCAACTCGCTGCGCCGCGTGCTGCTGTCGTCGCTGCAGGGCGCCGCCGTCACCGCCATCTCTATCGAAGGCGTGCTGCACGAATTCTCCTCCATCCAGGGCGTGCGCGAAGACGTCACCGACATCGTCCTCAATGTGAAGATGATCTCGCTGCGCATGCATGCGGAAGGCCCCAAACGCGTTTCCTTGCGCAAGCAGGGCCCGGGCGAAGTGAAGGCCGGCGACATCCAGACCAGCGCCGACATCGAAATCCTCAATCCGGAACTGGTGCTCTGCACCCTGGACGAGAAGGTGGACTTCCGCATGGAGCTCACCATCGCGACCGGCAAGGGCTATGTTCCCGCCGACCGCAACCGCCCGGAAGACGCGCCCATCGGCCTGATCCCGGTGGACTCGCTGTTCAGCCCGGTGAAGAAGGTCTCCTACAAGGTCGAGAACACCCGCGAAGGCCAGATCCTCGACTATGACAAGCTGACCCTCACGGTCGAAACCAATGGCGCCGTCACGCCGGACAATGCCGTGGCTTATGCTGCGCGCATCCTGCAGGACCAGCTCCAGGTCTTCATCAACTTCGAAGAGCCGCGCGAGCGTGCCGCCGAGGAAGCCAAGCCTGACCTCGCCTTCAATCCGGTGCTGCTGAAGAAGGTGGACGAGCTGGAACTGTCGGTGCGTTCGGCCAACTGCCTGAAGAACGACAACATCGTCTATATCGGCGACCTGATCCAGAAGACCGAGGCCGAGATGCTCCGCACCCCGAACTTCGGCCGCAAGTCGCTGAACGAGATCAAGGCTGTTCTCGCGGAAATGGGCCTGCACCTGGGCATGGAAGTGCCCGGCTGGCCGCCCGAGAATATCGAAGACCTCGCCAAGCGTTACGAAGACCAATACTGATTTTTAGAAAGCCAATCCCATGCGTCACGGCAACCAAGGCCGCAAGTTCAACCGCACCGCTTCGCACCGCAAGGCGATGTGGGGCAACATGACCGCGGCGCTGATCAAGCACGAGCAGATCAAGACCACCTTGCCGAAGGCCAAAGACCTTCGCCCGGTGATCGAGAAGCTGGTGACCCTGTCGCGCCGCGGCGCGTCGGACCTGCACGCCCGCCGCCAGGCGCTCGCCCAGATCAAGGACGCCGACCAGGTGACCAAGCTGTTCGACGTGATCGGTCCGCGTTATGCCGGCCGTCCGGGCGGCTACACCCGCGTGCTCAAGGCCGGCTTCCGCCATGGCGACAATGCCCCGATGGCGATCATCGAGTTCATCGACCGCGACGAGGCCGCCAAGGGCCTGGATTCGGGTCCGGTGGAAGTGTCGGAAGACGCGGAAGCCTGACTTTTATGATGGGTCGCACGGCCTGGCGGCCGATGCTCCAACTTTCGCCAAAATCGGATTGAAAATGGGCGGCAGGGATGCCGCCCTTTTTTGTTGCCCTCTTTGTACGGTTCGCACGTTGTGACTTTTGATTTGGAACGTTTGAAAGGTCATAACCATGCGCAACCCTTGGATTTTGTTGCCGATACTGACCCTTGGCCTGGCCGCCTGCGGCCCCCGCGACAGTTGCGAGGTCCCGGTCCAGCCGACGCTGCTGAAAGTGAGTGAGATGAGCCGCGAGCAGAAGGCCAACGCCCTGGGGGTGCCGCCGGACCGCATTCCGGTGGACCAGCCCGTGGCCGAAAGCACGGCCTCGCAGGCGGCTTATGCGGCTTATGTCGACGAGCATAATCGGGCAGTGCAGACCGGCTATTGCGTTGACAACGAAGCTTACAAGGCCCGCAACATGAAGGATGAGATGAGCACCGTCTCGCGCGCCGTGATGGCCACCTGCCATGAAGGCGCGGAAGCCGATACGCTGGCGACGGTGCTCAAGTATCGCAACTGCGCGACGGGCAACAAATAGCATTGGACTGAAGACTGTCGGGAGACTGGGCGTGACCAAGACGATATCGATTGCCGTGGGCGCATGTGCGCTGGCCGCGGCGGCTTTCTATGCCGTGCCGGCGCTTACTGCCGACACCAAGCCCGAACCGTTGCGGGTTGCGCCGCCGGCGCCCCGCGCGTTGCCAAATGCACCGGCATCAATGAGCCAGGTGCAGCTGACCTTCGCGCCGGTGGTGCGGCGCGTCGCCCCCGCCGTGGTCAACGTCTATTCCAAGACGGTGGTGCAGGCCCAGGCCAATCCCTTCTTCAACGATCCCCTGTTCAGCCAGTTGTT
>JACCXK010000152.1 GCA_013697055.1 Alphaproteobacteria bacterium
CGATAATGTTGCCCTGCTGCTCGTAACAGGCCCACCACAAAGCGATGGGAAGCACCAGCAGGATCAGCGCGCCGACCGATTTCCATTCAGCCTTGCTCAGCGGCTTGCGTTCGGCATTGGCGCGTTGCTTCAGTCCATCGGGGGGCAAATGCTTCCAGCTGATCAGGTAGACCAGGAAGGCGATGATCATGCCGACGCCGGCGGCGCCGAAGCCGTAATGCCAGCCGACATTTTCCCCCAGGGTGCCGGCCACCAGCGGGGCGATGAAGGCGCCCAAATTCACGCCGACATAGAAGATCGAATAGCCGCGGTCCTGGCGGGCGTCGCCGCTGGGATACAGCATGCCCACTTGCGCCGTGGTGTTGGTCTTGAACAACCCGCCGCCGAAGATCAGCAGGGTCAGGGCGGGAAACAGCAAGGCTTCCGATGCCATCATGAAGTGACCGAAGGCCATCATCACGATGCCGATCATGGCGGTCTTGCGCTGGCCGATCACACTGTCCGCCAGCCAGCCGCCCAGCAAAGGGGTCGCATAGATCAGGCCGGTATAGGTGCCGTAGATCAGCGAGGCCAGTGGCTGGGGATTGAGCGGCCCCGCCAGCATTTCGAAAAACGCCTTGACCTGGGGATAGAACAGCACGCCTTCGACATGGCCGGGCAGCAGCAGATACTTGGTCAGGTACAGCACCAACAGGGCGCGCATTCCGTAATAGGAAAAGCGCTCCCACATCTCGGTGCCGAACAGGAAAGTAAGACCGCGTGGATGGCCGAACCAGGTCTTTTCAGGCGCGCTGTCGACTGTGCTCATCCCGCGACCTTGCCCGCATTTGCCCGGCAGGGCAAACGAGCTTCGCGCAAGCGAAGCGACCATAAAAAAACTTACGGCAACTCAACAAACCGTTCTTCCCTGTTGTAGGGCGTGAAACCCAGCCGCTGGTACAAGGGCAGGGCGCGGGGATGGTCCAGGGTGCAGGTGTTGACGGTCAGGCGCTGGATGGGCTGGATCCAGGCATTGATGCAGGTGTGGTAGAGGAAGAAATAGCCCATCCGCTTGCCGATCGCGTCCGGCATCAGCCCGAAATAGGAAATATTGGCGATGCCGCTGTTCCTCAGGTCCAGTTCCGCCATCCCGGCCGGGCTGCCTTCCAGGTAAAGAACAAAGATCGGGTTCAGCGGATCGTGGATGATTTTTTCCAGCGCCTCTGGCGCCAGCTTCTTGCGGTCCACCCAGTAATAATCGGCGCCGATCGTGTCATAGAGATAGCGATAGAAGTGCGCCGGCGGCTTTTCGCATTTCAGAAGCGCGACCTTGCCGCGCGGCTGGGGCGGGGGCAGGGCGGAAGGCTTGGCGTTCATCTCCAGGAACGTCACCGTCATGGGAATGCGGCGTTTGGGTTCCTTGGCGGCCATCAGCCCGTTACCACCGGCGCTTCGGGCCGTCCGCCCCATTCGGTCCAGGAGCCGTCATACAGCGCCACATCGGCCGCGCCGATCTCGTCCAGCGCCAGCATCAGGATGGCGGCGGTGAGGCCGGAGCCGCAAGTGGTGACGATGGGCTTGCTCGTGTCCACACCGGCCTGTTCAAACGCGGCGCACAATTGCCCGCGCGGCTTCAAGGTGCCGTCGGCGGCGATCAAGGAACGGAAATGCACATTGGCTGCGCCGGGCATGTGACCGGACCGCAGGCCGGCGCGCGGTTCTTTTTCTTCGCCGTTGAAACGCGAGGCGCTGCGCGCATCCACCATCCGGGCGGACTTGTCTTTGACGATTCCCATTACCGCATCGAAATCGCGAACAATCTGGGGTTTGAATGTGGCGGTGAAAGATTTGGTGTTTGGCTTGGCCGGTCCGGTTTCGATGGCGCGGCCTTCGCGCTTCCACTTGGGAAAGCCGCCGTCCAGGACCTTTACGTCCTTATGGCCCATCGCCCTGAGCGTCCACCACACACGCGGCGCCGAAAAGATGCCGCTGCCGTCATAGACCACGACGCTCTCGCCATCGCCGATGCCCAGCTTGCCGGCGGCGGCGGAAAATTCGCCCGCGCTTGGCAGCATGTGGGGCAGGTCCAGGGAATGATCGGCGATCGTGTCGATATCGAAGAACACCGCGCCCGGAATGTGGCCGGCTTCGAACTCTTGCGCCGGCTGGCGTTTCTCGGCGGGCATATACCAGGAGGCATCCACCAGCCGCACATCGCCCAGATGCGCCGCCAGCCATTCGGTTGATACGAGGTTGCTCATTCCCCACTCCCTTTTTCAAAGGGAACCGTAATGGGCGCGCGTTGTTCCACCAGCCAAGGTGGAACGGGCAAGCCCTTTTCGCGCAGGAAGGCGGGATTGAACAGCTTGGACTGGTAGCGATTGCCGTAATCGCACAGCACGGTGACGATGGTGTGGCCGGGGCCCATGTCCCTGGCCATGCGCATGGCGGCGGCGACATTGATGCCGGTGGAGCCGCCCATGCACAGGCCTTCATGTTCCAGCAGATCGAACACCACCGGCAGGGCTTCCTCGTCCGGGATCTGATAGGCGTCGTCGAACGGCGCGCCTTCCAGGTTGGCGGTGACGCGGCCCTGGCCGATGCCTTCGGTGATGGAGGAGCCATGGCTTTCCAGCTTGCCGGTCTTGATCCAGCTATAGATCGCGGCTCCCATCGGGTCGGCAGCGGCGATGCGGATGTTCTTGTTGCGCGACTTGAGCGCGATGGCGACACCGCCCAGGGTGCCGCCGCTGCCCACCGCGCAGGTGAAGCCGTGAATCTTGCCGCCGGTCTGGTCCCAGATTTCCGGGCCGGTGCCTTCGAGATGGGCCTGGCGGTTGGCGAGATTGTCGAACTGGTTTGCCCAGATCGCGCCGTTCTTTTCTGTTTTCGTCAGTTGCTCGGCCAGCCGTCCCGACAGCTTCACATAATTGTTGGGATTCTTGTACGGCACGGCAGGCACTTCGATCAGTTCGGCGCCCAGCAAACGCAGCGCGTCTTTTTTTTCCTGACTCTGGGTGTCTGGGATCACGATCACGGTCTTGAAGCCCAGCGCATTGGCGACAGTGGCAAGCCCGATGCCGGTATTGCCGGCGGTGCCTTCCACGATGGTGCCGCCGGGGCGCAATTGCCCGCGCCGCACCGCATCCTGGATGATGAACAAAGCGGCGCGGTCCTTCACCGACTGGCCGGGATTGAGAAACTCGGCCTTGCCCAATATCTCGCAGCCCGTCACCTCCGACGCCTGGCGCAGGCGGATCAGCGGCGTGTTGCCGATGGCGGCGATGACGTCTTTTTTGATCTGTTCGGGCATGGGCGGAACCTAGACGGCAGGCCTCAACCCTTCAAGGCTCGGAAGGCCTTCAAAGCGCGGTTGCGCCCTGCGACCAAATCCACAATGGGCTTCGGGTAATTGGCGGGCGGCTGCGGCGCTTCCCACGGATTGTGGACGAATTTGTCGGGCACCTCGTTCAGCTCCGGCACAAAGCGGCGAACATAGACGCCTTTGGGATCGAACTTCTTGCCTTGAAGCACGGGATTGAAGATGCGGAAGAAGGGCGCGGCGTCTGCGCCGCAGCCCGCCACCCATTGCCAGTTGGCGCTGTTGTTGGCCAGGTCCGCATCCACCAGCGTGTCCCAGAACCAGCGCTCGCCCTCGCGCCAGTGGGTGCCCAGATGCTTGATGAGCAAGCTGGCCACGATCATCCTCACCCGGTTGTGCATCCAGCCTGTCTGCCACAGCTGGCGCATCCCGGCATCGACGATGGGAATGCCGGTCTGGCCGCGCGCCCAGGCATCAAAATCCTTTTCGCTCTTGCGCCATTTGAACTTGGCAAAGCGCTTGTCCAAGGGTTGGGTGGGAAGTCCGGGATTGTGGAACAGGAGCTGGGCGCAGAATTCCCGCCAGCCCAATTCCTTCAGGAACGTCTCGCTGCCGGCGCTGTGACCATGGGTGCGGACGGCGTGCCAGACCTGGCGCGGCGAAATCTCGCCCCAATGCAGGTGCGGCGACAGGCGCGAGGTGCCGGAGCAAGCCGGTAGGTCGCGAGCGGTGCCGTATTTGCCAATATCGTCCAGGAAGTCATACAGGGCGTCGTGCGCCTCTTTCTCGCCTGGTGTCCAGTCAAAGTTCTTTGCCCAGTTGGGCCGGGTGGGCAACAGTTTCCAACCCTTCAGTTCGTCGCTTTTGACCTTGTGGTGCTTGAGATTGCGCGGCGCCGGGTGTGGCTTGCTTACGTCCATCCCGCGCATGGTCTTCCAGAAAGGCGTGAAGACACGAAACGGCTTGCCGCCGGTCTTGGTCTTTAACGCCCAAGGTTCGTGCATCAGGGCGGCGTTGGTGATTTCGACCGTGATGCCGGCCTTTTCCAACACGTCCGCCAGTTTGTGATCGCGTTCAACCGCGAACGGTTCGTAACAGCGGTTCCACATCACCGCTTCCGCACCGCTTTCCTTCACCAGCGCCTTGATGGTCGTGGCGGCATCGCCCTTGCGCAGCACCAGCTTGCCCTTGAGGCTCTTGTCCAGCGCGGTCAGGGAATGATGCAGCCACCAGCGCGAAGCGCCGCCCCAGGCCCAATCGCCCGGTGCGTGATCGTCCAGCACGAACAGGCAGATGAGCGGCGCAGCCGTGGCCGCCGCGGCGCGCAACGCCGGATTATCGGCAAGCCGCAGATCCTGGCGGAACCAGACAATGACAGGTTTCATTTCCACTTTCTTTTTGGTCGCACGGGCGACGGCATCGCTACGCTCGCCTGCCCGATGCTCCGAGCTTGACGCATTCGGCGTGGCGGAAACAGGTGGTGAGATGGTCATTCACCATCCCCGTCGCCTGGGCGAAGGCGTAAGAGATCACCGGGCCGCAGAAATTGAAACCGCGTTGCTTCAATTCCTTGGCCAGGCCTTCGCTCATCTCGGTCTGGGCCGGGACTTGCCCGCGGCTTTTGAAATGGTTGACCTGCGGCTTGCCACCGACATGCTTCCAGATCAGTTCGCGGAAACCGCCAGGCTCCTTCTCCTCGATTTCCAGCCACAGCTTGGCGCCCTTGATGGCGGCCTCGATCTTGGCGCGGCTGCGGATGATGCCGTCATTCTTCAACAGGCGGTCCACGTCTCGCGCGCCATAACGGGCGATCTTCTCCGGCGCAAAATCATGAAAGGCTTTGCGGAAATTCTCCCGCTTGCGCAGGATGGTGATCCAGCTCAGTCCGGCCTGGAAACCGTCCAGCACCAGTTTTTCATAGAGCGCGCGGGGATCATATTCCGGCACGCCCCATTCGCTGTCATGATAGGACAGGTACAGCGGGTCTTCGCCCGGCCACCAGCAGCGCGCCTTCTCAGCCATGCCTCAAGACAGCCATGCGGGCTTGTTCAAGGCAACTGGATTTTCCTCAATCAAGACATCGCCGCTGATTTCTTCCAGCCGGTCGAGCCGTACCAAAGCGAACCCTTGGGCGCCATACACCGAAACCAGTTCGCCGATCTCGGCGCCGCCGCGCGTCACACGGGCGCCAGGCGCGGGCAGGGGCGCCTCGGCTGTAACGGTCAGGATGCGCTTCCTGGAGGTGGCGCGGTGCTTCATCCGCGAGGTCAGCTCCTGGCCGATGTAGCAGCCCTTGGTGAAGGAGACGCCGTTCAACTCGTCCAGCCCCGCATCCAGGGCGAAGGTTTTTTCAAATCCGAAATCGCCGGCTTCCGGCACCCCCAGCGCGATCCGGTGTTCGTGATAGGCGCGGGGACCCGCCAGATTCGCCGGCATCTCGGCATGCGCGCCGATGCTGCGTTGGCCCAGCGCGGCGAGCCGCGGATCGGTGAAGGTGACGGCGCGATCGGCATAAGGCGTGAGCCGGTTGTCGGGATGGCCGGCCAGATTGACATACACACCCAGCGGTTCGCGCAGCTCCACACCCACTTTGGCGCGCAGCTTGTACATCTTCAGCTTCTTGAGCAGGGCTTCGGCCGTGTCCTTCGCCGTATCCAGCAGCAGCGCGCCATCGCCTTCGGTCACCAGGAAATCGAACAGGATCTTGCCCTGGGGCGACAGCAAGGCTGTGTACAACCCGCTGCCGGGGGCCAGCCCGCCAATCACGTCATTGGTGACCAACCCCTGCAAAAACTCGCGCGCCTCAGGCCCCGAAATGGCCAGAACAGCGCGGTCCTCCAAAAAAGCAGGTTCCATCCCACTCACTTATGGGCACAGCCCGCGGTTGCCAAGGCCGGAGGCCGCGGTTGCCAAGCGCGGGAGGCTGGGCTAACTGCCTTGGCTTATGAGAGAAAGTTTCGATCTGCTGGTCCGGGGCGGCACCGTGGCCACCCCCAATGGCATTGCCCTGGGCGACATCGGGGTCATCAATGGCCGCATCGCCGCCATCGGTTCCCTGGGCGGGGCCCAGGCGGCTGAGGTGTTCGAAGCCAAGGGCCTGCATGTGCTGCCGGGGGTGATGGACACCCAGGTGCATTTCCGCGAGCCGGGCAATGCCCATAAGGAAGACCTGGCCAGCGGCAGCCTGGCGGCCATCCTGGGTGGGGTGACCTCGGTGTTCGAAATGCCCAACACCAATCCGCCCACCACCACCCGCGCCGCCATCGAGGACAAGCTGGCCCGCGCCAAGGGCCGCATGCATTGCGACCATGCCTTTTATGTCGGCGCCACGCCGCAGAATATCGGCGCCCTGGCCGAGCTGGAGAGCATGCCCGGGGTTTGCGGCATCAAGGCGTTTCTGGGGTCCTCCACCGGCACCCTGTTGCTCAGTAAGTCCGAAGACATCCTCGCCATGCTCAAGGCCGGCAAGCGCCGGGTGGCGGTGCATTCCGAAGACGAAGACCGCATGATCGCCCGCAAGCACCTGGCGATGCGCGGCAAGCCGGAGAACCATCCGGTGTGGCGCGACGTCGAAGCCGCGCGCATGTCCACCGAGCGGGTGCTGGGCCTGGCCAAACAGGCCGGCCGCCGCCTCCATGTGCTGCATGTCACCACCGGCGATGAGATTCCGCTGCTGGCCGCCACCAAGGACTTTTCCACCGCCGAGACTACGCCCCAGCATCTCACTTTGTCGGCGCCCGAATGCTACAAGCGGCTGGGCACTTATGCCCAGATGAACCCGCCCATCCGCGATGAAAGCCATCGCATCGCCCTGTGGGACGCGGTGCGCAGCGGCGTTATCGATGTGATCGGTTCCGACCACGCCCCGCATACGCGCGAGGAAAAAGACAAGACCTATCCCGACACGCCCTCGGGTATGCCCGGCGTGCAGACCCTGGCGACCATCCTGCTGGACCATGTCAACAAGGGCAACCTGACCCTGGAGCGGTTCATCGATCTCACCGCGTCCTCGCCGCAGCGCATTTTCGGCATCGCCGGCAAGGGCCGCATCGCGCTGGGCTATGACGCGGACTTCACCATCGTGGACATGAATCTCACCCGCGAAATCCAGAACAGCTGGATCGCCTCCACCTGCGGCTGGACGCCGTTCGACGGCATGAAGACCAAGGGCTGGCCGGTCGCGGCCATCCTGCGCGGCCGCGCCGTGATGCGCGACTTCGCGGCCACCGGCGCGGCGGCGGGACAGCCGGTGCGTTTTGTGGAAACGCTGGAACCGGCATGACCATTCTCTACCTGATCCTGTCGGGTGTGGTGATGGGCCTGATCGCAGCGGTGCCGATCGGCCCAGTCAATCTCATCTGCATCCGCCGCAGCTTTGCCTTCGGGCCGGTCAATGGTTTCGTCTCCGGGCTCGGCGCGGCGCTGGGCGATGGCGTGTTCGCCGCCATCATGGGCTTCGGCCTGACCTGGGTCGCCCAGATGATCGAAGGCTATGCCACCATCATCGAGCTGATCGGCGGCGCCATGATGGTCTATATGGGGTACCGCACCTTCATTTCGCCGCCGATGTTGCGCGGCATGGACGACAAGCCAGACAGTGAAAGCACCAACCTGCTGCGCGCCATCGTCTCCACCTTCGCCCTGACCGTGACCAACCCGGCGACCTTGCTGTTTTTCGGCGGCATGTTCGCCGGGCTGGGCGGACTGGCCGGTGGGGCGGGCGATTATGGCGATGCCGGCTTTGTGGTGGCCGGCGTGGTGGGCGGCTCAGCCGGCTGGTGGCTGGCCCTGACCACCATGATCGGCCTGTTCCACACCAGGATCGACGAGAAGGCCATGCGGATTATCAACCGGGCTTGCGGCGTCCTGGTCATGGCCTGCGGCCTGGTGGTCCTGGTCCATCTGGCCCTGAAACATGCCGGAATAACACTTCGGTAATCCGGCTTATTTTTGCCGGAAAGCCGGGGTTTAACGGTTTCAGGCTTGGGGCCTGCTGGCCCCCCGCGCTAGGATGGGCGTTCTGCTGGAGAGTGCCATGAAACGCGTTTTTGCCGTCCTGACCCTGTTGCTGCCGCTGGCCATGCCGGTCGGAGCCTCAGCCCAGCCGCCGCCCACCACGGTGCTGGCGCCGCCCACGGGCGATGCGCTGAGCATCGAAAACAATCTCAAATATCTGGAGGAGAACAAGAAGAAGAAGGGCGTCATCACCCGCCCCAGCGGTCTTCAGTTCCGCATCATCCAGAACGGATACGGCAAGCGGCCCCAGAGCACCGACACGGTGAAGGTCTATTACACCGGCACCCTGATCAACCATGTGATCTTCGACGGCACCTCTCCGGGCCTGCCCGCCTCGCTCAAGCTCAACAGCGTGATCCCCGGCTGGATCGAGGCGCTGCAACTGATGCGCGAAGGCGATCACTGGCTGCTGACCATTCCGCCCAACCTGGGCTATGGCGTGCGCGCCCAGGGCGACATCATCCCGCCCAACCAGGTGCTGATCTTCGACATCAGGCTGGTGGAAACCACGCCGGCGCCCCGGCGCGGTGAAAAGGGTTACATCCCTGACGCCAGCGAAAAGGAAGATCAGTAGCAGACGTGCTGCACGGCTATTTTTCCAGGCTGTGGACGGCGCGGCACCTGGGCGGCGGCAAGATTCGCATCCTTGTGGCGCTGGTCATGGTGGTGGGCGCCAGCGTGCTGTTCTGGACCAGCCGCGACTATAGCGTAACGGCGCCGGAGTGGGACGGGCAAGTGCGCGGCATCGCCTACAGTCCCAGCCGCCAGTTCAGCGTACGCGACACCAGGAATGTCACCCCGGAACATATCCGGCGCGACCTGGAGCAGCTTTCCCACATCACCAACCATATCCGCACCTATACGGTGGATGGCGGCATGGACAAGGTACCGGAAATCGCGCGGCGCTATGGCATGACCGTGTCCCTGGGCATCTGGATCAGCCCGGACATGGAGAAGAACGAGCAGCAGATCCAGCTCGCCATCCGCACCGCGCTCGCCAACCGCCGCACCATCGACCGGGTGATCGTGGGCAACGAGACCCAGCTGTTCGGCTATGTCTCGCCCGACCAGCTCAACGCCTATATCCTCAGGGTGCGTTCGGCGCTGCCGGCCCGCATCAAGATCACCACCGCCGAACCCTGGTCCACCTGGATGCTGACGCCGGAGGTCGGCAAGTATGTCGATGTGATCTTCGTCCACCTTCTGCCCTATTGGGAGAATGTGGAGATCCGCGGCAGCCTGCAATCAACGGAAAAATTCTACAATCACATCCAGGCGGAATTTCCCGACAAGCAGATCGTGGTGGGCGAGGCGGGCTGGCCGTCCGAGGGGCGCACCCATGGCCGCGCCGAAGCCAGTGCCGCCAATGAAGGCTGGTTCATCCGCGGCTTTGTGCAGTTCGCGCAGGAAAAGGGCTGGGACTACTATCTGCTCGAGGCCTATGACCAGCCCTGGAAGGACGCCAATGAAGGCGTGGCCGGGCGCTATTGGGGCCTGTTCGACGCCACCGGAAATCCCAAGTTTCCCTTCACCGGCCTGATCCGCAATTTCCCGGAATGGCGCGGCTACGCGCTGATGGCGGCGGTGTTGAGTCTGCTCTTGGGTCTGTTGGTGCTGGGGCGCATGCCCAGGGTGCGCCAGACCGGCTATCTGGTGATGGGCGGCATGATCGTGCTGGTCTCCACCGGCCTGCTGGCGCTGATCGATGCCACGGCCCTGGAATATGTCGCGCCCACCGACATCGGCGCCATGATCGCCATGTCGCCGCTGGTGATCCTGGCCTGCGCCGTGATCCTGACCGAAGGCATCGAGATGGCCGCCAGCCTGTGGCGGGTCGAGCGCCGGGTGGTGAAGGTCGGCATTCCCGAGAAAAGCCCGCGCGTCTCCATCCACCTGCCCACCTACAACGAACCACCGCAGATGGTGATCGAGACGCTGAATGCGCTGGCACGGCTGGATTATGACAATTTCGAAGTCATCCTTTTGGACAACAACACCCCCGATCCGGAAACCTGGCGGCCGGTGGAGGCCCATTGCCGCACCTTGGGTCCGCGTTTCCGCTTCTTTCATTTCGAAGGCCTGAAAGGCTTCAAGGGCGGGGCGCTGAATCGTGCCCTGGCGCTGACCGATCCGGATGCCAAGTATGTCGCGGTGATCGACAGCGACTATCAAGTGCAGCCCTTCTGGCTGCGCCGCGTCATTCCCTATTTCGCCGCGCCGGGCGTGGCGCTGGTACAGGGGCCGCAGGATTACCGCGACGCCCATGAGAGCCGCTTCAAATCCATGGCCTATGAGGAATATCGCGGTTTCTTCCATATCGGCATGGTGGAGCGCAACGAGCACAATGCCATTATCCAGCACGGCACCATGACCATCGTCTCCCGCGACGCGCTGGAGGAAGTGGAGGGCTGGAGCGAATGGTGCATCACCGAGGACACCGAGCTGGGCCTGAAGCTGTTCGAGGCCGGCTATGAGGCCGCCTATGTGCCGCAGAGCATGGGCTCCGGCCTGATGCCCGACACATTGGAAGCCTTCATGACCCAGCGCTATCGCTGGGTGTACGGCGCCATGCAGATGCTGAAGCGCCATGCCAGGGAGATCTTCACCGGCGGCTCGGCGCTGAGCTGGCCGCAGCGCTACCAGTTCGTTTCCGGCTGGCTGCCCTGGATCTCGGACGGGCTGGGCATGGTGGTGACCCTGATGGCCATTGTCTGGACGGTGCTGATGTGGGTGATGCCCAGCATCATCGATGTGCCGATGCCGGCGCTGTCGGCGGCCGCCATGGCGCTGTTCGCCACCAAGCTGTTCAAGACCCTGCTGCTCTATCCGCCCAAGGTACGGTCCGGCTTCAAGGGCGCCATCGTCGCTTCGGTCGCCGGCCTGTCGCTTACCCACACGGTGGGCAAGGCGGTGTGGGCGGGATTGCTGACATCGAGCAAGCCTTTCCTGCGCACCCCAAAATGCGCCGACTCCGCCAGCTTCACCCAGGTGCTGCGGGTCTGCTGGCAGGAAGCCGCGCTGTTGACCTTGCTCACCTTGGCGATGATTTCCATGGGCTTTGACCGCGGCTTCCAGGATCCGGCGGTGGCCCTGTGGATGGTCATGCTGGGGGTGCAGGCGCTGCCGTATGCCGCCACCATGATCACGGCGCGAATCTCGGCCCGCTCCAACCGCACGCCCGGCGCGGCGGTGGCGGATGCGGCCGGGCTCTCCCAGGCTGCCTAGACCCTCTCCCCTTGTGGGAGAGGGCGAAAAATCACCGGGTTGGCGGAGCGCAGCGACGCCCAACCCGCTGATTTTTCGGGTGAGGGGGTGAGTGCGCAGCAAATCACCCCTCACCAGCAAAATCTAAGCACTTGGCTGCGCGTTGCTTCGCCAAGCGCAAGATTTTGCGTCCTCTCCCACAAGGGGAGGGAGAAAACCACGCAACGGCGGCTCTGGCATCACAAAGAATCTGCCCTATATTGGTGCCGTGGTTCCAAAGGGTCCGCCATGATGTCGTTCCTGCTCACCCTGTTCCTGCTCTACTGGCTGCCGACCATCATTGCCATCGTCCGCCATGCGCCCTCGGCGCTGGGCGTGGCGGCGGTGAACTTTCTGTTCGGCTGGACGGTGATCGGCTGGTTCCTGGCGCTGGTCTGGGCGCTGGCCGCCCATTCCGGCCCGCAGGTCATCGTGATCGAGAACGGCCGGGTGGTGCGGTCCTGAAAGACCGTCACTGGGGCAGTATGAAGCCGGATACATTCGGCGCGCTTGTTGGCGCCACTTTGGTTTGGCTGGTGGCCCTGCCCAGCCAGGCGGCCAACACGCCCCAACCCGACCAATCCTTCGCCACCAAGTCGTTCAAAGCCTTTGCCGCGATCTGCCGGGTTGAGGCGCGCAGCGATCCCACCGACGCGAACCGCGCCATCTCCATCC
>JACCXK010000172.1 GCA_013697055.1 Alphaproteobacteria bacterium
GTTCCAGCACCACTTTCTTCTTGCCGGCCTTGGCCTTCAGCGCCCAGCCCACATCCGGCGAGCCAGTGAAAGAGAGCAGCTTCAGCCGCTCATCGGTGGTGAACAGGTCGCTGCCATGCCGGGTGGCGGGCAGGATCGAGAACGCGCCCTTGGGCAGCTTGGTCTCGGCCAGAATCTCGCCGATAATGATGGCGCCCAGCGGCGTGCGCGAGGCGGGCTTCATCACAAACGGGCAACCCACCGCCAAAGCCGGCGCAATCTTGTGCGCCGCCAAGTTGAGCGGGAAGTTGAAGGGCGACACGAACGAGCAGGGCCCAATCGGCACCCGCTTCCAGATGCCCAGATAGCCCTTGGCGCGCGGGGCGATGTCCAGCGGCTGGACCTCGCCCAGGATGCGCACCGATTCCTCGGCGGCGATGCGGAAGGTGTCGATCAGGCGGCTGACTTCGCCGCGGGAGTCCTTGATTGGTTTGCCTGCCTCGATGCACAGGGCATAGGCCAGCTCCTCGAACCGCTCCTGGAAGCGCCTGACGCAATGCATCAGCACGTCCTGGCGCTCATACGCCGGCATCCGCGCCATCGGCTCGGCGGCTTCGACGCAAGCCGCGATGCCCGCATCAATCGCGGCGGCATCGGCCAACGCCACGCGGGTCGCCACTTTCCCGGTATATTTGTCGGTGACTTCCAAATCCTGGTTGGGGGATGCGGGCGAATTCGCCAGATAGTACGGGTAGGAGTCTTTCAAGGCTGGCATATCGTCCTCACACCGCCGCGCTGAGCTTGCGGATTTCCTTGTTCAGGATGCGGTCATTGTCCGAATAGTCGATCGGGCAATCCACCAGATGCACGCCGGGCGTGTCCAGGCACGACTTCAGCAATTCGGGAAGCTGCCTGGCGCTGGTAACGCGATGGCCCTTGGCGCCATAGGCTTCGGCATACTTCACGAAGTCCGGATTGTTGTAGGTCAGGCCCCAATCCTTGAAGCCCATATTGGCTTGCTTCCAGCGGATCATGCCGTAGCTGTTGTCGTTCAGGATCAGCACGGTGATGTTGAGCTTCAGCCGCACCGCCGTTTCCATCTCCTGGCTGTTCATCATGAAGCCGCCATCGCCGCAGATCGCCATCACCTTGCGGTCGGGATAGACCATCGCCGAGGCCATGGCTGACGGCAGACCTGCGCCCATGGTCGCCAGCGCATTGTCCAGCAGCACGGTGTTGGGCATATGGGCGCGGTAGTTGCGCGCGAACCAGATTTTGTAGACGCCATTGTCCAGGCAGATGATGCCGTTGGACGGCATGATGGCGCGAATTTGTTCCACCGCATAAGGCGGATAGATCGGGCAGCGCTGATCGCCCGTCATGGTGGCGGTATGCGCCACTTCTGCTTCGCGGGCCTTCAGCATCTTGCCGAAATCCCAGTGCGGCTGGGCCATGATGTGTTCCTTGATCTGCCAGATGGCGTTGGCGATGTCGCCGATCACTTCGATCTGGGGGAAATAGACCGGGTCCACTTCCGCAGAGCGGAAGCTGACATGGATGACCTCGGTGCCGCCGGTCTTCATGAAGAAGGGCGGCTTTTCGATCACGTCATGGCCGATATTGACGATGACGTCGGCGGCGGCCACGGCGGCATGGACGAAGTCGCCCGACGACAAGGCGGCGCAGCCTACGAATTTGGGGTTGCGCTCGTCGATCACGCCTTTGCCCAGCTGGGTGGTGACGAAGGGAATGCCGGTCTTTTCGATCAGCTGGGTCAGCATCCGGCTGGTCTGGGTGCGGTTGGCGCCGGCGCCGATCACCAGGAGCGGCGACTTGGCGCGTTCGATCCGGGCCACGGCGGCGCGGATGGATTTCTCGTCAGCCGCGGGGCGCCGGATATGCGGCGCTTTCAGCGGAATGGAGTCGGTCTGTTCGTCGGCGATGTCTTCAGGAAATTCGATGTGAACCGCGCCGGGCTTTTCTTCCTGCGCCAGGCGGAAGGCCTCGCGCACGCGGCTGGGAATATTGTCGGCGCTGGCCATCTGGTGGGTGAACTTGGTGAGCGGACGCATCATGTCCACCACGTCCAGGATCTGGAAGCGGCCCTGTTTGGAGCTCTTGATGGGCTTCTGGCCGGTGATCATCATCATCGGCATGCCGCCGAGCTGGGCATAGGCGCCGGCGGTCACCAAATTGGTGGCGCCCGGTCCGAGCGTGGCGAGGCTGACGCCCGCCTTGCCGGTGTGGCGGCCGTAAGTGGCGGCCATGAAGCCGGCACCCTGTTCATGGCGGGTCAGGATCAGCTTGATCTTGGTGGAACGCGACAGGCTGTCCAGGAAATCGAGATTTTCCTCGCCGGGAACGCCGAAGACATATTCGACGCCTTCCTCTTCCAGACATTGAATGAACAGATCGGATGCCTTGGTCATGGGGTCCTCATCGGGAAAGGCGTGGAAGGGAAAGCGGCAGGCCGGTGACCCGGCCTGCCGGTATTGGGATCAGACGACGCCGAACGCCAGCATGGCATCGGCGACTTTCTTGAAGCCGGCGATATTGGCGCCGCGCACGTAATCGACATGACCATCCTTGTCCTTGCCATATTCCAGACAGCGGGAATGGATGCCGAGCATGATGTCCTTCAGCAGCTGCTGAAGTTCTTCTTCCTTCCAGGAACGGCGGCCGGAATTCTGGCTCATTTCCAAGCCCGACACCGCGACGCCGCCGGCATTGGCGGCCTTGCCCGGCGCATAGAGGATGCGCGCCTTCTTGAAGACCTCGATGCCGGCCAGGTCGGTCGGCATGTTGGCGCCTTCCGACACCGCGATGCAGCCGTTCTTCACCAGCAATTCGGCATCCGAACCGTTCAGCTCGTTCTGGGTGGCGCAGGGCAGGGCGACATCGCATTTGACGCCCCAGGGACGCTGCCCCTCGCCGGTGAAGCTGGCGCCCTTGAACTCTTTCACATATTCCGACATGCGGCCGCGGCGCTTGGTCTTCAGCACCTTCACCCAGTCGATCTTTTCCTGGGTGATGCCGTCCGGATCGTGGATGAAGCCTTCGGAATCCGACAAGGTCAGCACCTTGCCGCCCAGCTGCACGATCTTTTCGGCGGCATGGGTGGCGACATTGCCCGAGCCGGAAATGACGGCTGTCTTGCCGGCCACGCTGTTGCCCTTGGCCTCCAGCATGTTCTGCAGGAAATAGACCGCGCCATAGCCGGTGGCTTCTGTACGGATCAGGCTGCCGCCATACTCCAGGCCCTTGCCGGTCAACACGCCGGTGAACTCGTTGGTGATGCGCTTGTACTGGCCGAACATGTAGCCGATCTCGCGGCCGCCCACGCCAATATCGCCGGCCGGCACGTCAATGTCGGCGCCGACATGGCGATAGAGCTCGGTCATGAAGGACTGGCAGAAGCGCATCACTTCATGGTCCGACTTGCCTTTCGGGTTGAAATTGGAGCCGCCCTTGCCGCCGCCCATCGGCAGGCCGGTCAGGCTGTTCTTGAAGGTCTGTTCAAAGGCCAGGAACTTCAGCACGCTTTCGGTGACCGACGGATGAAAGCGGATGCCGCCCTTGTAGGGGCCGATAGCGTTGTTGTTCTGCACCCGCCAGCCGCGCTGCACGCGGATATTGCCCTTGTCGTCTTCCCAGCAGACACGAAACGAGATCACCCGGTCCGGCTCGGCGATGCGGCGCAGGATCTGGTATTCGTGATAGGCGGGTTTGCCTTCGATGAAGTCGAAGATGTCGTGCGCGGCTTCGTGGACCGCCTGGACGAATTCCGGCTGGCCAGGATTGCGGCGCTCCACGCCCTTGATGAAGCCTTCCATGTCGACATGTTCGTTGGCCATAGTCTTTCCTCGCTGTTTGTTGGGAGAGTTATGAAGGCGTCATGACGCCGCGCGCGCCGGCGCGAAACGCATCGAGCCGCAGATTGTGAAGGGCGGAACTGGCACTGGAACGGCAAACTGCGCCCTGCGCATACGACAGAAATATCTGCGTCATTGCACGCGCGCCCCGGTTTCGGATTTCCCGCACCTATGGCGCGAGAATCCGTTATTCCAGGGAGCTCCCCAAAACCCCAAAAGAGTAAATCCCGGGGTTCCCGGAGAGTCAACGAAAGGGCGGGTATCGCCGCTTGTGCTTTATTTTCAAGCGCTTTGGCGGTCGGCCGCTTGTCGAAGACTTGTGACAAGCATGTGTCCCGCCATGCGACGCCTGCGCCCCTCGCGCGCGACTTTCTGCTATAGGGGCGTTTGTCCCTTGGCGAGATTCCATTGGCCGAAGCTTCCAATGTCCTGCGCGTCGCCGCCATCGGCCATCGCGTCATTTCCCCGAAGAACCGCGCCGCGGTGGCGCGTTCGGTGGGCCATATTCTGGCCGGCATCGCGGGAAGTGCGGCGCGTCTTGAAGGTCTTGAACTGGCGGTGATATCGCCCCTCGCCCAGGGCGCCGATCAGCTGATTGCGAGCGCGGGGCTGGAGCAAGGATACCGGCTCCAGGCCATCCTGCCGGCGGCGCAGGCCGATTATGAAAAGACGTTCAACCTGGGCGATTTCGATGAGGAAATCGCGGCCTTCCGCGCACTGCTGGACAAGGCGCGCCAGGGCCTGGGCGCCACGGAATTGCCCGGCGATTTGAGCCATGAGGATGCGCGCGATCGCGCCTTTTTGGGTTGCGCCGACGCTGTCATCCGCAGATGCGACATCGTGGTGGCGATCCTGTCAGCCGACCGCTGGGAGTCGCAGACCGGCAAGAGCGCGCGCGACGCCGTGGCGCTGGGCCTGCCGCTGCTGGTGATCGATCCGGCCATCCCTGGCCAGCCTTTGCTTCACAGCAGGCACGGTATCGTACCGGCCAGCGACCAGGCCATCGCCGACATGGTCGGCGCGCTTCTGGACCGGCGCTTTCCCAACGACATTGCGCGCGCCAAGGCGGCGCTGGCGGCCGGCGATTTCCTCACCGCCCTCGATCTGTTGCGGCATGCGCCGGACGATCCGGACGTAAGGCGCCGTGCCGAGCGCGATTATCTCCTGGTCCTGGCGCTGGCGCGGGCCGGCGCGGCGCGGTCCGGGCTGGAGTGTTTTCGCGAGCGGCTGGCCAACGCGCCGCTGGAATTGCTGCCGCCCGACATGGCGCGCGATATCGCCGCGCTTGAGGCGCGCTGTCTCAAGGACATTGCGCTGGAAGCGCCCGCCGATGCGCGCCGCGAGGCGTTGATCGAGGCCGGCGAGACTTACGAAACCGTCTATCGCCGCTTCGGCGGTTACTATCCGCTGATCAATGCGGCGACCCTGTTCCTGCTGGCCGGCGAGCAGGGGACGGCGGAGAATCTGGCGCGCCAGACGTTGCGGGAAGTCGCGGATTCAAAGGATTATTGGGGCCTCGCGACCCGGGCCGAAGCGCTGTTGGTGCTGGGCAAAAGCGATGAAGTGGCAGAGGTTCTGAAACAGGCCAGCGCGCTGGGCGTATCGGCATCCGCCATGGCCTCCACCAAGAAACAGTTGCTGGCGGTGTGCGCCGCGCGGGGCTCCGCCGCTTGCCTGCTGGACGATTTGCGCGTGCCTTCGGTGGTCTATTATTGCGGCCATCGCGCGCTGCGCGAACAGGATACCGCGCATTTGCCCTCAGTGATCGCGGCCCAGCTGGCGGAACGCAACGCCGGTTTTGCCTTCGGCTCTCTGGCCAGCGGCGGCGATATCCTGCTGGCGGAAGCGGCGCTGGCGGCGGGGCTGGAATTGCACGTGGTGCTGCCGTACCGCGCCGAGGATTTCATGCGCGCCTCGGTGGCGCCGGGCTGGGAAGCGCGGTTCGCCGCCTGCATGGCCCGGGCGCGCACCGTGTCCTATGTGATCGACAATGACGTGCTGGAGCATGACTGCGTCAATGCTTTGTGCGGCAGCCACGCCATGGGCATGGCGCGCCGTCATGCCGACGCCTTGATGACGGACATTTGCCAGCTGGCGGTGTGGGACGGATTGCCCGCCACGGCGGTGGCCACCACGGCGGCGGAAGTGGCGCAATGGTCGGCGCTGGGACTTGCCAGTGTCATAATCCCGCCGCATGGCGCGCCCTACCGGCTGACCGATCCCCCGCTGCCGCCGGAGGGGCACATCAGTTCCGACGTGGTGCCGCGCGCTTTCCTGTTCGCGGATGTGCGTGGTTTCAGCAAATTGCCCGAGCGGCATATGGAGCTGTTCGTCCATACCTACCTCGCCTGTCTGGGCGAGGTTATTGAGCGTTTCGCGAACGATATCGATTACCGCGCCACCGCCGGGGACGGGATTTTCCTGGTTTTCCGCACACCTGCGCATGCGGCGGCCTGCGCCATCGCCATGCAGGAATGTTCGGAATCCTTTGACCGGGACAGCCATGGCATCGCGGTGCATTTGCAACTGCGGATTGCGGTTCACTACGGCCCGGCCCACCCTGTCCACGATCCGATCCTGAAGAAAGATTCTTTCGCAGGCCGGGAGATCATTCGCGCCGCGCGCATCGAGCCGGTTACCCCGCCGGGTGAAATCTATGTGACGGAGCAGCTGGCCAGCGCGCTGTTCCTGGCGGGGGCGAAGGACTGGCGCTGCGACTATGTCGGCATCCAGCCCACCGCCAAGGGGTTCGGCAATTTCCGCATGTACTCCATCAAGCCGCATAGCTAGGGCCCGAGAACGGTTTTGCCGCATGATGACGATTTGTCATTAAGCTTCCTTTGCTTTCAAAACAGGGGCAAAACTGCTAGGAAACCAAGGCTTTTGGCGGGGTAACCGCCGGCGCGGGTAGGGGGTTTTTGTGGCGGGCTTTTGGCAGGGGCAGGGTAAGTGCGCGCGCGCCATTGGCTTGACGTTCCTGCTGGCGCTCGTTGCGACACCGGTTTTCGCCGCCGATGCACCGGGCACCCATGAGGGCGTCGCCTCCTGCGGCGGTTCCACATGTCACGGGCGCCTGGCGCCCAGCGGCAAGACCGTCCGGCAGAACGAACTCATCACCTGGCAGGACACGACCTCCGCCGCCGGCACGCACAGCCAGGCATGGCAGGTACTGAACCGTTCGCGCGCGCAGAATATCTCCCAGCGCCTGGGCCTGGGGCCGGCGCAGAACGCCAAGGACTGTCTGGGCTGCCATAGCGAACCCGCATCGGCGCGCGGTTCCAAGTTCCAGGTCTCCGACGGCGTCGGCTGCGAGGCCTGCCATGGCGGCTCCGGCGGCTGGCTGTCCGATCACTATCGTCTCGACTGGAAACATGGCGACAGCATCAAGGCCGGCATGATCGCGCTGGAAGATCCGCGCGCCCGCGCCAATGTTTGCCTGGATTGCCATTTCGGCAGCGCCAGGAGCGGCCAGTTCGTCACCCACAAGATGATGGCGGCGGGGCATCCGCGCGTGTCGTTCGAGCTGGATCTGTTCAGCGCGCTGCAGCGCCATTACGATTTCGATGCCGATTACGTAAAGCGCAAGGGCCTTTCCAGCGGCATCAAGTTCTGGGCCGTGGGCCAGGCGCTGGCGGTGGAACGGCAACTCTCGCTCTATGCCGACGGCGCGCACAGCAATGAAGGCGCCTTCCCGCAATTCTATTTCTTCGATTGCCAGAGCTGCCACCGCCGCATCTCCGACGAGCCCAACGCGGCGCTGACCGCCGAGGCCAATCCGGGCCGGCCGCTGCCGCCGGGCGCGCCGCCTTTCAATGACGAAAACATCATCATGCTGTCGGCCATCGCCAAGGTCGCCGCGCCGGGCGAGGGCGCAAGCTTCGATGCGGCGACAAGGAACTTCCACACCGTCATGGCGCAAAGCCGCGATCCCAGCGCAGCGGCCTCCCAGCTTGCGGGCGCGGCGCGCAGCCTTGCCAATGCGCTGGCCACCCACGGCTTTGGCCGTGACGAGACTTTCGCGGCGCTGGACGCGGTGCTCAATGGCGCCGCTGCGCGCTACACCGACTATGAAGGCGGCGCCCAGGCGGTGATGGCCGCCGACACCTTGCTCAATTCGCTGGTGGCGCAAGGAACCGTCAATCGCGCCAGCGCCGAGAGCCTGCGGCCGCAGATCAACAAACTATACGCCGAGGTGCATGACACCAATGCCTGGCGCCCGGCAGAGTTTCGCGACGCGATCCGGCAGTTGGCCGGCGCGGTAGGGAGATTGAAATGAGTTCGCCTGTCCGTCCGTTCCTGAGCATCCTGTTGAGCGGGCTTCTGGCCTTAAGCGCCTGCGGCAAGAATGACGGCAGCGCCAGTTCCAACACCAGTTCCAACAATTCCACCCCCAGCCCGGCCCCCGCCAGCACGGCCACGACCGGCACCACCACCCCGGCCGCGGCGGCGACGACCGTCACGCCCACCAGCGTCTTCAACGTGCCGGCGTCCGAAGCGTTGACGGTTGGCGATGTGCAGACCATCATTTCGCGCGCCGTGGCCGAGGCGACTGCGCAGGCCAAGCCCGCTACTATCGCGGTGGTGGACCGGGTCGGCAATGTGCTGGCGGTCTACAAGATGACCGGCGCGAACGACAATGCGGTGGTGCGCGCCGCCGCCAATCCCGCCAACAACACCGACCTGCAGGGCGTTACCATCCCTGCCGCCGGCGCGGCTCTGGCCAAGGCGATCACCGGCGCCTACCTGTCCTCGGGCGGCAACGCCTTCTCGACCCGCACCGCCAGCGAGATCGTGCAGCAGTTCTTCCCGCCCACCGCCGCCATCACCCCGGGCCTAGAAGGCGGCCCGCTGTTCGGCGTGCAGTTCAGCCAGTTGCCCTGCTCGGATCTGTCGGGGCGCTTCAATCCCGCCGGCGGTCCCGGCGCCTTTATCGGTCCCAAGCGTTCGCCGCTGGGCCTAGCCGCCGATGCCGGCGGTTTCCCGCTCTACAAGAACGGCGTGCTGGTGGGCGGCGTCGGCGTGATGGCCGATGGCGATTATGGCCTGGACCCCGACATTTCCAATTTCGACAATGACGTGGATGAGAATATCGCCTTCGCCGCCACCACCGATTTCCGGGCGCCTTCCACCATCACCGCCGACAAGGTCCTGCTGGACGGCACGTCGCTGCGCTACAGCGACGCCACCGCATCCACCCTGAAATCCAGCCCCGCTTCGGCGGCTGCCTTCTCCACCGCCGCCGGCGTCGGCAACCTGATCGCGGTGACCGGCTATTCCTCCGGCGCCATCGTCGCCGGCCAGGTGTACGGCACCGAAGCCTCGGGCATCCGCAAGGCCACCTCGGCGGAGTTCAACAATCCCGACGCCTTCATCCTGACCAATGGCGCCGGCACCAACCGCTATCCCGCCATCGCGGGCAGCGACGGCGCCGATGTCAGCACCCCGCTGTCCTCCGGCGAAGTCACCGCCGTGCTGGAGGAGGCCTTCAAGATCATGAGCCGCTCCCGCGCCGCCATCCGCCAGCCGCTGGACAGCCGCGCCCAGGTCTCGGTCTCGGTGGTGGACACCCGCGGCAAGATCCTGGGCGTGGTGCGCGCCCCCGATGCGCCGATCTTCGGCACCGATGTCTCGCTGCAGAAGGCGCGCACCGCGGCCTTCTTCTCCAATGCCAAGGCGGCGTCTGACCTAAACGGCGATCCATCCGCCGACGTGCGCACCTTCATTCCGGCGGCCCGCACCTTCATCGGCGACAGCAATGCCTTCACCGGCGCCACGGCCTATTCCTCGCGCGCCGTCGGCAACCTGGCGCGGCCTTTCTTCCCGGACGGCATGTTCAACAATCCCAACGGCCCCTTCTCGCGGCCGATCACCAAATGGAGTCCCTTCTCCACCGGCCTGCAGACGGCGCTGATCCTCACCAACCTGGTGCAGCATGTGCAGTTCGTGACCAATGCCGCAGCCACCGACACGCCGCAGCGCTGCACCTTCATTCCCGATGCGGGGCCCGGCCAGAACCGGCTGCAGAACGGCATCCAGATCTTCTCTGGCGGCGTGCCGATCTATCGGGGAACGCGTCAGATCGGCGGGATCGGCATCTCGGGCGACGGCATCGACCAGGACGACATGATCTCCTTCCTGGGCCTGCAC
>JACCXK010000186.1 GCA_013697055.1 Alphaproteobacteria bacterium
ACCGGGATCATCGCGCTGACCGGATCGATCCCCGCCGACATGCAGGCGGCATAGACGGTCGGGAAATGCCGCGGGAAGTCCGCGCCGATCGCCTCGCGGCAATCCAGATAGACCTTGGCGCCGGACGTGATCTGGCGATGGATGGCGCGGGCGACGATATCGCGCGGCGCCAGCTCGGCATCGTTATGGATGGCGGCCATGAAGCGCTCGCCGCGATCATTGAGCAGAACGGCGCCTTCGCCGCGCAGCGCCTCGGTGGCCAGCGGCGCAGGATCGCGGCCGACCGCGATGGCGGTGGGATGGAATTGCACGAACTCCGGATCGGAAATCAGGGCGCCTGCGCGCGCCGCCATGCCAAGGCCTTCGCCGCGCGATTCCAGCGGATTGGTGGTGACCGCGTACAGCGCCCCCAGCCCACCGGTGGCCAGGATCACGGCGCGGGCGCGGAACAGGATCAGCCTTGCGTTCGTGCCGATGCCGGAGCGGGCGAAGATGCCGGTGACCCGGCCATTCTCCAGCGCCAGTTCAACGGCGTGGAAGCCTTCCAGCAAAGTAATGCAGTCCGCTTCATTGGCGCGCGCCGCCAGGGTGGCGGAAATCGCCGCGCCGGCGCCGTCGCCCTTCACATGCACGATGCGGGGCATGGAGTGGGCGGCTTCACGGCCGACCGCGAGGCTGCCGTCGCCGTTGCGGTCGAACGGCGCACCGAAACCGACCAGGTCCTCGATGCGGGCAGGAGCTTCCTGCGCCACCAAGTCCACGATCTGCGCATCGCAAAGCCCGGCACCAGCCACCATCGTGTCATGGGCATGGGACTGCCAGGTGTCGCCTTCGCCGACCGAGGCAGCGATACCGCCCTGCGCCCAGGCGCTGGAGCCGGACAGGCCGGGCCTGGTTCCCGCCAGCACGATGCTGGGCATGGGCGCCAGTTTCAGGGCGGTGAACAGCCCGGCGATGCCAGCGCCCAATATCAGTGCGCCGTCGGTCTCGACGATGTTGTCGATGCGGCTGGTCATTTGATCGCCAGCATGCGGTCGATGGGTGCCTTGGCCTGCACGGCGATATCCGCCGGCACCGTGACTTCGAAGGTCATGGTCTGAAGGCTGTGCAGGATGCCGTTCAAGGTGATGCGCTTCATGTGCGGGCAGAGGTTGCAGGGCCGCACGAATTGCACCTGCGGATACTCCACCGCGACATTGTCGCTCATCGAGCATTCGGTGATCATCACCACCCGTTGCGGTTTATGATCGCCGACATAATTGATCATGGCCGCGGTCGAGCCGGCGAAATCGGCTTCCGCCACCACTTCCGGCGGGCATTCTGGATGGGCCAGCACCACAATGCCGGGATGGGCGGCGCGATAGTCGCGGATCTGCTGGGCGGTGAAGCGCTCATGCACTTCACAGGCGCCTTCCCAAGTGATGACTTTCACGCCGGTCTGGGCCGCGACATTGCGGGCCAGATACTTGTCCGGGATCATGATCACGGTATCGACGCCGAAGTCCTTGGCGATCGTCTCAACTACCTTCACGGCATTGCCGCTGGTGCAGCAGATATCGCTTTCCGCCTTCACGTCGGCGGAGGTGTTGACATAGGTCACCACCGGCAGGCCGGGATACTTCTGGCGCAGCAGCCGCACATCGGCGCCGGTGATGGAGGCGGCGAGGGAGCAACCGGCTTCCATGCTGGGGATCAGCACGGTCTTTTCCGGCGACAGGATTTTCGACGTCTCGGCCATGAAGTGCACGCCGGCCTGGACGATGATCTTGGCGTCGGTACGCGCCGCCTCGCGGGCCAGCGCCAGGCTGTCGCCCACGAAATCGCCCACGCAATGGAAGATTTCCGGCGTCATGTAATTGTGCGCCAGGATGACGGCGTCTTTTTCGCGCTTCAGCCGGTTGATCTCGGCGATCACCGGGGCATAGGCGGGCCACTCGATCCGGGGGATAACACCCGAAACCTTGGCGTAAAGGCTTTCGGTGGCGCGTGCCACGTCGTCGCTATAGGCCAATTCCAGTCCCATTTCGTCCTCCGACCACAATAATACTCATTTCGAGTATATATGTGGTGCAAAAAACCCGGCCTTCAAGGAGCCGGTTGAGGCTTTATGCTACACACGAGCATTAAGGGGTCAAGAGTCGGAAATGCCACAACCAGACATATGTTGCACTTTTATGTTGGTTGCTCCGGCCCAGTGGCGCGAATGCGCCCCTTTTTTTGGTCTGGCGCGCGCCGCGCGTCGGGGCCGACGCTCCTATGACGCTTTGCTGCGCCGCACACCCAGCCGAACACCGGGCGCAGGGCGTTCGCGCAGCACTTCGCGGCGGAAGCGAAACAGTTCGGCGGGCCGCCCACGGGCAGGGGCGGAGAACTTTCCTGTCCCTTCCACCAGCCCCTGTTCCGCCACCAGGCGGCGGAAATTCTGCTTGTGCAGGCGAAGCCCGGCCAGCGCTTCCACCGCCCGCTGCAGTTCCAGCAGGGTAAAAGTGGGGGCCATCAGTTCGAACACCACCGGCCGGTATTTCAGCTTGCCGCGCAGCCTGGCGATGGCGGTGGCCAGGATGCGGCGATGGTCGTACAGCATGGCGGTGCCAAGCCCGCCCTTGTTAGGCTTGCCGCTGTCGCGCCAGAATTCCTCGACCAGGCCGGCTTCATACAGAAGCTCATAGCGTTCCAGCACCCGCTCTTCGTCCCAGCCTTCGCCGAAACAGACATTCACCCGTTCGCGGCGCTGTTCGGCGGTTTCGCTGTTGGGCGCGTCCTTCACGAACTTCTTCAGGGCCGGAAGAATGGCGCTTTCGATCATCAGCGGCTTGGAATCCCGCCAGTCCTCCCAAGGAAAATAGTGATACCAGCCGCGCCACTGGGTCTCCGGGGCTTCCTTGCCCTGGCGCGTCAAGGCGAGATAGCCCACCGAGACCACGCGCGTGCCGGCCGCGGAGGCGTGCCGGCCTTTGTCGCCAAACGTGTAGAGCTGTTCGGTATAACCCAGGTCGAAGCGTGTCTGCTCGCCTACCCATTTGCGCAGGCCAGACTCCAGAGTGCGTTGCTGCGCCGGATCGAATGGCCCGAACGGCAGGGCGTCCTCCACGGCGTCATGCGCTACCACCAGCACGGACGGGTGTTCGCCTTCCACCGACACGATGGCGGCCGACAGGCCGATGGAGACACTTTCTTTGCTCATAAGCCCACCAGCGGGAAAATGGTGGTGACGCCTTCTTCCACGATCAAAGGCGGGCCCATGCTGTTCAAGGCCGCGATCATCTTGCCGCCGCGCCCCAGCGCATCATCCGCATGTTGCACCAGAAGGCGATTGGGCTGGGCGTGCGGCGCGCGCTGGCGCATGGCGCGGGCGATCTCGATCTCGCGGTCCGGCCCCACCCGGTCGCACAGGATGGTGAATGCCGATGCCATGGAGCGCGAGATGCCGGCCCAGCAATGAATCAGCAGGGGCTGGCTGGTGTCCCAGCCGCGCGAAAAGGCGAGCAGGTCATCGATGTGCTGGCGCGCCGGCGGGGCGGTGCCGGCGGCGGGATCGACAATGTCGTTGACCCCAAGCCTCAGATGCATGGCGGCAGGAAAACCCTTGGGCGTGTCGATCATGTGCTCTGGTGAGAGCAGGCTGACCAGATGCGACGGACCATGGGCGGCAAGGGCATCGGAAAGGCTCGACAGGGGGGTGACCAAGAGGCGGGGCATGACCCCTTTTAACAGCAGTTGAGCGCTTTTTTGTAAGACCTGTCGCTTCGCTACCTGAGGTCGCAAAGCCGCTGGAATCTCGCCAGAAACAGATCCTGGGCCTCGCCCGTGGCCAGGGGGGCCAGCCGGGGCGTTTTCAGCGCCCCCAGGAGCTTTTGGGGCGGGGCGCCGAACAGGCGGCGGGCCTCGGCCTCCTCAAAGCCGGCCAGCTGGGTGGCCTCGTAATAGGCCGACAGGTGGTCGGCCCGCTTGAACAGGGTCTTGAGGGCGGCCGGGACATGGGCGGGCAGGCCGAAACGCAGATGGATTGCTGCCTGAAGTCTTTCCTCCAAAGCCTTGTAATTGATGCCGACGGCCGCCTTGAAGGGGCTGATGAGATCACCGACAACATATTCGGGGGCGTCATGCAGCAAGGCCATCAGTCGGGCTTCGCGCGACAGGCGGGGCGACAGTTCCACCACCAGCCGCTCCACCAGCACGCTGTGCTGGGCGACGGAGAAGGCATGGGCCCCCTTGGTCTGGCCGTTCCAGCGGGCCACCCGCGCCAGGCCATGGGCGATGTCCGCGATCTCGATGTCCAGGGGGCTGGGC
>JACCXK010000192.1 GCA_013697055.1 Alphaproteobacteria bacterium
GATCAACACGAAAAATGTCGGCCGGCTGCGTATCGCCTGGAGTTTCAGCGACGGGCAGATGTACGGCCATGAAGGCGCGCCGCTGGTGGTGGGCGACACCATGTATCTGGTCACGCCCTACCCCAACATCGCCTATGCCCTGGACCTGTCCAAGCCGGGCGCGCCGATCAAATGGGTGTTCCAGCCCAATCCCGATCCGCGCGCCATCGGCAAGGCGTGTTGCGACAAGGTGCTGCGCGGCTGGGCCTATGCCGACGGCAAGCTGATCTACAATTTGCTCGACGACAACACCGTGGCGGTGGACGTCAATACCGGCAAGGAAGTATGGCGGGTCAAGCTGGACGACGTCACCAAGGGCCCGACCATGACCATGGCGGCCTTCGTGGTCGGCAACAAAGTCTTTGTCGGTAGCAGCGGCGGCGAGCTGGGCACCAATGGCTGGTTCCAGGCGCTGGACGTCAAGGACGGGCACACGGTGTGGAAGGCCTTCACCAACGGGCCGGATGACGGCGCGCTGATCGGGCCGGACTTCAAGCCGTTCTATTCCTGGATGAAGGGCACGGATCTGGGTGTATCAACCTGGCCGGGCGAGATGTGGAAACAGGGTGCCTCCGCGCCCTGGGGCTGGGTGTCTTATGATCCGGACCTGAACCAGATTTATTACGGCACCTCCAACCCGGGACCGCGCACGCCCTCGCAGCGCCCGGGCCTGAACCTGTGGAGCTCGGCGGTGTTCGCGCGCGACGCCAACAGCGGTGCGGCCAAATGGGCCTATCAATTCACGCCGCATGACGAATGGGACTATGACGGCGTCAACGAGAATGTGCTGATCGAGATTCCCTGGAAGGGCGCCCGCCGCAAGGTGATGGTGCATTTCAACCGCAACGGCTTTGCCTACACCATCGACCGGGCGACCGGCGAAGTGCTGGTGGCCAACCCGTTCGGCCATCAGAACTGGGCCAAGACTATCGACCTGGTGACGGGCATGCCGGTGGTGAATGACGCGGCGCATCCGATTGTGGAAAAAAAGGTCACCAATATCTGCCCGCCCGATATCGGGGTGAAGAACTGGAACCCGTCGGCCTTTAGCCCACGCACCGGACTTCTCTATGCCGGGGTGTTCAACAGCTGCATGGATCTCAACAATCATATTGTGCAGTACATTCCGTCTTCGCCCTATGACGGCATGGAGATGCAGCGCCATCCTGGGCCCGGCGGCAATTGGGGCGATTTCATTGCCTGGGACCCGGTTCAGGGCAAGCGCGTCTGGAGTGTGAAGGAAAATCTCTATGTCTGGAGCGGCGCAGTCGTGACCGGCTCCGACCTGGTGTTTTACGGCACCATGGATGGCTGGTTTCGCGCCGTTGATGCGCGCAGCGGCAAGGTGTTGTGGTCGCAGAAGCTGGGCTCCGGCATCACCGCGGCACCCATGACCTTCATCGGCCCGGACAAGCGGCAATATGTGGCGGTCTATGCCGGCATCGGCGGCGGCGCCGGTGTGCTGCGGCGGGAGAAGGGCTTCATGCCCGGCGGCAACACGCTGTATGTTTTCTCGGTGGATGGCAACGGCATCGGCAATGGCACTACCCAGCTCAACCAGGCGGGAGCGCCTGCGCCGGTGTCGATGCCGCCGGCCGCGGCGCACAACTGATGCGGCGTGTTGCTTTCCTATTGGCGCTGCTCGCCACGCCGGCGTTCGCACAGGTGACGGCAGACACGCCCAATCCGCTGACCGGCTTTCCCGATACGGTCGAAAAGGGTCACGCGCTGTTCGGCAAGATGAATTGCGCCGGTTGCCATGCCTATGACCTGACCGGCGGCATGGGGCCGGACCTCACCGATCCCAGTTGGCAATATGGCGGCAAGCCGGGAGAGATTTATCACACCATTGCCGAAGGCACGCCGCGCGGCATGCCGGCCTGGAAGGACAAGCTGACACCGGAACAGATCTGGCAACTGGTCGACTATATCGTGAGCAGGAAACAATGAAGGTATTTACCGTCCTCGCAACTCTGCTGGCCATGACATTGGGTGCGAATGCCGCCCCCATCGCCACTGCCGAAGGACCGGTGGAGGGCGTCGCCAAAAACGGCGTCACGCAATTCCTGGGCATTCCCTATGCCAAGCCGCCGGTGGGGAATTTGCGCTGGATGCCGCCGCAGCCAGTGGCCAAGTGGACAGCCGCGCGCAAGACGGACAAGTTCGGTCCCACCTGCGCGCAGGTGACGACGTTGGGGCCGTTCGCGGGACCGCCCAACAACAATGAAGACTGTCTTTATCTAAACGTCTTCACCGCCGACACCAAGACCAAGCGCCCTGTGCTGGTATGGATTCATGGCGGCGGCTATTTCGACGGCGCGTCCAACGATTATGACCCGGCCAAGCTGGTGACCCGCGGCAAGCTGGTGGTGGTGACCTTCAACTACCGCCTCAACCTGTTCGGCTTCATGGCCCATCCCGCCATCGACGCCGAGGGCCATGCCTTCGGCAATTACGGCGTCATGGACATGCAGGCGGCGCTGCAATGGGTGAAGCGCAACGCCGCGTCGTTCGGCGGCGATCCGAACAATGTCACGGTCGGCGGCCAGTCGGCCGGCGCCGGCGCCTCCAGCGCCCTGGTGGTGTCACCGGCGTCCAAGGGCCTGATCCACCGCGCCATCTACCAAAGCGGCGGCTATACGCCCTTCGCCAGCAAAGACACCGCCGAAGCGCGCGGCCAGAAATTCGCCGCGGCGGCCGGTTGCAACGGTCCCGACATCGCCAAATGCCTGCGCGCCCTGCCCGCGTCCAAGATCACCGGCCTGGCCGGCACCGCCAGCGCTATCAGCCCGCTGGTCGGCGGCCCGCTGCTGGACCGCACCATCCTGCCGCGCCAGTTGATCGATGCCTTTCAAAGCGGCGCGTTCAACCAGGTGCCAATGATGATGGGCACCACCCGCGACGAAGGCAATTTCAACGCGGGCATCACCCAGTATTTCAAGCCGGGCCGCACCGCGCTGGATGAGAATGACTACAAGGGTTACCTGCAGCGCACCTATGGCGGCAATGCCGGTCCAGGCGGAGGATTGCCGGCGTACGCGAAGACCACCATGGACACGGTGGCGGCGCAGTATCCGGTGGCCAGGGCCGGAGCGCAGATGGCCTGGGACAGCGCCCATAGCGACGCCATGGCCTGTCGGGGACAATATACCGCGCCGGCCATTGCCGGGCACGCGCCGCTTTATATGTATCTGTTCAACGACCGCACGGCGCAGACCTATTTTCCCAAGATGGCGGGCTTTCAGCCGCTGGCCTATCACACCGCAGACATTCCCTATGTCTTTACCGGCTATCATGGCGGGCCGGAGGGTGCGCCCATCGTCCTGACCGCGGCGCAGGCCAAACTGTCCGACAGGCTGGTGGACGCCTGGGCGAATTTCGCCCGCACCGGCAATCCCAATGGCGCCAGTGATGGCCCCTGGCCGCGCTGGAAGAAAGACGGCGCCGCCTATCTGCTGCAGGATGCCGCCTGGGCGACCCAGACCAATGCCGAATTCGCCGCCGCGCACAATTGCGGCTTCTGGAGCAAGATTCTTCTCTACAAATAGGACGTGACGATGCGCTTTTTGGTTTCCGCCGCCCTGATGGCTTCGCCTGCCGCGGCGGCGGAGCTGCGCATGATCAGTCCCGGCATCGTCTACAACGCGGCGCTGAACGAGCTGGTGGACGACTACAACAAGAAGAGCGGCAACACTGTCATCATCGTGCGCGGCACCATGGACAAGATCATCGGCCAGGCCAAGAGCGACACGCCGCCCGCCGATGTCGTCGGCCTGCCGCCGGACCTGATGAACACGCTGTATCTCGACGGCGGCATCGTGGGGGCGAGTTATACGCCGCTGGGCCGGGGCGAGCTGGGCCTGGCGGTGAAAAAGGGCGCGGCCAAGCCCGATATTTCCACCGTTGCCAAGCTGGCCCAGGCCATGAATGGCCGGACCGTGATGGTCAACGATCCCAAGGGCGGCACCATGCAGGGCGTGATGATCGACGGCATCTTGAAGCGCCCAGAGTTCGCCGGCGCGCATGTCACGCCGTCATCGCGCGGCGAAGGCGCCGCGGCGCTTGCCCGCGGCGAAGGCGACATGGCGGTCCAGCTGGTGCAGGAAATCATGAACAAGCCCGAGATCGAGGTGGTGGCACCGCTGCCGCTGGAGCTGGGGGGCCATATCGACGCGGTAC
>JACCXK010000245.1 GCA_013697055.1 Alphaproteobacteria bacterium
GGGCGCGGCGGCGTGCCCGCGCCGCCCGACACCGACGCGATGGCGTTCCTTGCCACCCAACAGGGCCGCGCCGCCAACTAGGCAAAGAAAAAGGGCGCTGAAACCAGCGCCCTTTTTCCTTATCAACTTGTTGCCTCGTCAGCTTGCTGCCTCGGCCGTTCGCCTAAGCTCACGGCGTTGGCTTAGCTTTTCCTGGCGAGCAGAGCGAGCCTAGAAAAGCTTGCCCCTCCCCGAGCGTCAGCGAGGGAGGCGCTTGGAGCCGCACGGCCTTTCGGGCGTTCGTCGCTCGAAATGGTCCGCTGGACCATTTCGTTCGCCTTCGGCAAGCGCTCCTCACCCACCGGACCTGCTCACACGCGTTGCCGCGTGCCGGCGCTCACTAGCGGCGGGCGACCAGCGACCACAGATGGGCGATGCTGGCGTCTTTCTCCGGGGTCTTGACCTTGGCGAAGGCGGCCTGGGCATCGGCCTTCTGGCCGGCCACCAGATAGGCATGGCCGAGGCGGATCTGGCCATTGGCAGCGTCCTTCAGCGGCTTCTTGAGACCGGCCTGGATGATCGGGATCGCATCCTTGGCCTTGCCGGCCTCGCCCAGCATATTCTCGCCGACCTTGACCAAGTCGTCGCCCATCGGGGCAGCCTGGGCAGTGGCCAGCGCCTTGGCGCGGTTGGCGGTGACGGCGGCAGCCTGGGTCTTGGCCAGGGCCAGGAGGCGGTTGGAACGCTCGTCGTTCAGCACCTTTTTCTCCATGCCCTTCTCGATATAGGTCTGGGCTTCGGCGGCGTTGCCAAGCTGCAGCGCCAGCTGCGACAGGAGGGTGTAATCGTCCTTGGTCTCGATCGCGCCCACCAAATAGCGGATGCGGTTGATGTCCAGGGTGTTGTGGTCGGAAAGGCCGCGGGTGCGCTCGCTGCTCTTGAGCAGAAGCTTCCAGTATTCCGGCTTGCCCGAACGGCTGACCAGGCTTTCCAGCGCCTGGTGCTGGGTGGTTTCGTCGCCGATTTCATAGGCGCAGCGCGCCTGCAGTTCCAGCGCGGTATCGCTGCCGCCGAGGGTCTTAGTGTAGCGCACACAGCCGGCATAATCGCCGCCCTTGTAATAGGCCTGGCCGACGATCAGCTGGGACTGGGCGTCAAAAACGTTGTTCTTTCGCAGATAGTCCGCGTCGGCGATCACATCCTTCCACTTGCCGGCATTGTAGTCCTGGGCAAACTTGGCCTTGGCGCCGCCGGGCGTGTTGGGATCAGCCGAGGAGATCGAGATCGCGCCCTTGAACTGGGCGATGATGGCGTGATCATCCGGAGTAGAGGCGGCAGCCTCAGCCTCGTTCAGCTTGGCCTTGGCGCCGCTGAAATTCTTGGCGGCGATCATGGCCTGGGCTTCCTTCAGCAACGGACCGACCTTGGCGCTGACGGTGGCGGCCTGGGCGGCAGGCGCCATCACCAAAGCGGCGCCCAAGGTAGCGGTACCCAGAAGGAGCGCCGTCAGGACGGCATGTAGTTTACGGACAGTCATCACAAGACCTCATAAGCATCAAAAAAAAGGGAAAGCGCGCGGGGTTGCCGCGCGCTTTGAACCCACGGCCGTGACCCTCACGGCCTAGTTATACTGGTCAATCCCGCTAAAACCAATATGGGTCGCACCCAGGCGCTGGGCATCGGCCAGCACACGGGCAACGGCGTCATATTTGGCCAGCCGGTTGGGATTGACGTGGATTTCGGGCTGCGGATCCTTCTTGGCCGCGTCCTCGAAATACGAGTCCATGGTGCTGCGATCCACCGCTGTGCCGTTCCAGGTGATGGTGCCGTCAAAGTCCACGCCCAGTTCCACCGTCTCCGGGATCACCGTCGGCGGGGTCGCATTGGGGGCGGGCATGTCCAGCTTCACCGCATGGGTCTGCACCGGCAAGGTCACGATCAGAAGAACGAGAAGAACGAGCATCACGTCGATAAGCGGCGTGGTGTTCATTTCCACCATGACTTCGCCGTCAGCAGTTCCTGTACTCATTGCCATGGCGAATTACCTCAATAGCTGCCGGCTTCGAGAGCATGGGGTTCGGTGATGAAGCCCACTTTCTGGATACCGGCTTGTTGACAGGCGAGAATGACGCGACCGATGGCTTCGAAACGCACACCCTTGTCGCCGCGGATATGCACTTCGGGGAACGGCTTGTTGGTCGCCTGCGCCCGCTTCAGCGCGTCCACGAAGTTGCGCTTCAGTGTTAGCTGATCGACCGGCACGTTGTTGTAGTAAGTCTGCTCGTCCTCGGTCACCGCGATCACAATATTCTCAGGCTTGGTCTGAGTGACGATATTGCGATAGGTCGGCAAGGTGAGGTTCACCGCCTTGAGCACCACCGGAATGGTGACCAGAAAGATGATGAGCATCACCAACATCACGTCCACCAATGGGGTGGTATTGATCGTGACGTTCAGTTCCGCCGTATCGTCTTCAACCGCATGTTGGACGTCGACTGCCATGGTTATATCTCCGTGAGACTATCGGCTCAGCTTACTTGCTCTTGCTGATCAGATAGGCCTGCAGGTCGCCCGCGAAGGCGCGCAGCTTCTCGGTGATCACCTTGTTGCGGCGGACCAGGTAGTTGTACAGCAGCACTGCGGGAACCGCCACGAACAGACCGATGGCGGTCATCTGCAGCGCTTCACCCACCGGGCCGGCGACCTTGTCGATGGACATCTGGCCGGCGACACCGATGCCGATCAGCGCGTTCAAGATACCGATAACGGTTCCGAGCAGACCGACGAAGGGCGAGACCGAACCGACCGAACCCAGGAACGCGATGCCGCCCTGCATACGCGCATTGGCGTCTTCGAGCTGGCGGGTCAGGGTCATGCCGATCCAGTCGGACAGGCCCACCAGGGTGGTGCCGCCGGTGGAAGCCTTGAGACCGGCTTCGGCGATGCCGCGGAACACGGAGTTCTTCGGCAGCTTGTCGACGCCTTCATTCAGGGTGGCGGAGGTCCAGAACTTCTTCTCGACCTGGGCAGCCTGGTTCATGATGCGCTGCTGTTCGATCCACTTGGTGAAGAAGATGTACCAGGTGCCGGCCGACATGATGACCAGCACGCCCAGGATGACGCGGCTGATCCAGTCGCCATTCTCGACCATGTGCTGCAGCCCATAGGGGGTCGACGCGTCGGCGGCATTGACCTTGGCAGCGGCGCTGCCTTCGGCGGGAGCAGCAGCCGGAGCGGCAGCGGCGTCGGGAGCGGGCGCAGCAGCCGGGGCGGCGTTGGCGTCAGCGGCAGGCGCCGGAGCAGCCTGGGCATAAACCGGAGCAACGGCGCTCAGGCTGGTCATGGCGACGATGGCGGCAGCGATCGTCAGTTTCTTGAAGTTCATTTTTTCTGCTCCGTGGTATGCCGATGAATTGGCGTAAAGTGAAAGGGTTGATGGATTATTTGGCGTCCTTCAGGTCCCATTTGATGGAGACCCGGGTGGAGACGGCGGTGGGCTGGCCCTGGTTCGTGGGGGGCTGCCAACGCCACACGCGCTTCATGTGATCGCAGGCGGCGGCGTCGAGACGTTCGGAACTGGAAGATGTCACGACCTTGCAGTCATCGACATTGCCCTCGGCGGTGATGTGCACCTCCATCAGGGTCGTGCCCGCTTCATTCAGGCGGACCGAGATCGGCGGATAGGGCGGCAGGGTGTGCGTGCGCATGATGGGGCGCAACGGATCGGACGCGGCC
>JACCXK010000254.1 GCA_013697055.1 Alphaproteobacteria bacterium
AGCTCGAGAATGCCGCGGCCTTCCGCAAGCAGGTGATCGCCTATCGCGACGGCGCCGCGGTGACCTTCGGCGATGTCGCCAAAGTGGTCGACAGTTTCGAGAATGTCCGCTCCATCGACTGGCTGAACGACGAACGCGCCGTGACCGTGGCGGTCCAGCGCCAGCCCGATTCCAACACCATGAACATCGTGGACAACATCAAGAAGGTGTTGCCGCGTTTCGCCGCCCAGCTTCCCGCCGGCATCCAGATGAAGGTGTTCTACGACCGCAGCGTGACCATTCGCGCCGCCGTGCATGACGTCCAGTACACGCTCCTGATCGCGGCGGCCCTGGTGGTGGCGGTCATCTTCCTGTTCCTGCGCAAGATCACCGCCACGATCATCCCCTCGCTGGCGCTGCCCATCACCATCCTGGGAACCTTCGCCGGCATGGCGCTGCTGGGTTTCAATCTTGACAACCTGTCGCTGATGGCCCTGACCCTATCGGTCGGCTTTGTGGTGGATGACGCCATCGTGATGCTGGAAAATATCGTGCGCCATGTCGAGGCGGGCGAAAAACCCTACCAGGCGGCGCTGCGCGGCTCCCAGGAAATCGGCTTCACCATCCTCAGCATGACCATCAGCCTGGCGGCGGTGTTCATTCCCATCCTGTTCATGAACGGCATTGTCGGGCGCCTGCTGCACGAATTCGCCGTCACCATCATCGTGGCGATCGTCATTTCGGGGCTGGTATCCATCACCCTGACGCCGATGCTGTGCGCCCGGGTGCTCAAGGATGAAACCCGCGAACGTCATGGCTGGATCTATCGCTGGAACGAGATGGTCTTCCTGCGGCTGCAGGACGCCTATGACCGCAGCCTACACTGGTCGCTGCACCACCGGAAGGTGATCCTGGGCGTGTTTGTCGCCAGCATCCTCGCCAGTGCCGCGCTGTTCATGATCATGCCCCAGGATTTTCTGCCCAGCGACGATACCGGCTTCCTGCGCGGCGGCGTGCAGACCGCCACCGGCACCTCCTTCGACCAGGTCTCGGCCTATACCCGCCAGGTGATGAAGGTGGTTGAGGACGATCCCAATGTTGCCGATATCCAGGGCGATGAGGGCGGCGACATGCAGGTTTCGCTCAAACCCCTGTGGCAGCGCCGCCTGTCGGCCGACCAGGTGACCGCCCAGCTGCGCCGCAAGCTGCGCAACATTCCGGGTACCTCCGTCACCTTCAACAATCCCCCCGTCATCCGGGTCGGCGGCCGCAATGCGCGCTCCAGCTACCAATATACCCTGCAAGGATTGGACCTGCCCGAACTGCAGCAGGCTTCCGAAGAACTGGTGCAGGCGCTGCAGGACGATCCCACCTTCGTGGGCGTCAACAGCGACCAGGATACGGTCTCGCCCTCGGTGCGGGTGGCGATCGACCGAGGCCGCGCTGCTACGCTGGGCGTCACGCCGGATGAAATCCAGAGCACCCTGGGCCTGGCCTTTGGCGGCCAGCAGGTGTCGCAGATCTACGCCACCACCGACCAGTATCAGGTGATCCTGGAACTGCTGCCGCAATACCAGCTCGACGCCACTGGCCTGTCACGCCTCTACCTGCCGGGAACCGGCGGGTCGATGGTGCCGCTCACCGCCGTGACCACCATCAGCCGGCGCACCATACCGCCCTTCATCAACCATGCGGGCCAGATTCCCGCCATTACGGTGTCCTTCGACCTCGCTCCCGGCAAGGCTTTGAGCGATGCCGTCACCGGAGTGAAGAACGCCATCGACCGCATCGGCCTGCCGACCAGCGTGCAGGGCAGTTTCGCCGGCACCGCGGCGGCCTTCCAGAGTTCGACCTCCAACATGGGCTGGTTGCTGCTGGTGGCGGTGATCGTGGTCTATATTGTCCTGGGCATCCTGTATGAGAGTTTCATCCATCCTCTCACCATCCTGTCGGGGCTGCCGTCGGCGGCGCTGGGCGCGCTGCTGACGCTTTACCTGACAGGGGTTCCGCTCACCCTCTACGCCTTTGTCGGCATGATCATGCTGGTGGGCATCGTCAAGAAGAACGCCATCATGATGATCGACTTCGCGCTGCAACGGCAGCGCGGCCGCGATGCCGTGGCGGCGGCCGATGCCATCTACGAAGCCGCCATCGTGCGTTTCCGCCCCATCATGATGACCACCATGGCGGCGCTGATGGGCACCCTGCCCATCGCCCTGGGATCGGGCATGGGGGCCGATGCACGGCGGCCGCTGGGCCTGTGCGTCGCCGGCGGGCTGCTGTTCTCGCAACTGCTGACGCTTTACATCACGCCTGTGCTTTATACCTATCTGGAAAATCTTCAGACCCGGATGGGGTCGTTCCGCGCCCTGGACGAGGATGAACCAGCCACGTCCACGAAGTAACGTCCGGCGGATCAGCGTGCGTTGATGCGGTAGAATGTCTGCAGCAGGGCCATGATCTCCGCCGGCGCGTCCGGCTTCAACCGCCCGGCAATCGCCTCGCGGGTCAGCGCAAACAACCCCTCGCCGATCGCCGCCGGCCTTTCGAAGCCCATGCTCCAGGCACCGAAAGCGCGGGGCGCATCGCGGTCCAGCAGAACCATCGCGTTCCAATGCCGCTTGTCGGCGCCGATGCGGGCATAGGTCTGGCTCACCGCCGCGCCTTCGCCTTCCAGGACCTGCATGAAGCCGCCTTTACTGTAGATCAGCACGCCCGTGACATCGCACGCGGCGTTGTTCCTGCGCGATGCCGCCAGAATATCTTCCAGAACGGCATCGGAAACATCGCGATGGGTATTGCTGGCGTAGAGAAGCTGCCTCATGGAGAACTCAGCTCGCCGTGTTTTTGGAGTCCGACAGCAATCCCAGCAATCCCGGACTGAAGCTCATCGCCGAACTGGGCGTGGCCTTGTCTTGCGTCCCGAACAGACTGCTGAAGGCGCTATGTTTGGGCTGCCAGTTCATCACACTCGCCAGCAGCATCTGGACCTGGGCATCCTGCGCCGTCGCCACGGTGACGCGCGCCTTGTCCATAGTCAGCGGCGGCGTACCGGCATCCTGCATCCGCAACGTGCCTGCGCCGCCTGGCTGCTTCAGCGCCCAGTCATAGACTTCGCGCACCGACTTTGGTGCGCCGCCGTCATGGAAGAACACGCTTTTGTTGGCGGAGGCAGCCTGCGGAAACAGCGACGCGGCGCTGGTGCCGGGAGCGCTGCCCACAGCCTTGATCAGCTTGCAGGCCCCATCCGGCCCCAGAAAATGGGCGGCGTAAAGTTCGCCGCCGCAGACCTCGCGGCCCAGGCTGGCGCGCATGGTGCTCTGGGTGGACTTGGCATATTCGCCCGCCATCAGGGCGGCGGTCTCCGGATTCTTGCGCAGCGCCAGGATCGACCCCTTGGCGTCCGCATCGGCATGAAAGCGGCCGTCACTGTCCTTGCTGATGGCGGCGGCATAATTGGCCAGCCCATGCTGGGCGCCATGTTCTTTCACCAGCCCCAGCCAGGTCTGGTCGATGAACTGGAACAGCCCGGCCGCCGATGAGGTTGCCGACTGCGCGGTAGGCTTCAGGCTGGATTCCCGCATGGCGGTGCCCAAGAGGTAATGGAAATCCGATCCCGTCGCGGCGGCGGCGCTTTTCAGCGCGGCCACGACGCGTTCTGCGCCCAAAGAGGCACTCAGTGATTCTGCGGCTTCTGCCTGCATTGGGCTTTTCTGCCCCTTTATGGTTAACTTTTGCTTACCGCGGCCATCAGCGGAGCCTCGGTTTCCCACGGCACCGCCTTGGAATGGCCCCAGACCGGTCCCGGCCAGGCCGGATCACCCGCAAAGCGGCCGATCACATGGACATGCAGTTGCGGCACCATATTGCCCAAGTTGCCGACATTGAGCTTTGTCACCCCCGGCAGGGTGCGGATGATGTTCGACAGCTTGACGATCTCGGCCATTATCTGGACTTGGTCCTGGGGCGACAGATCGCACATCTCGATCACCCCGGCCCGGCGCGGCACCAGCAAGCCCCAGTGATAACGGGAGTCATTGAAGACAAAGAGCCGGCTCAGCGGCCAGTCGGCAATGGTCTGGGTCAGACCCGCGATCACCGGATCGACAACGAACTCGCTCATGCAAATCTCCCAAGAAAACGTCGAGGATCAAAGGCCGGGATGACCTGTGTCTTGCCCAATATCAGGTCCGCCATTTCGGCAGCAATGGCGGGGGTGAACAGGATGCCGTTGCGGTACTGGCCGCCCGCCACGAACAGCCCCGCTGTAGCCGTCTGGCCCAGCAGCGGCAAGCCGTCGGGGCTTTTGGGCCGCAGACCCGCCCAGTGATCCGACAGGGCCCAGTCTTTCAGGGACGGTATCAGCTTCTCGGCGCAGGCCCGCAGATGATCGCACCCCGCCTGGGTGGGACTGGTGTCGAACCCGGCCTCCTCGACCGTCGCGCCTACCAGCAGAAGGCCGACATGCGGCCGGGGCACGCAATAGACATGCTCGCCCCACACCACCGGTACCGGCAGGGCTGCGCCGGGAGGCGGGGTCAAGGCGATCACCTCACCCTTCACCGGCACGATGGGGATCTGGTCCAGCAGCCCGCTCCAGGCGCCTGCCGCCACCAGGATCGCGTCACCTTGGTAACGGCCATAAGGCGTCAGCACCGTGCCTTGCTCGATCGCCACCGCCCCCTCGTTGGGGAGGAGCGTGCCGCCCGCCTTCAGGAAGGCGACGGCCAAGGCCTCGGTCAGGGCACGGTTGTCGACATGGGCTTCGTGCGGCGACCACAGCCCTCCTCTATTCAAATCTGGGCTTTCACCCAGCAGCGGCACCAGCGCCCGGGCCTCGCCTGCATCCACGATGCGAAGCTCGCCTTCGGCCCGCGCCCGCATTACCTCCAGTTTGGCCGCATCCCCGGCCAGCAGCAGCGCGCCGCCCTGGTTCAGGAATACAGACCGGCCGCTGGCCGCTTCCAGCTCGGCGGCGAAACCCGGCCACAAGGCGCTGGCCCTGAGCGCCAAGGCGCGCTCCGGCTCGGCGGCGTCCTCCAGTTCTGCCGTGACCGCCAGCATCCCCGCCGCGGCCCAGCTGGCGCCGCCGCCGGGCTGGGCGCGCTCCAGAATGGTGACCGAACAGCCCGCCTGCAGCAGCCGCCAGCCGATCCCCAGGCCCGCCACCCCGGCGCCGATGATGAGGACCTTCATGCGCCCTGCCCTGCCACGACAATCATTGTACAGACGATGGGATAGGCGAGAGGGCTAAAGCAATTTGCGAAGGCCGTCCGGGCCGTCGCCAGCTTGATGACATGCGAAACATGGGATGACTTTGGCAGGGTCATGCGCCTCTATAACCGCTGCCGAAGGGGATGTAACCGGCATGCGTCCTGCGCGTATTATGCATTGTGAAAAGCGGAGACCGGATCATGGAAAAAGCACTCTTCGGCGCGGGCTGTTTCTGGGGGGTGGAAGACTTCTTCCGCCAGGTCCCCGGCGTCAGCGACGCGGTCAGCGGCTATGCCGGCGGCGCCGGCGCCAACCCCACCTACCGCCAGGTCTGTGGCGGCGACACCTACCATGCCGAGGTCGTCGAAGTGACATTCGACCCCGCCAAGGTGTCCTACGCCACCCTGGTGCAGCTGTTCTTCCGCATGCACAAACCCACCCAGAGGGACCGCCAGGGGCCGGACTTCGGCACCCAGTATCGCTCGGTGATCTTCACCCACGGCCCGGAGCAGGCCCGCATCGCCGCCGAGGAAAAGGCCAAGGTCGAGGCGTCGGGCAAGTGGAAGAAGCCGGTGGTGACCCAGATCGAGCCTGCCCCCACCTTCTGGAAGGCCGAGGAAAGCCACCAGCGCTATTTCCAGAAGCATGGCGGGTCCTGCCATGTGTCGTTCGCTGAGCTTCAGGAAGAAGACGCGCGCTAGGCGGTTGCCACCTTCGCCGCCATCACCTGGCGCAAGGTGAGCACCAGGGTGACCGAAATCCCCAGTCCCACCGCCAGCGCCAGCATGCCGGCGGCATAACTGCCGGTCCACTGTTTGAGCAGGCCGATGAGGTTGGGCCCGATAAAGCCACCCAGCCCCGTCGACAGCAGGTTCACCGCCGCGATAGAGGCCGGCGCGGCTCTTCCTGCGAAGAAGGAGGAAGCCAAGGTGTAATAGGGCCCATAATGGCCGACGATCCCCAGCACGACCGTGCAAAGCCCCGCGATGATCACATAAGGGTTGGACGTCGCCGCCGCGATGACAAACCCGCCCGCCGCGATCAACAACGATATGGCGACATGCCAGGCCCGTTCTCCTTGCCGGTCGCTGGAGCGGCCCACCAGTATCATGATCCCGATTCCCAGCATGTAGGGCACGGCGATGATGAAGCCGGTGGCCAGGTTGGAATAGCCCAGCGACTTGACGATCAGCGGCATCCAGAGCTGGGTTCCGAAAATGGCGGAGTTGATCCCGGTCCCCACCAGGCCCAGCAGGAACACACGCAGATCGAAAATCCCCGGCCAGTCACTAGGGGGCGCCGCCGGCCGCTCCGCCGCCAGGCGCGCAGCGATGGTCTGCTTCTCCGCATCCGACAGGAAGCTGGCCTGGGCGGGCCCATCCGGCAGGAATTTCAGCACCACCAGCGCCAGCGCGCAGGCGGGCAATCCTTCGATCAGGAACAGCCATTGCCAGCCGCGCAAGCCGCCCAGGCTGTCCAAGCCCAGCAGCAGTCCGGATAGCGGCCCGCCAAAGGTCGAAGACAGCGGAATGGCCGTCATGAAGATGGCGGTAAAGCGGGCGCGGTATTCGCGCGGAAACCAGAAGGTCAGGTAGAGGATGATGCCGGGAAAAAATCCGGCCTCGGCCACGCCCAGCAGGAAACGTGCGGCGTAAAACCCATAGGGCTCGTGCACCAGGGCGGTAGATGCGGAAATCGCGCCCCAGGCCGCCATCACCAGGAAAATTGCGCGCCGATGGCCCAGCCGTTCCACAAACAGGGTGGCGGGGATCTGGAACATCGCATAGCTGATGAAAAAGATGCTGGCGGCCGCGCCATAGACCGCGGGCGAGAAGCCCAGGTCGTGATTCATCGTCAGGGCCGCGAAGCCGACATTCACCCGGTCCAGGTAATTGGTGAAATAGAGCAGCATCAGGAACGGAATCAGCCGCACCGCGCATTTGGCGAATACCTGATCCTGCTGTTCCGGCTTGTTCACGCCTGCCCCTTTTGCCGACCATAGCATGGGAAAACGGCGCGTCTATTACTTCCCCGTGGCGCCCTTGACCTCAAATGCCACCGCCACGGCGGTGCCATCCGACAGCTTCAGCAGCACCGGCACCCTGGTGCCGATCTTCATTTTCGCGCCTTCGCACATCAGGTGCGTGCCGCCCGGCGCGAACGTGACCTGCGCGCGCGCCGGCACCTTCACCTGCTCCATCATCTCCATGCTGCTCATACCGCCCTTGTTGGACGATTGGTGGATCATCAACATGCCGCAGGCTTCCGACATCGCCCCCGTGATGGCGACGTCGCGGCGGCTATTGTTCTGGGCGGTAAAATAGCCGCCCGCCGGCAACTTGCCCGGCAGGCTGCGAAACCAGGCGCCGGTAATATCCAACGGCGCGGCCTGGGCAGAAACCACCGAGATCGCCAAAATCACAAGACTAAGCCGCTTCACGTTCCGCTCTTTCTTCATTCAAACGCATGGTCACCAGCACCACGATCATGGCCGCGAAACTGGTCAAGGTGCCGGGCAGCCAGATGATCAACCCGCCATAATGTTGGTCGTTGAGCGCCGTCATGTCCAGCACCCGGCCGCAGATCATATAGACCGGATAGATATCATGTTCGGTCAGGGACAGGATGGCGCCCAACACCATCTGGGGCAGTTCGATCACCAGGATCAGGGCCGCACGCATCAGGTGGGAGAGCCGCGCCGGCGGTTTGGCCCGGCTGTCCAGGATCAGCGACCAGAACATCACGCCGTTGATGGCCATGGTCCAATTCATCAGCTCATACAGGTTGGCGTCCAGCATCACACGGGTATGGATCTGCGGTATCAGCCAGAAATAGAGCAGCCCCACGAACAGGAAAGGCGCCATCACCGGGTTCTGCAGGAAGGACAACACTGCGCGCACCGGCCGCGCCGTCACCAGTGGTTTGAGAAAATCCGGCATCCCGGCCCACAACACCGGCCCACTCATCCCCAGCGCGATAAAAAAGGCGCCGAAGTGATGCAGCACAAAATGCGCCGCCCGGTGCACGAAGAACATGTGCTGGGCGTAATAATCGATGCGGCTCTGCAGCACGATCCAGAAGCTCAGCACGCCGGCGACGAAACAGATCGAGCGCCACAGCGGCGGATGCTGCGCCTTGGGCATTTTCTGCAAACCCCCCACCCACCAAGAAGAGATCAGCGCGGTGACGAGATATTCCGGCCAGGAAAATTCCCAGGGCAGCCACACCGGCAGATCGGCCGGAAACAGCCGCACCATCAGATCCAGCGCCGCGCCCAGAGCCAGCAACGCCGCATAACCGGCCCAGGCCTTCATTCCATCAGCCCGGAGAGATCGCTCCGCCCCAGCTGCGCAAAAGCCTCGCGCACGCCGTCGCGATCCACCGCATCGCGGTTCTGGCTGAGCTTGTACTTGCCTTCCCATGTCTCGATGGTCAGCTCGAAGCCCATGATCCCGCGCAACATGGTGGCGATATAGCTGTCCGGCGCATCCCCGATCTTCCAGGGCTCTTGGCGCTGTGCCTCATGCTCATCGCTCAAACTAGCGACATGGGCGCGCAGCCAATCGGCATCCTGCATCCAGCGGATATTTCCCCGCGCATGCACCGTGATGTAATTCCAGGTCGGCACCGCCTTGCCGGTTTGCGCCTTGGACGGGTACCAGTTGGGCGAGACATAGGCATGCGGTCCCAGGAAGATCGCCAGCGCCTCCCCGTCACCTTGCTTCCACACCGGATTGGCGCGGGCGACGTGGCCGCGCAAAACACCATCCTGCAGCAGCATCGGCAGATGGTTCGCCTCCAGCCCCGCGGTGACCAGGGTGGCGAAGCCGATTTGCCGCACGGCATCGGCCAGCACATCGGGACGGTCTTCGCGGAAATGGTCGGGCACATACATTGTTGGATTCCTTAGCCGCGATACTATGCGCCTCGCCCGCTCCCGCCCAGCGTGATAAAGACGCGGCCATGCGCATCCCCGCTCTCATTTTCGCAATGCTGGCCCTGTTCGGCTGTTCCAAACCCGCTTGGCACATGACCGACATTTCCGGCGCCATGCCCCGGTTGGATTTCCACATGTCCTCCGCCGGCAAGCCCGTCAGCGCCGCCGATTTTCGCGGCAAGGTCGTGGCGCTCTATTTCGGCTACAGCCACTGTCCCGATGTCTGCCCCGCCACCTTGGCCAACCTGGCGGACATGGCGGCGCGCGTGAACAGCCCCGACGTAACCGTGCTGTTCGTCACCGTGGACCCTGACCGCGACACCGATACCGTACTGGCCGACTACGCCAAGGCCTTCTCGCCCCAGGTCGTCGGCCTGCGCGGCACCGAGAACCAGCTTGCGTCCCTCGCCCGCACCTACCGTGTCGCCTACAGCGTGAAAAAAAGCCCGCCCTACGAAGTGATGCACTCCAACGCGGTGTTCTTTTTTGACAAAGACGGCAAGGTGCGTCTGGTCACCACCGACACCGGCAATGCCGCGGCGATGGCTGAGGACGTCAAACGGTTGCTCGACTGACACTGACTGTCATCCCCGGCCGAGCGCCG
>JACCXK010000006.1 GCA_013697055.1 Alphaproteobacteria bacterium
CCGCACCGCGCTGGTGCCGGCGCGCGAGGCCCGCGGGCTCGCCGCCGCCGTGCCCGGCTGGCCGCTGGCGGTGATGACCAGCGTGGATGAAAACGGCGCGCTTGCCGACTGGACCGGCGCATTGCCGCTCTACCTCTTTGTCATCCTGGGACCGGCGATCGCCGGCGGCTGGCTGGCGGCGCTGTTCGTGGGCGCCTTCGAGCGCCATGCCCGCGCCACCAAAGCCATCCGCGCCCTCAAATCCACCCGGCCCATCGAGGCGCGGCTGATGGTGCGGCTGGCCAATGCCGAGCGCGGCGCCATGGAAGCCCTGCGCGCCAAGTCCGAATTCATCGCCCATATGAGCCACGAACTGCGCACGCCGCTGAATGCGGTGATCGGCTTTTCGGAAATCATCGCCCAGGAATTCTACGGCCCCTGCGGCCATGCCAAGTACAGCGAATATGCCCGCGACATCGGCGAGGCCGGCAAGAACCTGCATGCCAAGATCGGCGACATACTGGAATTCGCCAACATCGAGGCGGGCCGTTATCCCCTCACCGAAGAGGCGGTGGAGCTGTCCGTGCTGGCCGCCCAGTGCATGGACGAACACCAGGGCCGCGCCTTCTCCCGCCGCATCTCGCTGAGCCTGGCCTTTGGCGAGCCGGGCCTGGTGCGCGCCGATGCCAGCGCGGTGCGCCGCATCCTCGCCAACCTGCTGACCAACGCGCTGGCCTATACCAGCGAAGGCGGCATCGTGCGCGCCGACGTCCATTTCGAGGAAGGCGCCGGGGTCCTGACCCTCAGCGACAGCGGCAAGGGTTTCACCCCGCATGAGCGGAAACGGGCCGGCAAACCCTTCGAGCGCTTCGACCGCGCCGGCACCGTGACCGGCGCCGGCCTGGGCCTGGCCATAGCCATGGAGCTGGCGCGGCGGATGGGCGGGGCGATGCGGCTGGTGGGCGAAGGCCCCGGCCATGGCGCCACCATGGAGCTGAGGCTGCCCCGGTTATGAGAGTTAACCTCTTGTTAACCATGGTTAACCACTCTGCCCCCAAAAGGGGAAAGCAGATGTTCCGGGGGGTTGCCGCGCTTGTCCTGCTGATGGCGGCCGCCGTCCCGCTGGCGCCCGCCCGCGCCCAAGGCCCCGCCTACCAGGTCATGAGCAACGATCCCAACGGGCTGGAAGTGCGCTTCCGCGGCATGCCGATCCGCGGCGTCCATGCCGATGACAACCAGAATGCCCTGTCCATCGACTTCGCCCAGCCGGTGGATGGTGCGGCGTTCGACCGGCTGTCGGGCGACCTGCCGCAATGGATTTCGATGGCCTATGCCATTTTCGACAATGGCGTGATCCGCAGTCCCCGTCCCGTCACTTTCCTGACCCGCAACGAGAATGACGGCTTCTCGCTGCGCATCGTGCCGCGTGGTGGCCCACCGCCGCAACAGATGGCGCAAGCCGGACCTCCACCGCCTCCGCCAGGGGCTTATCCGCCGCCCGGCCCTTACACCCAGCATCAGATCTATCCGGCGCCCGCGCCCTATGTGCCGCCGCAAGCCGCCTATGCCGGCTTCCACACCTATGGCGAATACGCCCAGCTCCGCGCCTATGAGGCGCAGGAGTTGGCGCTCCGCCGCGGCGATCCCATGTGGCAGCTGGCTTACGCCCGCGCCGCCATGCAGTCCGGCTCCGACATCGGCGTCCGCAACGAGACCAACTGGTATCATGGCGGCGACCTGATGATTGCCACCGATCTGGACGCCAAGGTCAGCTTCTTCCCCGGCGTCGCCCTGGTCGGCGATGTCAAATGGACCGATGTCCGCGGCACCAATGTGCGGCTGACGAACGGCACCATCGCCAACGCCACCAAGGACATCGTCACCGGCGCGGCCGGCTTTGCCTTCGAACTGGGCCGCGACAGCGAACTCAAGATCGAGGGGCTAGAGGGCAGCGATGTCACCGGCGCCAAGCTCAGCCTTTATTCCGGCCAGCCCAACGGCTTCGGCTATATTGATGTCAACTATCACCAGCCCTATGTCGCTACCCCCACCGCGGTGAACAACCGCGCCGACACCGACAACGCCACCATCGGCTACACCCAGCAGCTCTGGACCGGCATGTGGGGCAGCATTGCCGGTCACTACACCCGCTATGGCGTGCATGGCGATGCCAATGTGGCGCGCACCGCCGGCTGGGACGGCAATCTGCGCTGGAACACCGCCATCTGGGGCGGCTTGCTGGCGGGCCTGTCCTATGACGGGCACGGCGAATATGTCACCGACAACGACACCCGCGCCGGCACGGCGCCTACGCCCTTTGTGCCGCTGGGCATCCGCAACATGGAAAACCATGCCGTCACCCTGAACCTGTCCAGCGACCTGGGGAACGGCTTCTGGTTCGCCGCCTATGCCGGCTGGGTGAAGGACCGCTATGCCAGCGACGGCCTGCTGGCGGGGATGGACCTGCACTACACCCCCGCTGACGGCTTCGACCTGGCGCTGGGCGTGCGCCAGTCGGCGGTGTCCTACACCCAGGGCGAGCGCGGCATCCAGCTCACCGCCGGCCTCAACCTGACCGTGGGCATGGGCGCGCCGCCGCAGCCCAGCTGGATACAGAACGCTTTCTAGAAGCTTGTGAGCCGCGCAAGCCAGCGTCTAACCTAGCCACTGCATTTGGCGAGGGCTGGGCATGAAATGGGCGTATGGCGGCTTGGCAGCCGCGATCCTGATCGTGGGCGGCGCCTGGTTCCTGATGAAGGCGCCGGCGGGATCGGCCCCCGCCACCCTGTTCCAGTGGCAGGATTATGTGGATCCGCATTTCACCGCCGCCTATGAGGCGGCCTGGCACGAAAAGCCCGGCACCAGCATCTTCGCCGACGAGGACGAGGCTTTCTCCAAGATGCGCGCCGGCTTCAAGCCGGATGTGATGGGGCCGTGCCTCTACAGCCTGCCGCGCTGGAAGGAAGCCGGCCTGATCCAGCCGATCGAAACCGCGAGATTGAAGAACTGGAACAAGATCGCGCCCGCGCTGCGCAACCTGCCGGGGATTTCGGCGGGGCCGGGCAAGGTGTGGTTCGTCCCGCATTACTGGGGCAACACGTCGCTCACCATCCGCACCGACCTGGCGCCGGAATATGCCAAGTCGCAGAGCTGGGACATATTGTTCGATCCCAAATACAAGGGCCGCGTGTCGGCGCTGGACGGCGCCGATGACGTGGTGCCCTTCGTCGCCCACATGATCGGGATCGACGCCTATCACATGTCCGACGCCGACTGGTTGAAGGTGCAGGCCAAACTGCGTGAGCTGGTGCCGCAATTGCGCTTTGTCTCCGCCGACAACACGGCGCTGGCGCAGGGCCTGGCCAGCGGCGAGATCGTGGCGGCGATGAGCTGGCGCACGACATTCGCGTCGCTCAATCGCGAGCACAAGCCGGTGGCCTATCTCACCCCGCCCGGCGGCATCTTCACCTATGTCTGCGGGTTGGTGATGCACAAGGACCCGTCGAACGAGGAAAAAGCTCTGGCGCTGATCGATTCCGGCCTCGCCGACGATGCTGCCCGCTACATGATCACCACCATCGGCGACGAACCCGCCAATATCGACGCGGTGAAGTCTGTGCCCGACAGCGTGTTCCAGGCACTGAACGTGCCGCGCGACCTGGAGAGTTTCCTGAAAGGCGGCATCTTCCAGCAGCCCTTGCCCAACAAGGAGAAGATCGTCAGCGCCTGGACCGAAATCCGCAGCGGGATGAAGTAGGATGGTCCCCGGTCGCGGCGCGCTGTTGCGGCCATCGGTTCTGCTGGCGCTGGCCAGCCTTTTGCTGCACGCATTTGCCAATGGGCATTACGGCTTTTTCCGCGATGAGCTCTATTTCATCGTATGCGGCCGCCATCCGGACTGGGGTTATGTCGACCAGCCCGCGCTGGTGCCGCTCTTTGCCGCCTGGGCGCATGCTTTGTCGGGTGGTTCCGTCTGGCTATTCCGCCTGCTGCCCATGCTCGTGGCAGCCGTCACCGTAGCAATGACGGTGGAGTTCACGCGGGTGATCGGCGGTGGCCGCTTCGCGCAATGGCTGAGCGGGTTCTGCATGCTGCTGGCGCCGATCTTCTTGCTGGAAGGCACATTGTTCTTCACCGACATGTTCCAACCCATCACCTGGCTCGGGCTGGCCTACACACTGGTGAAACTGGAACGGAGTGAAGACGAACGCTGGTGGCTGGTGTTCGGCGCCATCGCCGGATTCAGCCTCAACACCAAATACCTGATCGCCTTCTATCTGGCGGCGCTGGCCATCGCGCTTTTGGCCACGCCCAGGCGCAAGTCGCTGCTGCGGCCCTGGGTCTGGGCCGGCGCGGCGCTGGCGGTGGCGCTGGCCCTGCCCAACATCCTCTGGCAGCAGGCGCATGGCTGGCCCTTCATCGAACTGGGGAAGGCCGGCGCCAATGGCAAAAACCTGGCGATGTCGCCGGGCGCCTTCCTGGTGCAGCAGCTTCTGCAGATCGGGCCGCCGGCGGCACTGGTGTGGGTGACGGGACTGTGGGCGGGCCTGGTGCGGCCCAAGCTGGCCGTGTCTCGAGCCTTTCCCATCGCCTGGCTGCTCCTGTTCCTGGTTTTCGATGCCAACCACGGCAAGCCCTACTATCTGGCGCCGATCTATCCCACCTTGCTGGCGCTGGGCGCGGGCCGGATCGAGCAATGGATCGCGGATAGGCGCCTGCGCGCGGCCCTGCTGGGCGTGATAGCCCTCCCGGGTCTGCTGATCGCGCCCCTGATGCTGCCGATCCTGCCGGTGGAAATTTTTGTGCGCTACCAGAGCGCCATCGGCTTCACCCCGTCCGTCGGCGAGCGAGTCAAGCAGGGCGTGCTGCCGCAATATTTTGCCGACATGTTCGGCTGGCCGCAGATGGCGAAGAAGATCGCCGCGGTCTATTGGTCGCTGCCGCCGGCGGAGCGCGCCAAGGCCGCCTTTTGGGGCAACAATTACGGGGAGGCGGCGGCCATCGATATCTTCGGTCAGCCGCTTGGCCTGCCGCCCGCCCTCAGCGGCCACAACCAGTATCATCTCTGGGGCCCACAAGATCGTGACGGCAGCGTGTTGATCATCATCGGCGGGAGCACCAAACATTATGACGATCTGTTCCGGTCCCATTCCGTGGCCGGGCATATCGATGCGCCTTACGCCATGCCCTATGAGACAGACCAGCCGATCTATGTCCTGCGCGGCCTGAAGATACCGATGCAGGAGCTTTGGCTCCAGGCGAAGAGTTATCACTAAAGCGGCGCGCAACTATCAGCGTCTGGACCGAAATCCGCCTTGGGATGACGTGCGATTTGCCGATACCGTCCCGTTTTGCGTGCTAGCGTCGCAAGGCCCGCAGGAGGGGCATCCTGTGACAGACACAAAGCAGTTCATGGAAGAGATCACCTGCCCATCCTGTGCCCGCACCGGGCACGCGACCTGGGCCGGCGAAGCCGGCAGCAAGCGCACGCTGGTGGACATCGGCGGCGGCTTCGACCAGCGTGAGGACGACGCCAATCCCGGTTTCCAGATGATCGTCTGCAGCCATTGCGGCACCACCCAGCCGCTGCAGGCCAGCCCCGAGATGACGCCGCACTAGCGCTGGGCCGCTGGAGTCTCCCGGAAATCAGCCGGAAAAATGCCGAAGCCTGTGACCAGCCGGCGGACTTCAAGGAATTTCCGGGCCGCAGCCACCACATCTGTGGCGAGCCGGGCTGGGAAGACGTTGCCGCCTTCATTGCGGACTGGCTGGATCAGCAAGCTACGGCAGGCGCTTCTCCGGCGTTTGAGACGCCGGCATCCGTGTTCTGAAGGGATTGCTCCCCAATAGCGAAGACAGGGCCGCCCGGACCGAATCCGGGCGGCATGTCTGGAAACACGTTTCTTTGTTCAAAAAAAACGTGCGGCCTATCAATTGTGTAAGACCAAAGCCTGGGTTACGTGCCTTAATTTCTGGCCGCCGGAAAACGGTCTTGCACACCGGCGCTTGAAAGATATCCGGGGCAGTTTCTGAACGCTGTCCGCGCTCCGCTATCTGAGGGGAGGCGCTTGTGAGGCGATATCGTATCAATTGTCTGGATATCGCGGGGCAGATTTCCCGCGTCCACGAAGTCCAATGCGGCGATGATCTGGATGCGCTGGACGAAGGCGAAAAAGCCTGCGAGGAAAACGACGTGGAAGTGTGGGACGGAAGCCGCCTGGTCGCACGTTTCAAGGCCGGCAACGCGCCCCTCACCGTCCAGGATCATCATTCTCTATGACCCAGCTCCACATGATCCGGCTGACCGCCGAAGGCATGATCCGCAATTTCGGTGACCGGGCGGCTGACGAAGCGGATGCCGTGGCGCGCCGTCATACGATGCCCACCACCGAAGGACAGACACTTTGGCAAGCCATCGCCCAGGAAATCCGGTCCGTGACCCTGGAACCATCAATCAACCGTTCGGCTTCATCACCACCTTGATGCAGCCGTCTCTCTTGTCGCGGAAGGTCTTGTAAGCCTCAGGCCCGTCTTCCAGCGCCACGCGATGGGTGACCAGGAAGGAGGGATCGATCTCGCCATCCACGATCAGCTGCATCAGTGGTTTTAGATATTTCTGCACATGGGTCTGGCCGGTCTTCAAGGTCAGGCCCTTGCCGACAAAGGTGCCCATCGCCACCGGCACGATGTTGATGAAGACGCCCGGCAGCGAAATGGTGCCGGCGGGGCGGCAGGCCATGATCGCCTGTTGCAAGGCAAAAGGCCGCTCGGTGCTGGTCAGGTGGGTCTGCAAGGACTCCATCACGCCGCCATGGCCGTGACTTTCCAGCCCGACGCATTCGATCACCGAATCCGGTCCCTGGCCGCCGGTCAGATCGACGATCTGCTCCTGCAGATCCTTGTCTTCGTAGTTCAACGTCTCGGCGCCCGAGGCCCGCGCCAGGGCGAGACGCTCGGCAACGCTGTCCACCGCAATGACGCGGCCCGCGCCCAGCATGAAGGCCGACTTGATGGCAAACTGGCCGACGGGACCGCAACCGAACACCAGAACCGTGCCGCCGGGCGGGATGTTGGCATTCTCGGCCGCCATGTAGCCGGTGGGAAAGATGTCGGAGAGGAACAGGACCTGCTCGTCGCTGAGGCCGTCCGGCACCTTGATCGGCCCGACATCGGCGTAGGGCACCCGCAAATACTGCGCCTGGCCGCCCGGGAAGCCGCCATACATGTGGGAATAGCCGAACAGGCCGGCGGTGGGATAACCCACCACCTTGGCCTGCTTGGCGCCAGCGGGATTGGAGCGCTCGCAGCAGGAGAAGTTGCCCCACTGGCACTGGCGACATTCGCCGCAGGAGATGGTGAAAGGCACAACGACCCGGTCGCCGACTTTCAGGTCGGTGATGGCTTTGCCGGTTTCGACGACTTCGCCCATGGTCTCATGGCCCATCACGTCACCGGATTTCATCTCCGGCACGAAGCCGCCCATCAGATGCAGGTCGGAACCGCAGATGGCGCAGCTGGTCACCTTGATGACGATGTCGCGATCATTCTCGATGGTGGGATCGGGTACGGTTTCGCACCGGATGTCTTCCTTGCCGTGCCAGCACAGTGCGCGCATCGCTTGTCTCCATTTTTCTTGAATGCAGCGCCGCTTTGCGCGCGGTAACGGTACGCCCCGGATGCGAGACGGTTGCAGCCGCGTGTGCATGGAAAAACCGGAACTTTCCTTCGTTCCAAGGCTTACCTGCGTGAGTTTCATCCGAGAGAGAAAACATGGCCGAAAAGCCCGACGCGATTGCCCTTCTCAAAGCCGATCACCGCAAGGTCGAGGAACTGTTCCAGAAGTTCGAAAAGGCCAAGAGCGATTCCGTCAAGACGGCCTTGGTACAGCAGATCTGCACCGAGCTCAGCGTCCACACCGCGATTGAGGAAGAGATTTTCTATCCGGCCTGCACCGGCCAGATCGAGGACGACACCCTGACCGAAGCCTATGTCGAGCATGACGGCGCCAAGGTGATCATTTCGGAACTACTGGCCTCCAGCCCCGAAAACGAATTCTACGATTCCAAGGTCAAGGTGCTGTCCGAACAGATCAAGCATCACGTCAAGGAAGAGGAAATGCGCGCCGAAGGCATGTTCGCCCAGGCACGTGAAGCCGGCCTGGACATGGAGGCGCTGGGCGACCAAATGGCCGCCCGCAAGAAGGAACTGCTGGCGGAGTTCAAGGCCAATGGGTTGCCGACCCCCAAGACCCGCAGCTTCACAGGCCACAAGCTGGACCAGAGCCAGCCCGTCGCGGCGATCTAGCCATGCGCAAATTGATCTGGCTTGCTCTCGCTATTGGCGCAGTCGAACTTGTGAAGCGTGAGGCGAAAAAGCGCGGCATTACATCTTCCGCTTTGCTCTCCACGATCGCGGCCAACACCGCCGCCCGCCTGACGGGCGAGGAACCGCCGCCTCCCGCCAAGGCGTAGGGAAAATACCCAAGAAAAAAGGCGGGAACGACTGTTCCCGCCTTTTTAGTATTTGTGCGATCCGCGAGCGTTGGTTCGCGCGAGACCCGCACGGCTGAAGCGTGCGTTTCGCGGGCAAGCAGCAAGAGTGAAGTCTCTAGACGCAGCAAAGAATAAGGCCGGGAACCGGAGGTTCCCGGCCTTCAATTCTTGCACGTGTCTTAGACGACGCCGCGCTTGTGCTCGCCGACCACGACGCGGCCCGGCTGGAAGGCGCGCTTGAAGACTTCAAGCGCCTTGCGGGGCTCGGCATCGCCGCACATGAACACATCGAAGGCCGCAAAGCCCTTCTCCGGCCAAGTGTGGACGGAGATGTGGCTTTCCGCCAACACCGCCACGCCGGAAATGCCGCCGCCGTCTTCGAACTTGTGCAGGTGAATGTGCAGCAGGGTTGCGCCCGCCTCATTCACCGCGTCGATCAGCGCGGTTTCGATACGCTCGCGATCGTCCAGGCCCTTGGCTTCCCAAAGGTCGATGATCACATGGCTGCCCGCATAGGACAGGCCGTTCTTGTTGATGAAGTGATCCTTCTGGTCGTCATTCGAAGGGGTCACGACAACAGGCCGCGGCGCCTTGGCGGCGCGGGGTTTGATTTCTTTTTGCGGGTTCGCCGCTACCAAATTCAGTCGAGCCATTTAAGCACCTACCCGTCTTGGAGTTGACACCAAACGCCTTGGCCTTGCGGACTTCCGGACGCACCTAAAGAAGAAAGCGACGAACCGGGGTCACCCAGTCGCCGCTTTGTCCGGCTTTTTTTCTCGCCGGGTCGAGTTCGAAATAGGGCTAACGCCCCCCCCATGCAAGAAGAAATTTTCCCCGCGGCGAATTTTTTCCCGGCAGGCTCCGGCGTGTCACGCCGCGCGGGGCCGTTAACAGTGTCTCGCGGCGGCGCCTGCGCGACGAGAAAGCCCCGTGAAATGGGCCTCAAGCGGCCGCGCGCGATGCGATAGACAGCGGCGCGCAGCGGCCCTATACGGCTGGCGCTGTCACATCTCTTAAGGAAACGTTATGGCCCGTCCCCAGCCCCAGCCGACCGAGACCAGGACCCAGAAGGCCTCCGACAAGCTCCAGGTGGAGCGCCTGCACAAGGGTTACGCCCAGTCCATGGAGATCACCAAGGTGCTGGCGGACGAGAAAAACAAATTCCAGCACATCCGAATCTTCGACACCGTCGCCAACGGCCGGGTGATGACCCTGGACGACATCGTACAAATCACCAGCCGGGACGAGAGCGCCTATGCCGACATGCTCACCCACTTGCCCATGTTGGAGCACGGCAAGGTCGAGCGCGTCATGATCGTGGGCGGCGGCGACCTCTCCATCGCCGACGAGGCGCTGAAGCACAAAGGCGTCAAGGAAGTCGTGCTGGTCGACATCGACGGCGACGTCATCCGGCTGTGCAAGAAGCTGTTCGGCGAGATCAACGCCAAGGCCTTCAAGGACAAGCGCATGACGGTGGAAGTGGCCGACGCGTTCGAATATCTGGGCCGCAAAACCAGCAAGAACCGCTTCGACCTGATCATCGCCGACCGTCCCGATCCCGTCGGCCCGGGCAAGGCGTTGTTCGGCGAAACTTTTTATGACCGTGTCAAAGGCGCCCTCAAGCCGGGCGGCTATGCCACCTTCCAGACCGGCGTGCCTTTCTACCAGCCTTGGGAGATCACCGAGGCGCTGCAGGAGCTGGCGCGCTTCTTCCCCCAGTCCGGCCTCTATCTCAGCGTGGTGCCGACCTATATCGGCGGCTTCATGGCGCTCAGCTGGGCGACCAAGGGCGGCAAGCCGCTGGGCACCGACAAGGGCATCAAGCGGGCCGCCAAGGCCTTCAAGCGCGCCAAGCTGAAGACCGATTATTACAATCCCGAAATCCACGCCGCCGCTTTCGCGCTGCCGAACTGGATCAGGAAGCTGGTTCCCTAAATCCACATCCCGCCGCCGTGCGTATGCTGTGGCATGGATAACAAGCGTCTTCTTCAAATCGCCATGGCGGTTGCCGGGCTGGTGCCGGTCGTGGCCGGCGGACTGGGTGCGGTGTGGCCGGAACGGCTGCATCTGGGCGGGCCATCGCATGCCCTGACCCATGCCGCCTATCTCAGTGGGTTGCTGCTGGGCCTGGGCCTGGGATTCTGGTCGCTGATCCCCACCATCGAGCGCCAAAGCCGCGCCGTCAGCCTGCTGGCCGGGATGGTGGTGCTGGGCGGGCTTGGCAGAGCCATTACGGCGGCCCGCCTGGGCGCCTGGGATCATCACGTCATAATCCCCCTGATCATGGAACTGGGCGTCACGCCGGCCCTGTGGGCCTGGCAGCGCCAAGTAGCCCGCTCTTCCATTTCCGGGGCGGAATGACCATCTTCCGCTGAGGAAACTCTTGGAAATCACGGATATGGCATTGATCGGCCCCGGCGGACGTCCCGTCACCTCCCAGCCCGCCCAGAATGCGGCGACCGGCACCAGCCCGCATATCAAGGATTCCGGCCTCGCCACCTTTGCCGCCGACGTCCTGGAGCAAAGCCGCAGCGTGCCCGTGATCGTGGATTTCTGGGCGCCCTGGTGCGGCCCGTGCAAGACACTCGGCCCGGCGCTGGAAGCGGCGGTGGATGCGGCCGCCGGCGCGGTGAAGCTGGTGAAGGTCAATATCGACGAGAATCCGGAGATCGCCCAGCAGCTGCGCATCCAGTCCATCCCGACAGTCTATGCCTTCAAGAACGGCCAGCCGGTGGACGGCTTCATGGGCGCCATTCCCGAAAGCCAGATCAAGGCCTTTGTCACCGCTCTGGCGGATGGCGGCGCCGGACATGATCATGGGCACGACCATGACGGCCATGATCACCATCATCATGGCGGCCCCGAGCACACTGCCGAAGTGCTGGCGGTGGGCGCCGAGGCGCTGGCGGCGGGCGACTTCGCCATGGCCGCCCAGGCCTATGGCCATGTGCTGCAGGACGAGCCGGGCCATCCCGAAGCGGTGGCGGGCCTGGCGCGCGCCTATCTGCTCGGCGGCGAAGTGGACCAGGCCAAGGCCGTCCTGCAGATGGTGAAACCCGACGCCGCCCAGCACGACACGATCCGCGCCGTGGAAGCCGAATTGAAGCTGCGCGAGCTGCCTGTGCCGGAAAGCGGCGAGACCGCGAACTTGCGCGCCAAACTGGCGGCAGACCCCAAGGACCACCAGGCGCGCTATCATCTCGCCATGGCGCTGGATGCGGCCGGCGACCGCGACGGCGCCATCGCCGAGCTGCTGGAGCTGATCCGCCGCGACCGCGCCTGGAACGAGGATGCGGGCCGCAAACAGCTCGTCACCCTGTTCGAGGCGATGGGCTTCACCGATCCGCGCACCATCGAGGCGCGGCGCAAACTGTCGGGGATCCTGTTCTCCTGATGCCGCGCCACTATCACTCCTATTCCGACCTGCCCGCCTCGCTGCCGCTGTTTCCGCTGACCGGGGCGGTGCTGCTGCCGCGCGGGCAGTTGCCGCTCAATATCTTCGAGCCGCGTTACCTGGAGATGGTGGACTATGCCCTGCAGGGCGACCGGCTGATCGGCATGATCCAGCCCACCGAGAGCGAGGAAAAGGTGTTGCGTCCGGCCCTGTCGCAAGTGGGCTGCGCCGGCAAGATCATCTCGTTCCAGGAAACGGGCGATAACCGCTACCTGATCACCTTGGCGGGCCTGTGCCGCTTCCGCCTGACCGGCGAGATGCAGAGCGCCACCGCCTGGCGCGCCGGCTTTTGCGACTTCGCGCCCTTTGCCGGCGACTTGGCCACGCAGGGCGACGAGGATTTTTCGCGCGAGCGCCTGCTGGCGGCGCTGAAGAATTACCTCTCGACCCGCGACATGAAGGCGGACTGGAAAAGCGTGATGACCGCGCCGGGCGAGGCGCTGGTCAATGCCCTGGCGATGATGTGCCCGTTCGATCCGGCCGAGAAGCAGGCCCTGCTGGAAGCCGCCAGCTTCCAGGAACGCGCTTCCACCCTGATGGCGCTGCTGGAGATGGGGGGCACCGACGGCCCCACCACTTTGAACTGATGGAAACAGATCCCAAGCTGCTGGAGATTCTGGTCTGTCCCTTGACCAAGACCACCCTGCGTTATGACCGCGACAAGCAGGAGCTGGTGTCCCGCGCCGCTGGCCTGGCCTATCCCATCCGCGGCGGCGTGCCGGTGATGCTGACCGGCGAAGCGCGCCAACTGACCGACGAGGAACGCGATGCCCTCCGCTAACCCGTGGCCGAGCGAAATCCGCCTCAACCCGGCGCATGACGTGCTGACCGTCGCCTTTGACGACGGCACGCGCTTTGAACTTCCCGCCGAACTGCTGCGGGTGGAATCGCCCAGCGCCGAAGTGCGCAACCATGGCGGGCCCAAGACCATCGTGCTGGGCAAAAAGAATGTGACCATCGCCGCCGTGGAACCGGTGGGCAATTATGCGGTGCGGCTGAGCTTTTCCGATGGCCATGACACCGGCCTCTACAGCTGGGCCTGGCTGCACCAGCTCGGCGCGGAGAAAGACCGCATCTGGGGCGAATATCTGATGGCGGCGGCGGCGAAATGAGCGGCGTGATGCCGCCGCCGGATAATACCGGCTTCAAGCGCATGCCGCGGCAGATCCGCAGTGTCGCCAAGCTGCCGCGCGGCAAGCGCGTCGCGGTGGTGAAGGGCCAGGACAATGGCCGCTTCATGGATTTCTACCACAATATCCTGATCGCCTCCTGGCCATGGTTCTTCGCCCAGCTGGCGGCGGCCTTTGTGGTGGTGAACCTGATCTTCGCCATGTTCTATGTCTTCGACCGGGGCGGCATCATCAACGCCCGGCCGGGCAGCTATCTCGACGCCTTCTTCTTCAGCGTCCAGACCCTTGGCACTCTGGGCTATGGCGTCATGGCGCCGCGCACGCTCTACACCAACCTGTTGGTGACGGTGGAAAGCTTCACCGGCATCCTGACCATCGCCCTGTTCACCGGCATCATCTTTGCGCGCTTCTCGCGCCCCTTCGCGCGCGTGGTATTCAGCAGAATCGCGGTCGTCACGCCTTTTGACGGCGTGCCGACCCTGATGTTTCGCACCGCCAACCAGCGCGGCGAGGCGATCATGGACGCCAGCGTGGTGGTGACCCTGGCGCGCCAGCACACCACCCTGGAGGGCGTCACCATGCGCCGCTTCCAGGAACTCAAGCTGATGCGGTCCAACAATTCGCTGTTCGCCTTGTCCTGGACGGTGATGCATCCGATCGACCAGGACAGTCCGCTCTACGGCCTGACGCCGGAGGACATGGACGAGCAGGACGTGGAGATTATCGTGATGCTGAACGGGCTGGACGAAATCCTCGCCGACCGCATCTATGCCCGCCATGCCTATTGGGCGGACGAGATCGTGTTCAACCGCCGCTTTGTGGACGTGATCTCGGTGACACAGGCGGGCCACCGGCTGGTGGACCTGACCCGTTTTCACGACACGGTGGAATCCTAGGGCCTGGCCAGCGCCGGCAGGCCGCCCAGGAAGAGCGCGGTAGCAAAAAGGGTCATCTCTTCGACATCCCTGCCCGCCTTGACCTGTTCGGCCAGTTCAAACGCCACCCCCACCAGCGCCGCGGTCAGCGCCGCGGCATCCGCGGCGGGCAACACGCCGCGCGCCTGAGCCGCTTCGATGTCCGCCCGCAACTCGGCAAAGCCGGCCAGCACTTCGGGCGAATCCATGCGGAAGCGTTCCGGTCCCGCCGATGGCCCTCCGCTTTCGGCGACGAACAGGAAGAAGGCGCGAAAGCTTTGCGCCAAGAAATCCTGCGCAGTTTCAGCACCGGCCCGCGCTTCGCGCAGGCGCGGCCGCACCGCCAGGGCCACCTCGTCGCGCAACGCCTGGTACACTTCCTCCTTGGACTTGAAGTAATTGTAGAAGGTGCCCGAGGCCAGCGGCGTGGCGCGGATCACATCGCGCACCGTGGTGGCGGCAAAACCCAGCTGGGCGAAGACGCGGGCCGCGGCGGCCAGAATGGTCTCGCGGTTATGCGCCTTGGTCAGCTCGCGACGGCCGTGGTTGGACTTGGGCTCCATTCCGGGAACTTGCGCTGTTCGTGACGTATCGTCAATTTGCCGTGCCGATAGCATCGGTCAATTTCGCAAAACCATCACGCGCCAGGCAGGCGAGAAGTTCGCGCTTGATGCGCCCCACCAGCCCCGGGCCATGAAAGGCCAGCGCGGTGTAAAGCTGCACCAGCGAGGCCCCGGCGCGAATCTTGGCATAGGCATCTTCGCCGCTGGTGATGCCGCCCACGCCGATCAAGGTCACCGCGCCGCCCAGCCGTTGATGCATCTGGGCCAGCACCAGGGTGGAGGGCGCCAGCAGCGGACGGCCCGACAAGCCACCCGTTTCGCCGGCGTGTGCGGACTTGAGTGGAGGCCTCGCGATTGTCGTGTTGGAAACGATCAGCCCTTCAATGCCGCTGGCGCGCACCACATCGGCGATCTCGTCCAGCGCGTGCGCATCCAGATCGGGCGCGATCTTGAGCAGGATGGGCTTGTGGCCCCCGCGCGCCAAAGGCGCGCCATCAGACAAGTTTGTGCGCGCCTCGACCATCGCATCCAGCAGGCGCGTGAGCTCTTCGCGATTCTGCAGGCCGCGCAGGCCCGGCGTGTTGGGCGAAGATACATTGACAGTGACGTAATCGGCCAAAGGCGCCAATGCGGCAAAACCACGGGCATAATCAACGATGCGGTCGGTGCTGTCCTTGTTGGCGCCGATATTGATGCCGACGATGCCTTCGCCCCGGCGGCGCTTCAGATTGTCCGCGGCTTCCGCGCTGCCGCCATTGTTGAAGCCCATGCGGTTGATCAC
>JACCXK010000012.1 GCA_013697055.1 Alphaproteobacteria bacterium
CACCAAGCGGCTGGCGCCGATGGACCTGGGCCAATGGCGCAGCCAGGGCATCAATCCCGAGGATCTGACCATGATCGGCATCAAGGCGGCGGTGGGACACCGACGCGCCTATGATCCTATCGCAGCCGCCAGTTTCACGGTGTCCACTGCCGGACCCTGCACGTCAGACCTCGCGCGCCTGCCCTACAAACGGCTGCGGCGGCCGGTTTTTCCGTTGGATTCGATGGGTTAGATGGCCTGCAACAGCGGCGGGCGCCGGCGCGACCATATCCAGGCGCCGCCCAACAGCATCGCCATGAGCATCCCCAAGGTGGAAGGCTCATCGATGGGGTCCGGCGGAGGCGTGACCTGCGAGGCGCAGCTTGACGGACTCACTTGTGTCACCCCCGGCCTGAAGGTGGTGTTGGAAAGTTGCACGGGCACCGGACAGGTCGACGCGTTGGCGAGAGGTTCCTGGATACCAATACCCGGCAGGGTGCTGGTAAAGGCGCTGTTCTGAATGACAAGGGCGTTGAGGGCATAAAGCAGGCCCTCCTCCCCGTACGACACGATCGCATGATTTGGGCTGGCATCGCCCTGGATAAAGCTTGTTCCGTTGACCGTAACCTGACCGCCATTGGGCGCATCGAGGGCGTAGCTGCTGGAGCCGGTATTGCAAACGGCGTTTTGCAGGTCCTGCGCGCCGTCATAGAGTGTGCTGTTGGTCACGGTGGTGACGGCAGTGCGGCTCTTGATATCGTGACCGCCGACTGTGCCGCAAAAAGTGCTGTTGCTGACAGCCAGGCTCCGGCCAAAGGCATAAATTGCGTGCTCAAATCCATCGGCGGCGCCGTTATTGGCGAACAAACTGTTGGCGATGGTTATGTCCAGCAGTTGCGTTTCGACGGCTCCGCCATCACCAGTCAGAATCCCGTTCTGGTTGTTGAGGAAAAAGCTGTTGGAGACATTGAGGGAGGCCATCCCGCCGCCTTGATAGCGGATGCCGGCCGCATTGCCGCCCAAGCCCGCGCTGATCGCCGCATTCTCGAATGTCAGCCCGTCAACCGTCAGATTGACTGCCGAGACGTTGTTCTGAACGGTCAAAAGGCCTTTGCTGGCAGTGGGGCTTGTATTCAGAATCGCCGATCCGGCCTGGGCGTTGTAGGACGGATCCAGCGCGATGGTGAGGCTCGCCGTAATGCTGGGAAGCGCGCCGCCGCTATATTCCCCAGGGGCGAGATAGATCGTGCTTCCCGCAATGGCGTTGGCCGAAGTGATGGCGCTGCTGAACTCGCTGAAGTTCGTTGCGGTAAACACCGCGCTGTAAGCGGCATTGGCGGAGAGACAACCGCATGCGAGCAAGGCAAGAAAAGCTTTCGTACGCATTGGTCCCCGGCTTGAAACAGCACGAAGACAATAGGTGACGCTTTGCAACACAGGCAAGACAATCTCTGTCATGTAATAAAAAATGAGCGAGGGAACTTCTTTCCCCGTGCGTTTTTAGGACGCGGTGTTCTTTTTCGTAAGCGCTCTGTGCTTAAAAATTTAGCCCACCGCACCAATTGTGGTCATTGTGTGTTCGACAGCGACTATCAGTGACAAGATTGGCACTGTGGAGAACGATAGTCGGCGTAAGCGGAAAAGACAGGAACAACGCGTTGAGCTTCGGGTTGAGTGAATGCCTGGGTGGGCAAATGCTTCAACAGGAGAATCTCCATGCGTATCGCCTATCTATCCGCGGCCCTTGTCGCGCTGTTCACTGCGCCCGCGGTCTCGCCCGCTTTTGCGCAGGACATGGCGATGCCTTTCAACGGCCTTTATGCCGGCATCAATGGGGGCTATGACTTCAGCAAGAACAATGTGCGCACCTCGGGCATCGCCCCCGCCAACGCTGCCACCGTTGCGGACGGCGCGCGTCCCGCCCTGGTAAAGATGGACAATGAAGGCTTCCTGGGCGGCGTCCAGTTGGGCCGCAACTGGCAGATGAACCAGTATGTCTTTGGCCTGGAGACCGATGCCCAGTACTCCGACATGCGGGACACCCGTAACATTGTCACCACCGGCACAGCCTTTCCGGGCACGCGCAACAACCAGTTCCGTCAGAACATGAACTGGTTCGGCACCACCCGCGCCCGTCTGGGCTATGCCTGGGACAACAGCATGGTCTACGGCACCGGCGGCGTCGCCTATGGCCGTCTCAAGGAGACCACCAACTTCTCGGGCCCGGCGCCTGCCTCCACCCAGCAATTCACGAGCAGCTACAACACGCACACCAACTTCGGCTACACCGTCGGCGCGGGCTTCGAACAGGCCCTGGGCGACAATTTTTCCGTAAAGACGGAATATCTGTATTATGATCTTGGCCGCAGCCCTGTTTATTCCAATGTGATCGCAGGCAGCGGCGGAACCGGCAACGGCTATCTGTCGAGCTTCAACAACAAGGGACAGGTCGTCCGCGTTGGCATCAATTACCGCATGAACTGATCGCCAGGCGCACAATCAAAAGGCCCCGCCGGATCACCGGCGGGGCCTTTTTCATGTTATCAGGACGAAGCTAGTCTTCGAGTTCCTCGTCCTCGTCATCTTCCACCATGCTTTCGCCGGTATAGCGTTCGAATTCCTCGGTATAGCGGGCCGTCATCATTTCCTGTTCCTCAGGTGTCGCCTTCTTCTTGAGGTCCAGGAACCAGTTGCCTTCTTCTTCATACATGTGATGCATCAGCGCGCCCTTGACATGTTCCAGCTTGTCTTCGAATTCCTGGCTCATCGGATCGAGCTTTTCCAGCGCGGCCATCTGCATCTTGACCATGGCCTGCTCGGTATAGCCCATGTCGGCATGGCCGGTTTCGGAGTTGGCCGAAAGGCCGGGATACAGCACGCCTTCCTCGGCGATCGCATGACCGGTCAACAACACCGCGAATTCCTTAAAAGCATCGGTGCGTTCGTCGGCGGTCGTGGCGTCTTCCACGGCGGCCACCGCATCCTCCAGTTCGATGTGATGATCCAGCACAAGGGACAGCCAGTCACCGGGTTCGCAGGCTGCGGTGGCTTCGGCACGCGCCTTGGCGCGGGCTTCATCGCTTTCAGGCGGGGTAACGGCGGCGATGACTTTATCGATAATGGACATGGGGGAACTGCTCCTGATGGTGGGGAAAGGCACACATGTAACGCCCCGTTCGCCAATAGGCACAGTCAAACGCTGCTATCTTTGCGTACGATGGCGCGCCATCGCAGCCAAAATCGCGCATTCGGCGCATCAACAAGGAACAGGCACCGGAGCTGGGGGTTTGCGTATCGCACGCCAAAAGGAAAGCCATGTTCAGCCAGTGGATGAAATTGTCGTCGGACATGATGCAGGCGAGTTTTGAAGCGCAGCGGGTCATCGCGTTGCGCATGGCGAAGCTGGCGAAGGGCGGTGCCGCCGCTGAGACGGAGTCGCATCTGATGGTTGCCGAAAAGATGGCCGCTGCCACGGAGGCGGCTGCCGCGCTGGCATCGGGCAAGTCGCCGCAGTCGGTGGTGCGTCGTTACCGCACAATCATGCGCGCGAACCAGCGGCGCCTCAGCCGGCCGTCCTAGGACGCAAAGCGCGCCATTGGAGCCAGGATTGATGTGATTCCGGCGCGGGGTTAGGCTCCCGCCATGTCAGAATCCCGCAGCGACACGCTTGTAATAGCCGGTGGGCTGCTGGCCTGGCCCAGCCTCTTCGCCGCGTCCGCGCAAGGCAAACTGCATGTCAGCGGGATGGTCAGCGACGGCCTGTTGGCTGTTTTGGCAGCCCTGATCGCGTACCGGCTTTGGCGCGCTTGCCGCCGCGGGGGCCGCAACGGTGCCTGAGGCAGCACTGCAATCCTTCGCGCCTTACCACAAATGGGACCGGACGTTTTTCCTGGCCTTTGCCGCCCTGGCGTGGATCGCCGTGGTGAAGGGATTCAGCCCTGAAGTCGGCGGCCATCTGAAGGGGCTGACGCCCTACCCGCCCCTGATCGTACATCTCCACGTCCTGGCCTTTGGCGGTTGGCTGGTCCTGTTTACCGCGCAGATCTGGCTGATCCGGTCCGGGCGGGCAGACATTCACCGCAAGCTTGGCCTGGCCGCGGTGGCGCTGGTGCCGGTCATGGTGGTTCTGGGCGTGGCGACAACCCTGGTCAGCCGCCGGCTCCACTTCGAAGCCGGCGAAAACCAGATGCTGGCCTTCATGATCGTCCCGCTCACCGACATGGTGCTGTTCCCCAGCTTCGCCATTCCCGGGCTGCTATGGCGCCGAAATTCGCCGGCGCACAAGCGGTTGATCCTGTTGGCGACGACCATGCTGTTGCCGGCTGCATACGGACGCTGGATCGGCCCGTGGATCATTGTCCATATCGGGGACGGCTTTTTCGGATTCATGGCCCAGTCCTACCTGGGCCCCGACGTCCTGATCCTGGCGGCCATGGCGTATGACCGCCTGACGCGCGGCCGCGTTCATCCGGTCTATCTCATCGCCGCGCCCTGGATACTGGCTGTGCAGGCGATCACGTCGGCGATCTATCACTGGTCCGGCTGGATGCCCCTGGCGCAACGGATGATCGGTCACTGACAGGGCGCGCTCACGCTCTGGGCGACTTTCTCGTCTTGCACACAACGCGCCGCGGGAAACGCAATGAATACGGCGGTGCCCACATTCAGGTTGCTTTCCAGCGTGACGTCTCCGCCGTGAAGCTCAATGAGCTTTTTGACCAGCGGGAGGCCCAGACCCGTCCCCTCGGATTCCCGCGCCAGGGTGGAATCGATCTGCCGGAACGGCTCGAACGCCAGCGCAATCATCTCCGGCGCGATGCCGATACCGGTATCGCGCACGCAAAAGACGACGCGGCCGGCGCGGTCGCGATCGGCCTGTATCGCTATGCTGCCATTCTCCGGGGTGAATTTGATGGCGTTCGACAACAGGTTGAGCAGAATCTGCTTGGTGCGCAGCCGGTCAATCAGCAGCGGCGGCAGCCCGCCGATGTCGAGCGTCAGGCGCAGCTTCTGATGCGCCGCCCGCTCGGACATCAGCCGCGTCGTTTCCTGGATCAGCTCGGCCAGATCGACCTGCTCTTCGTGGAGATCAAGCTTGCCGGCTTCTGCTTTCGAAAGGTCCAGTATGTCGTTGATCAGGGACAGCAGGTGCTTGCCCGCGCCATGAATGTCCGTGGCGTAGTTGCGGTAGCGCGGCAGGCCGGGGCCATACACTTCCATCTTGATCATCTCGGAGAAGCCGATGATCGCATTGAGCGGGGTGCGCAGCTCGTGGCTCATATTGGCCAGGAATTCCGACTTCGTCCGGTTCGCCTTCTCGGCTAGCTCCTTGGCGGCATTGTTCCGCAGCATTTCGCCTTTCAGCCGCACCTGCTCGGCGGCGCTGTCGCGAAACATCCTCACGGCGCGCGAAAACTGGCCGATCTCGTCGTGGCGATCTGAAAAAGGGACCATCTGCCGGAAGTCACCACCGGTAACCGTCTCCATGGCCTGGGTTATGCGCTTGAGCGGCCGGATGACCCGCCACATGACATACATCGTCGTGAAGGACGCCAGCCCGATCGACAGCAGCATCAGCGCGATGGCGACATAGAAATGCCGCACCGCGCTGTCTGCCTGTCTCGCCGCATGCGCCTCCGTGAGATCGAGCGCGACCTTCGAGATCGCCATGATGCTGTTCAGACCCGGGTTCGATATTTTCAGCCAGTCATATCCCGATACCGGAACAGGCTTGCCCGCCACCAGGTCAGCGATGGCTTTCGTGCGCGCGGCGCGAAACTGGACGAAATAGGTTTTCCGGGCCCGCGAGATCGCCGCCTGGAGCTGGGGCGGAACGTCGGATTGGGCGGCATATTCTTCAATATCGGCCCAGCGCGCATCGATCCTGCCGGTGGATTCCGCAAATTGCCGGATCTTGGCGACAGGAAGCCTGAGGCCCTCCTGGATCACCGATCCGATGCTGCCGCGATCGCTTCCGGCATCCAGGCGCACCAGCCAGACAGCCTCACTGATCCGCATCATGTTGCTGATGAATGCGTCGGCGTCATTCCTGTCGCGGGACAGGCTGGCAGACAGCCTGTCAACCGCGGCCGTAAGCCTGTCGGCCGCCGCGCGCCAGTCCTCCAGCGGCTTTTCCGGACGTTGCGTCCCGGGCACTTTCACCGCCGCAACCGCCGGCAGGAAGATCGTGTCATAGCGGGCTTTGCTTCGGAGAACCTCAGTCAGGGCGGGCGAGGTTCCGTTCGCCAGCTGGGTTTTGAGCTGATTGGCCATCGCCATCAGCGCCGTGTCGGTTTTGGAACGCAACTCGAACATCCGCGCGATCACATCGGCGCTGGCCCGTTCCGGCGCCGCCAGCGCGGCATGCGCCACGCCGCCCTCGATGCGGATATTCTCCTTGGCGGAAAGCGTGTTGCGCGTGATGTTGACGATGGAGAGGGCGCGTTCCGCCTGCCGTTTCCGGTTGAAAGCGTCCTTCGCGGAAATCGCGAAAATCAGGACCAGCATGACGACGAGCAGGCCGGTGATCGCCGAGAGAAGTGTCCGGATGGATAGGGAATTCTTCACGGCCGGCAGTCCTTGGCGGGAAGCAACACCGCAAAGGGCAATTTTAAACAGAATTCATGATGGGAGACTTAATGGCTTTTGCGGCAAACCCACGCACTGACGCTGGCATTCGAAGGTTATCGAACGGTAAATTCCCCACGGAGTTCCCTCACAGGCAGTGTGCATCGCGATGAAGATACGACCTCTTGCTTGCATCATGATTGGCGCGATGCTCCTGGGCTGCGCCCGACCCGAAGACAGCAGTTTCGCGGCACAGGCCGTCCGGCGCGGCGACGACTGCAATGCCATAGCCGCCGGAAGCGCCATGGACGCCTATGGTCACAGCGTCGGACCGGCGACCGAAATCTACAAGAGTGTGTACCGGGACTGCCTGGCCTGGCAGCAACAAGAGGCAGACCGGAAAAAAGGGGAATAGTGCTCCTGTCCGCGTATCTCGAGACCTTATGGCGCGCAAGGGAGCTTCGGTTTTTCACCGAGGCTCTTTTGCGTTTCACCCTGGATAACCAGTCAGTGGAATAAAGCGCCATATATACGTCGAACGCATACCATTAGATCAGCACGCGATCGAACTGCGTCATTCGAAAAAGGACGGGAAAGGTGCGCGTGGCGTACGCTATGCGCAGATACGCAAGCGCCAAGTTGTAACCATCGAATACGATTGAACGCATTGGAACTCTGGGGTGAGCGGTAATGATGGATTCCATGCTGTGGCCCACTTGTTGCTTCCATAATTTCGGGGGCACAACCAAACAAAGGTCCGTGCACAATGAAAAAATATCTGCCTGCGTTGCTCATCTCGGCAGTGATGGCCGTCACCATGACATGGGGAACTTCTGGAATCGCGAATGCCGCAGTGTTCAATCTCACCGCCACAAACGTTTCGTTCGACATTCCATCTCCGCTCTTTACGAGCAGTCAAATAGGCGGCTTTTTCCAAATCTCCGACAGTGTCGGGGCGGGTGGCAGTTTCGGATCCAGCCTGGTTCAGAACTTCGCTTTTAACATGGCCGGTTATAATTTCACGCGATCTGATCTGGACCCGGTGTTTCCAATCGACATAAATGGCCGGATTTCCTCTGACGGCCAGACAATCGATTTTCTGTCGTTCGGCTATAGCTTGAGGCCCGACTTTCCGAATTGCGATTTTGTTTGCGCGGGCACTCTTAACGTTGCGCAATCGTCCAATTCCAACTTTATCGCTGTCGCCAATGGCGGCGATGACATTGGTCTGGTGACATTCGACGCGAATTTCAGGCGGGCCGCCGCCGCAGTTCCGGAGCCTTTCACGCTCTCAATCTTTGGAGCAGGAATTGTCGGTGTGGGGCTGAGTGCTCGCAAGCGGCGCAGGAAAGCTAACGCGTAGCTCGCAACATCATCGAACTTAAAAAGGCGCCACTTCGTTGGCGTCTTTTTTATTGGATAGTCTGTTGTCTTGATGGCAGCGCAGCATCGTTCGGCGCCTGCTAGTTTTTGTGGCATCACAGCTAAGCAGTTTTAGCCCGACACAGTAACCAGAAACCCTCGGTTGAGTTCTTGAATCATGATCTGCCAGCAGGACCTGACCGTAGTTCTTGCATGAAAAGGAAAATCGCGTTCTTGGCACTCCTGGGCGTCGTCGCTGCGTCGCCGGCACTCGCTCAGCCCAAGGGTTTTTGAACCTCAGCCTGCCTACACCGCTCTCAAATCCATGACGTGCGCGCTTTTGAGGGAAACAGATCGTTGTTGGTGATCGACACCGCGCGGAAGGAGTACAAAGTCACTTTCCGCAGCAAGTGTTTCGCTCTAAGCCAGCAGACTGCAATTCGCTTCGTGGAATTGAACAACACGCGATTGGCTTGCCTTCAGCGCGGTGATGGTATCGTCAATGTGGTAGACTTAGTCAGCCAGTCCGCTTTCGAAGTTAGCGCGGACCGTAAAAGCCAGTGCGCTGATACTGGTCTAGCTGCTCGAAGATCTGAGCAAACACGAACGGAGGAATGCGACCGGAGGTATCTACCCCACCCAATCCGTCCCGTTCCCCGGGACGAGGTATCCACCAGTAGGCGTTGGTCCAAACATCGGTTTTACTGGCATCCCGTCCCCCGTATTCGTCATGGAAGACCTAGCACGGCCCTACCCCCTCCTTGGCCTGGCCCGCGCTAGTACCGAAAGGGCGCGCTCCCCCCAGCAGGGAAAAACACGTCCGAACCTTTGATAGTCAAATCAAACCGGGATGCCGCGTTGCGCGCGGAACAGCGTTGCGCCATCCTCTTTCCAGGACGGCAATCCGTCCCGGGGCGTGATAACCCCTCAGATCGGCGGCGCGAGTGCTGCCGCCAAGCCTATTGTCCGCTTTGCGCCAAAAGCGGACATTCGAGCCCGGAAGCCTTCTGTGTCTAAGGCCGTCAGAATAGCAGTGTCAGGGCTCGATCTGGAAGCTCACGCAGCATCGAGGAGAGCTTCGCAATGTCGCCGCTTTTTTTGCGCCCAGCTAGAGTTGGTTATGGTCCGCCGACATAGTACCCGGCGCCGGGGTCCGAATAGGAATATGTTTCAATAGGTGGCATCCACCGTGGCACGGGGACGACCACGCCATTCGCATCAACCATTTTACGATCTTTGACCAACTCTGCCCAGAATTGGTTGGTTTCGCAGATCTCCGGCCCATAGTTCAACCCGATACCTGACAGCGGCTTGGGCTTCCTACACGTCACTGCGTCGGGGTTGCCATCTCCTTTGGGATTTTTTACCAACGGCCTGTCAATCACCGTCGTCCCGTCTGCGGCCAAGTCTTTTCCATGTGTGGTAAGCTGCCACCATTCCCAGTTATATCCGCAGCGTTTTGGACCCACCTTGTCGCTATCAGCGAACTTTTGTGGCGCCCGACATACGATTGTATTGGCGGCGCCCTTTGCGTTTGGCGTGTCTGGCATAATCACGGCATCTGCCGGTATGGTTCCGGTTACCGCATAGCCGTTCATGGGTAGAAGGGCGACTAAAGCTCCTACAACCGCGTAGCGCATGGCTGGACCTCACAGCAAGCGAAGGACACGGTACGTCTGTTCCCGCCCGAAATCCACAGGGGTGGCGCGATTTACATACCCAACCCTCAGGTCACTCGAAAAACGCGTCAGACGCAATGTCCGCTTTGCGCAGAAGCGGACATTCAGGTTCAGCTGCCTGGGGCCTCGCCTACCTTTATGATGAGCCGTTCAAACGCACACGCATCGCCTTGCTTCCGCGAAAGCGGGGTTGCTGCTTTTGCCTGACCGTTACAGGCGCGCCGTTGCGCGGATTACGACCGATACGGAGCGGCCTTTGCGTCACTGAAAATGAGGCAAAGCCGCGAAGCTCGACGCGCCGCCCAAGGGCAAGAGCATTCACGATAGTTTCTAGGACCGTGTTTACTACCTGATCAGCCACCCGGTGATGGGGAAATTCATAGCGGGCAGCAATTAGCGCCACCAATTCGGATCTGACCATTTTGCAGCCCCCACTACCCGGCGTTATTATTCACCCGGAAGCCAACCACTGCAATGGTTGATGTGTCGTTGGCGCCAACAATTCGGTTGCCGCATGCAGCCTATATCGCCAGCCAACAAAACGTCCGGTTTACTCAAAAGCGGTCATTCGTTGCTACAAATTCAGTGTGCGCTTCGAAGAGGTCAGACTTGAAGATCACCTATTGGCGCTGTGATGTGGCAGACGCGCGCCTGAGCGCTCCAACAGATCGCGCGCCAGTCAGTCTGATCTCTCCTGTCGAGCAAAGAGTTTCAAATCGACGGCATCGCCCATCATGGCGTAGCCGGTGTCGTTGGGGTGCAGATGCCCCCCGGAATCCACCGTGCCCGCGAGTTGACCAGGACGAAAAGGGTCGCGCGTGGCGGCATCAAAATCGGCCACGCCATCGAACATGCCACTGCTGCGGATCCAGGCATTCACTTTTGTGCGTATCGCTTCGCCTTCTGGCGAGTAACTGGACGAACCTTCAAAGGCCGTGATGGTGCCGCCAATAACTTCAACGCCTCTGGCGTGCGCTCGGGCGATCAGTTGACCCATGGCGGCCATGATCTCGTCAGCGCTTACAGCTTCCGCGGGGTTCCGGCGGCTGTACTGGATGTCATTGATCCCCAGCATCATGATGACCTTGGTAACACCCGGCACCGCCAGCACATCGCGGTCGAAACGCGACAGCGCGCTGGTGGATGGGGTGTCGTGCAGCAGCCGATTGCTGCCAATACCAGCATTGACCACCGACCAGCCGCGCGTGGTGCGATTGGCCTGGAGGCGTTCTGCCAATCGGTCCGGCCAGCTGCGAAATGCACCGACCGTCGAGGCCACACCTTCCGTGACCGAGTCGCCGAAGCAAACGACCGTATGGCTTCCGCCTTGAGGCACGACATCGACTTCACTGAGATGGTTGCCGCTGCGCGCGGCGATGGCATCCATCAGGGTACGCGCACCTGCCTGATTGCCCGGCGCCGCCCAGGCATTCAACGCATATAGGGTATGGGCAGGAGGCACCGTTTCGTTGGGGTAAAATATCGTCACAGCAAGTTTAGATAGAGTCGATAACGGCCAATCCACCGGATCGCTCAATAGCGGGGCGCCGGCAGGGATCAGGGCGCCTTGCCGCCCGGCAAAGGCAAGAACATGATCGCTGCCTGTTACGATTTCTCCATTTTCCGCAGCCAGTGCGATGTGAGCCTCGCCGATGCGCAGTTCTTTACCCGAAAATTCATTGCTGAGGCGGACGCGAATGGAGCGGGCGGCTGCGCTCAGGCGCACAACCTCCCGCACGGTGGTCTCTGCCCGGTAGGCAGGCAGTGGAGCATAGCCCGCCGGCACGTTGCGAGGATTGCCGTCACGCACGGTTGTCGTGACTAGAGCCGACTGATTATAAGCTGTCGGGACATGAGCAAAGGCGCCAAGCCATACCAGCTGCGCGGACAGGGCCGCACTTGGCAGCCCAATCAGGCCCGTCAGCGTCACAGCGAGACTTAGCGCGCGTCCTGTCCTGGTCACGAGGTTGCCTTTCCATTGCGCGCGCCCCGGTGTGTAGTGCGGCGCCCTCTGGCCGCCATTCTCACCAGCCATACGGCACGGAGATACTCGTTTAGATCTATCTCTAACCATTAGACAGGTCTGATGTACCACTTCGGGCAACGTTGCTCTCACAATGTGAGAGGTATTAGCGCAGTGAGACTCCGCGACCTTAAATAGGGCGGCCGGCAAAACACACGCGCCGCACAGCCTTTAACGGCTATACAACACAACTTTAATGAGTATCATATATTGAGATCGGTGACAGATCTGTTAAGGATAGCTGGCATAAACCGATCGTGCTTGCTCCACTCAATTTCCTCGATACCTCAACCCGGCGTCAAACATGCAATCCGCAACCAATACAAATAAAAAAATAACAAAATCACGTACGACATCAAAAACGAAAACAAAATCCGTCCGGCCCCGTAAGCGGTTGGGCAGTCAGACGCTTTTACGGGGCCTAGACGTCCTGGAAGCGGTTGCGTCTGGTGTGACCAACCTCGCGGACCTGGCGGCGACGCTGAAATTGAATCGTAGCACTGCGCACCGTCTCGCCGCTTCTCTGGTGGAAATGCGCTATCTGACATTCACGCCGCGAAATGGGTATGGCCTCGGTTCCAAATTGCTCGAACTGGGTTATCAGGCCCGCGCGCAACTCAATATACCGCGCGTGGCGAAAGAACATCTAGAAAAACTCGCGGCCTTGACAGACGATACCGTCCATCTGGGCGTGCTGGATGGAATGCGCGCTTTTTATCTGGACAAGATTCCCGGCAGACGCAGAGTGGAAATCAGCTCGCGGGTCGGTGACCTCCAACCTCTACGCTCGACCGGGCTTGGGAAGGCGCTGCTCTTGGACGAGAATGACCAGAAATTGCAGGAGTTCTACCGCTACGAAGAAGACGGCGAGCAGCGCTACGAAGTGCCGGAAGGCACATGGATGCGACGTATGCGGGAATATGCAAAGCTCGGATATGCGTTCGACATGGAAGAAAATGAAGATCGCATTCGTTGCGTAGCCGCACCAGTTCGTGATGCGACCGGCAAAATCAAGGCCGCTATCAGCGTTTCCAGCGCAGCACAATACATGGATGATGCGCGCATGCATGCTCTGACCAAGGACGTGCGCTGGACGGCCGAGCAGATCAGTCGCGAATTGGGATGGGCAGGTCCGCCCGCTTCGTTGCGGAAGAACGCCCCGAGGGCCGCCTAGGCGGTTGCATTGCCCGTCACTGCGGTATTTTCATTCTCCAGCGCGCTACTGGAAAAAGATCATCCGCTTTTTTGCGTCCAACAAGGTTTTGTCGAGGCCCGGTATCGCCTTCTCCAATTCCGCCAGATCCTTGAACGGTCGCGATGTTCGGCGCGCCACGATGGCGTCTGCCGCCGTCTGGGAGGTGTGCAGGACAGCCATCAGCGTCTCCGCATCCGCGTGGTTGACGTCGATAGGCGTCATGTTCTGGAAAAGATAATCCATGACCAGATCGAACTCCTCGGGCGTGCCCCGCGCGCCCCGGTCGATCATTTTCTGAACAGTGTCATGCCAGGCGTCATAGTCCCTGGGCGTATCGGTCACCAACTGCATGCCATGGCAGCCGGCGCATACCTTGACCACCGCCGCTTCAGGCGTAGTGGCCTCGGTGGCGGGCTGCTGTGCCAGCGCAGGCTGGCCCGGCATAGCCAGAAGCGACCAGCCGGCCAGCAGAACTGCCACGCCCGGCAAGGCGAGACGAAATACGCGCCTGTTCACAAAAACCCTGATCCCGTTACTGGGCCGATGCCTGTTTCATGCCCGTGTTCGGGTCGGTGCCGGTCGGCGTCGCCAGCGGATAAGCCGAGCCCGGCAACACCGGCATGTGCGGCCCGACCCCCAGCTTTTCGGCGGTGACGAAGTCGCCATACTCGTTGCCGAACTGGTTGGCGACGCGCTGCAAATGGCCGTCCACGAAGGTCATGTCCAGCTCTTTTTCGCTGTACATCTTGGTGCCCCATTCGCTTTTGGTCACCCCCACCACCTTGTGGGTCGCAACATCTATGATATCGCCTGATGACGCATAGACCAGCTTTCCGTCGATGCCGAACATGATCCAGAAAACATCGTCCGGCGTGTCGATGCTCGCAATCTCCTTGGGATTGTCAGTATTGCTGAAGATATGGATCTTGTGGAACAGCGCATCCGCAACCCAGACTTCCTTGCCGTCGGGGGTCAGGGCAATGCCGTGACTGGGGCAGCCATGCGGCACCCGCGGCTTGGGCACCCTGTTCCACACCGGACGCCAGTCAACGCTGGTCACTTCGACCGTCTGCAGGATCTTGCCGGTGTTGGTATCGGCCACCATGTAACCCAGGAAATTGTTCTGGTTGACATAGATCTTGGAGGAATCCTTGTTGAGGGCCTGCACCCGGACATTTTCCGGGAACTGGATCTTCTGGACGATGTTGCCGGTCTCAACATCGGCAATCTGCAACAGCTTGCCATTGGGCGACATAAAGGCGCGCTTACCGTCGGCGCTGAGATTCAGATTGTGCGCGCCCATGCTGCCCGGTGCATGCAGAGTCCGGATCATCTTTCCGGTCTTGGCGTCCAGTACATACCAATAGTCCTGCAGGTTCGAACCGACCACCAGGCTCTTGCCGTCGGCCGAAACCTGCGGACGTTCACAGCACTTGCCATCCAGGGTCGTGGTCCAGACCATCCGGTCGGTTGCCAGATCCATCGCGCCCAGCCGCCCGCGGGCCGACAAATAGAGCATATTGGTCGCGGGGCTTGCGGCGACACCCGAAATGTCTTCCGGCGCCATGCTGCCGGAATAGTCCCAGAGATGGATGCGCTTGACGAAGGCATAGTTGTTGTCGGCATCCAGCACGACAATGCCGGTGCCATTGGGCCACATCGGGCGTTCCAAGGACCCGGGCAAGGTTACATAAATAAGATGACGGCTGTGAATGGTGAAATCGCCGCGCGGCCTGTTGGACGCGGCGCCCCCGGGCCGCGGCACAGGTGGCATGACTATGGGTCCGCTTCCGACGGTGCCGGCATTGGCGGGAAGCGGGACGGCCCCTGATTGCGCCTGGGCCGCACCCGGCCGGGACGGAGCCGCGCCCTGCGCCAGAGCGCCCACGCACGTGCCAACCAGCAATGCCGCGGCAGTCTTCAGCAACACATTTTTCATCGCGATCCTCGTTTCAGAGATTTTTTTCGTGTGTGTGTTCAAGCCACAAGAAACGGCTTGAGATAGGTGTTCAAGGCCAGGCGGATTTCCGCTTTGTGCGCCTCGGTGATCTGCCCTCCCCGGCGGCGGCCGCCGCCGGCAGGCGCGCCCGGCGCCGCGGGATTGGAACGCATCACCGCATCTTCCGCGAAGACCCCGCGGGCTTTCATCACATATTCGTTCGCATGCGGCAGCGAGTTGAAGGCCAGGAAGCGTCCAAAGGTATCGTAGGCATCGCGCTTGCGGCCCGCACGGTAGGAATTGAAGCAGGCTTGCAGCACATCGGCCAATCCGGTGTAGGGACAGGTGCCCAGGAAACCCAGCTCCAGTTCCGCAAAGAAGGACATGCCACCCCCGCCGGAAAAATCCTCGATCCGGCCGCCGGTTTTCTGCAATAGGTCCGGGGCGCGCTCCAGCGGATCGCCCGCCTCGTCCTTCACCGCCACGATCGCCGGCACCGCCGCCGCCAGGGCGACAAGATCATTGACGCTGACATTTCCAACCGCCTGCACCATGATCGGCAATCCGCTCGCGTCGGACAGCGCCTTGAAATAGGACGCAACGTCAGCGGCGCTGGCGTCAGGCGGGACAAGAGAAATAATGCCGTCTGCATTCAGGCTTTTGGCCTTTTTCGCATAGGCCTGCGATGCGGCCGTATTGAAACCCGCAGTCTGCACGCCCAGCACAAGCGCGGTTTCACCCTTGACGGACGCCAGCGCCTCGGCGCCGGCATTCCATTCCGCCTGTGACAAGCTTTGCCAGCCGCTGGCATTCTGGGGCCAGGCCATCCCGGCGACCTTGCCCCGGTTGAGGAATTGCTGCTGCTTCACCATCGCGTCTGCATCGAAGCTGTTGTCCGGCTTGCACGGCGTCCAACCAATGGGAAATACGCCGGCCAGGGATTTGCCATTGGGCGATTTGGTGGCAACCCCGGCGGCTGCGAACGCGCCGCCGCCTGTGATGGCAAGCGCGCCGAGCGATGCGCCAGTGCCTTGCAGAAATTTCCGGCGATTGGCTGTCATGAAAACATCCTTTCCATATGGCACGATCCTGGACCTGCGTTCCTTACAATGTCAGTGCGCCGTCATTTCGTAGACGGGGAATATCTTCCTGCTGATTTTCTCGGTTGCCGCCGCCAGCTGCCCGCGGACTTCTTCCTGCCAGGTCGAGCACAAATTCATCGCGGTATCCGCAAAGGATATGGCCGCCACGATATTGCCGTTCGGGTCGCGAATGGGGGCACCGACGCAGCATATTGTCTGGAACACTTCCTTGTTGTCCACCGAGAAGCCCCTCTCTTGGACTTCGGCTATTTCAGCCCGCAGGCTGCAGATCGTCGTAATCGTCTGCGGAGTCAGCGACACAAAATCACCATCATGAAGGAAATCCTCGAGTTGGTGCGGCGACAAGCCCGCCAACAGAACTTTCCCCAATGCGCTGCAATAGGCTTCCTGCTGCGCTCCGACGCGACTGGGGATCGACACCTGTGCCGATTCACCGAACTTCGCGGCATACGTCACCATACTTTGTTCCAAGACGCCGACATGCACGACGCCCTTGAGGTCGGAGGCCAGTGTGCGCAAGTCATCCTCGGATGTAACGCGGATCAAATTTCCTATCGCGACATCCTTGGACAAGGTCGCCAAAACCATTCCCGGCCGGTAACACCCCCGGCGGTCACGCACCACAGCGCCGACTTCCTCAAGGGTTCTCATCAGGCGATGCGCGCTCGGCTCGGAAAGGCCGGATCGCCGGCTGAGCTCCGCATTTGTCAGCCATTCTTCGGGGCTGCGGAAGGACCGCAACAAAGCGAACGCTTTTTGCACCGACAGATTCTTGGGTGTAGCCATACCGCCCTCTTGGAAAAACTTTCTGGACGCATCGCCCGGCCGTAAGAGCCTTAGTCGCTGTGCCCGGGCAATTTTTTTCTCATTATGTAAGACGCTACCAAGCTATGTGAGACAACGCAAGAATTTGACCAGTAGCTTGTTACACCACCCTACACGAATTGATGCAGTGCAACATCGCGAGACGGATAGACGCGCGAGATTCAATATGTCGTGCGGCCGCCGGAAATGTCGAACGTGGCCGCGGTCGAAAAGGAACATTCTTCGCTGGCCAGCCAGCAGGCGAGCGCGGCGCACTCGGCAGCCTCGCCCAGCCGCCCCATAGGAATGCGCGAGCGCATATAGTCGATCTGGGCCTGGGGCAGTTGATCCAGGATCGGGCTCTCGAACGTCGCAGGGGTGACGCAGTTCACTAGGATCCCGCTTGTGGCGAGTTCTTTGCCCAGCGACTTGGTAAAGCCGATCACGCCGGCCTTGGACGCGGAATAGGCCGACGCTCTTGGGTTGCCCTCTTTGCCAGCCACAGACGCGATGTTCACGATGCGCCCGTAACCGCCTGCGATCATCAGTGGCACGATTTCCCGGCAGCAATAGAAAATCCCGTTCAGGTTCACATTCATCACCTGAAGCCAGCTGGCGATGTCATAGTCCTGGACCAGCGCGGTGGCGCCGGTGATGCCCGCGCAATTGATCAGGATGTCGATCTTGCCCAGCGCGTCTTTGCTTAGACGGGCGGCCGCGGCGACATTGGCATGATTGCCGACATCGACTTGGACGGCATGGACATCTGCGGGAAGCTTTTGACCTGTTCCGGCCGCCGAAACATTCACGTCCCACAGCGAGACGCGGCCACCTTCCTCGATGATCCGTTTGCTGGCTAGGAGGCCCAGGCCGGATGCGCCTCCGGTGATGACGGCCTTGCGTCCGCCAAAACGGCCAGGAACAATACTCATGACATCTACTCCTGGGACCCAGACGTCTGCTGCCCAGTAAAAAAGCAGCCCCGTCGATTTTTACGCGACGGGGCTATTCCGGCTTAAGGGGAAACGACCGGGATTATCAAGTCCTTGGCGCGGGCACCCAAATCAGAACGTCTTGCGCAGGCTGAACACGGTGTACCGGCCCAACGTTGAGCCGTTCGCCACTATATAGGCGCCACCATTGTTCGGCTTTTGCGCCC
>JACCXK010000017.1 GCA_013697055.1 Alphaproteobacteria bacterium
GCGCACCACATAATCCACGATCGGCTGAGTCAGGGTCGCGCCGGCGACCGCGGCGATGGCGTCGGTCAGCATAGCGCGCGTCAGGACGACCTCAACGCCAAGCGCAGCGGGATCGGGCATGCGCACGCTGGCGCCATTGGCGGCCACGATGCTGCGCTCGTCCTCCTCGCCGGGATAGCTCAGCACATGCTTGAACAGGAAGCGGTCCAGCTGGGCTTCCGGCAGCGGGTAGGTGCCTTGCTGTTCGATGGGATTTTCCGTCGCCACCACCATGAAACGCTCGCTCAAGGCATGCGCCTTGCCGTCCAGGGTGATGCGCCGTTCCTGCATCGCTTCCAGCAGGGCCGCCTGGGTCTTGGGCGGAGTGCGATTTATTTCGTCCGCCAGCAAAAGTTCGCAGAAGATCGGCCCGCGCGTCACCGTAAAGCTGCCGGTCTGGAAGTTGAACAGGTTGACGCCCAGGATATCGCCCGGCATCAGGTCCGGTGTGAACTGGATGCGGCCGAACTCCAGTCCCAGGCAGCGCGCGAAGGTCTGGGCCAGCAATGTCTTGGCGATGCCGGGCGGGCCTTCGAGCAGGATATGCCCGCCGGCGAACAGCGCGATCAGCAGCAGGTCGACGGTATCGGTCTGGCCTATGACCGCCTTGGCCATCTGGGTGCGCAAGCTGTCGCCAAGCGGCTTTATCTCATGGATGTTCACTGGTGATCCTTCCCTTCCAGGTCCAGGCCCGAGCGGCGATTGCGATGAGATCGCCGCCGGTTTTGGCTTGTGTTGCGGCATTGGCAAGCCAGCCATATTGCGTGTCGCTGTGGCTGGCTTTTTCCATGGCGTCCAGCAGCTGTTCCTGTTCGGCGGCGCTGCGCGATCTTGCGCCCAATCGCGCCAGCGCCAGGTTGCGCATCGCCTGCACATAGCGTGGCGCCATGGCCGCCTGGCGCCCCATCATCCGCACCAGTTCAGCGGTGTTGCTGGCCAACGCCTGCTTGCCGCGCATCAGGGGACGGCTTTCGCGCAGCGGCGCGCCAAAGCGCGACAGCGCATGCAGCGCCATCAGGATCGCGGCCAGGGAGGCGCAGATCGTGGCGCCGCGGAATGGCGGCTCGAACAGCGCCTTGAGCAGGCTGGGGGAGCGCGTCATGCCGTTCAACATCACGTCCATCCGCACCGGCCCGTTGCCGCGGCGCAAGGCGCGGATGATCGTCAGCGCGGTCTGCGCCGTGACCGGGTCCGACAGGCCCTGGTTGTTCATCAGGTCGGGATCGCTGAGGATATAGATGGGCTTGTCGCCATCGCGCACCCGGACCACGAAATTGACGCCATCGGGCTTAAGCCGCTTGGAGTGTGGATCCTCCACGAAAACCACCGCCTCTCCCCCTTGCGGGAAATACTGCAACAGCTGGAAATGGCCCGGAAGCGCGCGGGGCAGTCCCTTGAGCCGTGTATCCGAGGCCGGCACCAGGCCACGAAAATCGCCTTGTGTCTGCTTGAGGGTCAGCTTGGTGATCGGGGCAAGCATTTTTGCAATATCGTCGGCGGGCCAGGCGCCGGCCTTGACCACCCAGCCGGACCGCAGCGGCATCGGCACCGTGATCCACTTGGGCAGGATCACCAGGACCGCGCTCTGCTCCTCATAATCGTGCCAATCGGTCTTGCCGGTGGTGATGTCCGGCGTGAGGATGGTGAGGCTGGGTTTCCGCTCGCGGGCAGTGACGCCGCGGTCGATTTCGGTGGGAATGCCCGACAGGTCGAGAAGGCGCTGCAGGCCGGCGAAACCGATGGCGGAGCGCGAGACGACATTGGCGCCGTTGCTGGTATCGCCCCGCAGGTCCGGGGCATAGGCAAACAGCAGCAGCAGCGCGATGAAGGCCACCGCGCCGACCAGGAACAACAGCAGCGGCAAGCGTTCGGCGGAGGAGCGGGTCATGCCGCCATCCGCCATGTGCCGAATTCGGTGAACTGGTCGAAACCCGCCCGGCAGCGCTGATATTCGGCGTCGCCGATCGCATGGCCGCCGAAACGGCTGTGTTCCACCATCTGGGCGATGCCGGAGAATATGCCCTGCGCCAGCGGCGTCAGTGCCGGAAGCGCGGCGATCTCGCGGCTGGTCAGGGCCGGTGTCACCAGCCCCTGCTGCCGGTCGCCGATTTCCTGGATGCTGACCAGGAGGAGCAGGTGCACCGCTTCGTCGAAACGCCCCTGCGCCGCCAGGCCGTCGGCGTCCTGCAGCACCAGCCGGGCCTGACGCAGGCCGGGTTGCCAGGGCGCCATCTGGCGCGGGGCGGCTTCTCCCCCGTGCGACAGGCGTCGATCTTTCAATTTGCGGACCAGAAACCAAAGCGCCAGCGCCACCAGGATGGCCAGCAGCGCCCAGCCCGCCCAGTGGATTTCCCGGCTATGACGGCCCAGAAATTCCCCCAAATCCTTCAGCCAGCCGGGCGGCTTTGTATCGGCGCTGGCGTCGGGGAAATTGAATTGCAGGCTCTTGTCGCGCATCAGCGCGCGCCAGGACGCGGCGCCGTCTGCGACCGAACCATTGCTTGCCGCCCCAGGCATCGCCCTCTCCCCGAAAGCCCAGTCTATTCGACCGTTTTGGGCTGTCTACCGCTGGTGTGTGGAAATGCGGGAGGGCCGCCAAGCCCCTCTATGTCAGCGGGGTATTTCGGGACATGGCATTTTGCAAAAGCCGTTCAAACATGGTTGCCCCGGCGGCAACCACGATCGCGCCCAAGGCGATGAGGATGCCCATGAAAACCCCGCCGGCCCGGTCATCGCTGTCGCTCAGCATCATGAAGATTTCCCCGCCCGCGACAAACCCAATCATGGCGAGGGCGCAGCGCTTGATGGTCAGCAGGGCTTTCAGGCTCGCCGGCGAGGACAGCGTATCTGCCTGGCATATCCCAACACCTTGAAGGCTTGATAAAGAGCCGCGAAAAACGAAAGCGAGGCGGTATATGCATACGCCAGGAAACGATCGTTGAAATATATTTGAAAGAGCGTGGCGTGCGCGTTTCTGCCTTCGATGTGGGGCTCCCACAGGAGGAGAGAAAGGGCCGCAATGCCGATGAGCACAACCACCGTCTGAAGAAATATGGTGGAGATTCTCATCGATGGGTCACCGCCGGCCGTGGTCAGGGCCGGGCCGGCGGGCGCACTTTGTCGATCGCCTCGATGACCAACCCTACTGGCGGACGCGTCTTGTAAGTTTCCTCGTAGAGCTTGTCCCGGATCACGCCGTCGCGGTCCAGGATGAAGATGACGGGCCTTGGAACGCCGTAAGCGCGGCTTCCTGGCTGATATTGCGGATCGCGCAGGTTGTAGCGATCGATAATTTCCGAGGCCGGATCGCTCAACAGGGTGTATTTGATGCCGCGGGCCTCGATGAAACCGGCATTGACCGGCGGCTTTTCATAGGAGATCGCCGCGATGCGGTATCCGCGCTTTTCAATCTCCGCGACGCCGCCGTTCAGGTCGATGAGCTGGAGCTGGCAATAGGGGCACCAGGCCGCGGATCGGTAGAAGACCAGCACCAGGCCCTTTGCGC
>JACCXK010000051.1 GCA_013697055.1 Alphaproteobacteria bacterium
GCCCAAGGGCGCCTGGTCATAGAACAGGCTGTAGACGATCCTGGTCTGGCGGCCGCGGTCCAGCGGTTCGACCGCCAACGTGCCGTGATACAGGATCGTCGAAGCGGGCTGGGTGTAGGTGTAGGAATAGGGCGTCGACGCCACCATCACTTCGTTGTTGTTGCCGTTGAGCAGCCGGTTGGTGCCGAAGGGGGTGCCGGTGACATTGCCGGTGATGACGCAGGTGACCTTCAGCCAGGTGGCGATGGCGCAATAAGGACCGATCTTGGCCCAGGTCTGGTCCGGGGTCTTGTTGACCACCTTGTCCAGCAGGATGGTGGTGTATTCCGCGGCCCCCGCCGAAGAAGAGACCGCCGGCGCCGTCAGCATCGCCACCGCGATTGCTGCGCTTGCGAAAAACCTTGTCTTCATCGCCTTGTCCCCTTTGCTTTGCGCCCTGTTTATTCCCTGATAAAACGCTGGCGTGGCGCGCGCAACAAGACATAAGCGCCCGCGCTGCTCAAGGGATCAAGATGCCTCGTTTTATCGTTCCGGCCCTGCTTTTTCTTGTGGCCGGGATGTTGTCCGCCGATGCCAGGGACCTCAGAATCCTCACCGGCGCGGGCATGTCCATGCCGGTGCGCGCCCTGGCTGCCGACTATGGCAAGCGCAGCGGCGCGCAGGTCACGGTGGTCAGTGACACGGCCGGCGGGGTGCAAAAGCGCATCGAGGCGGGCGAGGCGTTCGATCTGGTGATCGGCACCCAGGCGGTGCTGGACGCCCTGACCAGGCAAAGCAAGGTTTCCGCCACCCATTCCGACCTGGCCCAGATGGTGGCCGGCATCGGCGCGCGCAAGGGCACGGCCAAACCCGCCATCGCCGACGCGCGCGCGTTCAAGGCCACGTTGCTGGCGGCGAAGACTATCAGCTATGTCGACCCGGCTTCGGGCGGCATCACCGGCGTGTTTTTTCTGAGCCAGGCGGACCAGCTGGGCGTCGGCCAGGAGGTGCGCGCCAAGGCGGTGCTCAAGCCCAACGGAACCGGCGTGGCCGATGCGGTGGCCAGCGGCCAGGCGCAATATGGCGTCACCCTGATCAGCGAGATGCTGCCCAACGCGGGCGTGACGGTGTGGCCGCTGCCCGATGATCTGCAGATGAGCACCATCTATACCGCCGCCCTTGCCAGCGATGCGCAGAACGCAATGGACGCCCGCGCCCTGCTGGACGAACTTTCCGGTCCCAGGGGACGCGACGCAAGCATCAAGGCCGGGCTGAAACCGGTTTCGCATTAGACCAACCAGGAGACGCTTCAATGGATCGCCGCAAATTCTTTTCCGTCACCAGCGCCAGCGCCGCCGCCGTTGCCACGGCTGCCGCCGTTGGCGCTGGCAGCATCCCCGCTGCTGAGGCCGCGCCAAAAAAGGCCGGCGGCAAGCTGCCGCCGCTGAAGGCGCGGCTGGGCCACCAGTTCGGCAGCCTGACCGACCGCACCGCCGCCTGGGTGGCGCGGTTCGGCGTGGACGCCGTTTGCACCAGCCCCAAGATCACCGATCCCGCCCGCCTCTATCCCACCGTGGACGAGATGAAGGCGATGCTAGAGATCGCCGACAAGCACAAGGTTAAGGTGGAGCTGGTGGACAGCCCACTGCTGACTTCCTCGCTGATCGACCGGGAGAAGAATCCCGGCATCATGCTGGGCAAGGAGCCGGAACGCGCCCGCGAGATCGAGGCGTTCCAGAACCATATCCGCACCTGCGCCGCCACCGGCATCCGCACCCTGAAATACAACATGTCCATCCTGGGCGTGGTGCGCTCCGAGGAAGTGCCGGGTCGCGGCGACACCGTCTACAACAAGTGGAATTTCAAGGAAGCCCAGGCCAAGAACCCGCCGCTGACCAAGGCCGGCATCGTCAATGAAGACGCCTTCTGGGAGCGTATCCATTACTTCCTGGATCACATCGTACCAGTGGCCAATGAGTACAAGGTGCGCATCGCCTGCCATCCCAACGATCCGGGCATGCCGCCGGAAGGCTATCGCGGCATTCACACCGTGCTGGGCACCATCGACGGCTTGAAGCAGTTCGTCAGCTACAAGGAAAGCCCCTATCACGGCCTGAACTTCTGCCAGGGTACGGTTTCGGAAGACCTGGAGAACCCCAACGCGGAGATCGGCGATGTGATCCGCTGGTTCGGCAGCCGCAAGAAGATCTTCAACGTCCATTTCCGCAACATCCGCGGCCATCGCAGCGACTTCGTCGCCGAGATGTTCCCGGACGAAGGCGATGTCGATTTCGTCAAGGCGCTGAAGGTCTATCGCGAAGTCGGCTACGAAGACCTGCTGATGCCCGATCACGCCCCCAAGGTGGTGGGTGAGAATGCCGAATGGGGCACCAACGAGAACTTCGCCTTCGAGTTCGGCTATATCCGCGGGCTGATCCAGTCCGAGCAGCACGTCGCCTGATCGGATTTTCTTCTCACAGAAGAGCGCCGCCGGAAACGGTGGCGCTCTTTTGCGTTTGTGATGCATGATTCGCGCGAAATCCGTTCATCTAGATGAACCTCAGATGAACCGCGTGAAACTCCGCCATGTAGATGAACCGCAGATGAACAGTTTGATGAACGGCGCGTTCGATTTGGCACCGATAAAACGGTCATTTCTCGCGTTGTGTGGATTTTCTGTGAATATGTAAAGGACTCGTTTGCCGCTTTGCGCCGGCGATCTTGAAAAGAAAAAAAATCGGCGCAGCCTGTGATCCAGGGGCGTGGCAATGGGGCTGGGCCCTCCACATTGAGAAAATCATGTCGAGGATCGCGAAGGCCGCGCTGGCCGCCGCATTGCTGAACTGCGGCTTGTTGACTGCTTCGGCGCAAGAGACTGCAAACAACGGACAATGGCTGAAGGACGGCACCTGTTCTCTGTTCAGCGCCGGGGCCGCGGCAGGCGACACGGTGAACTGGACGGGCTCTTGCGTCGATGGCTATGCCGAAGGCCTGGGCACCGCCACCTTCACCCATGACGGCCAGAGCCAGATCTTCACCGCCAATTTCCAGCACGGTGTCATACCCGACGGTCATGTCATCACCCGCTGGGGAGCGGGCTGGAGCTATGATGGCGAGACCGTCGGGGGCCGCTTCCAGGGTGCGGGCATTCTCACCACCGACACCGCCGACCGCTTCGAAGGACTGTGGGCCGGCGGCAAGATGAACGGCTTCGGCCTTTTGCGCCGCGCCAATGGCGAGCGTTATGCCGGCGACTGGAAGGACGACAAGCCGAACGGCAACGGCGAACTGTTCCATGCCGACGGCACGCGCCTGGCCGGCACCTTCACCGATGGCAAACTGATGCAGGCGGTGGCCGACACAAAAGCGAAGGCGCCGCAGAAATCCGCCGCGGCCGTGGATTCCTCCAAGGTGCCCTTCGGTGGCGTGGCCGGCAAAACCCTGACAGGGGTGGACGGTTCTTCCATCGCCTTGAACCTGATCGAAGGCGGCATGGAGCTGCAGGTGGTCCCCGCCGAAGGCACGGCGCGCAAGACCACTTTCACCTTCATGACCGACCGCATGGGCACGGTGGTGGAGGACAGCGATGCCCCCAGCGCCGGCTCCAGCGTCACCGGCTTTTTCCGCCTGACCGGCAAGGGCGTGGAGATCCGCTATTCCGACGGCCGCTCCGCCATGCTGGCGGCCAATCCCGACGGTGGCGTGCAAATGGCGCTGGATGGCGATGCGGGACCGTCTTGCCGCGCCTGGTATCCCACCGGCCACGCTTTCAGCGACATGGAGAAAAAAGCCGCGCTAAACGCTTATGCCAGCAAGCTGGGGCTGCCGGTGGCGGCCAGCGAAACCAGCGAAGGCTGTGCCGCCGCACCCAAGCCGCAAGCTGCCAATATCGTACCGCCCGGTGCGATACCGCCGGCTCTGCCGTCTGCCCCCTCATCCACAAAGCCCAAGCCGGAACGCCGCGCCGCCGCAAAAGCCCCGGCGCGCATGGCCAAGGCGTCCTATCGCGTCGGCGATTATCAAGCCTCCTATCCTGCAAAGGGGGCCTTGGAACAGGTGTCGGTCAAGACGTCTGAGATACACACCATCGACAGCGGCATTGCCGTGCCCAGCACCGCGATCGCGATGGCCGCGCCGACCGCTGCGCCGTCCGGCGACAAGAATGATGCCGGGCGTTGCCTGAAGGTGGACAGCGACGGCAATCATTGGGGCTTCCGCAACAGTTGCGATTTCGCGGTGCAGTTCGCCTATTGCATGGCGGGCGGCAGCGACACGCTCACTGCCTGCGGGGCAGGCAACACCGTCACCACCAGCGCGGCCGGCAGCGTCGCCGCGGGCGGCTTCGGCGCCCTGATGGCCGATATGAGCCTGAAAGACAAAGATGCCAGCCATAACTTCCGCTGGATCGCCTGTGGCGGCGGCGCCGGAGAAGTGATCGCGCATCTGGACCATTTCGAACCGCCGGCCGGGCGCTGCGAACGCACCCGCTCCGCTTCCAACCAATAGGGGACCGACCATGTGGAAAACCGCTTCCGCCACCATCGCACTTCTGGCTTTGGACATTGTTTTGGTGGGGCCGGCCCTGGCCGCCGGCTGCGCCTCGCCCACCGATGCATCCGCCCTCAAGACAGCGGTGATGCAGCAGGAGCTGATGGTCGCCGCCCTGCAATGCCATGAGGCCGCCGCCTATAACCGCTTTGTGATGGCCTATCGCAGCGAGCTGCAATCGTCCGACGCATCGCTGAAGGCTTTTTTCGTGCGGCGCGGCGGCGAGCATGGCGAATCCGGCTATGACACCTTCAAGACCAAGGCGGCCAATCTTTCGGCTCTGGAACAGGCGCGCGATACCCGGTCTTTCTGCGCCGACGCCCATGCCCTGTTCACCGGCATACTCGCCCATGATGGCAGCCTGATGAGTTTTGTCGACGCCAAGTCGGGCGATACGGGCCTGGGCAATATCTGCGTCGAATCCCGGCCGGTGCCGGTGATGGCCAAGGCGGAGGTGAAGCCGGCTCCGGTCCGCGTAGCCGCCAATACCGTCACCGCCCTGAAGGTGGCCGACGCCCGCCCGGCCGAGGTTGCGGTCGGCGGCGTTCCCGCGCACAGCCTGCCGGCCATTCCATGGCGCCACGAAGAGCGCGCGGCGCCGCCGCCGGATCGTGCCTTGGACCGCGCGGACGACCGCGACCAAGCGCGCGATGACGAGGAGGAGAATGCCGCACCTTCCTATGCCACCGAGGTGGAAGAAGCGCCACCGCCGCCGCGCCCGCGCTATTACCAGATCCGCAATCGCGATGACCAAGAACGTCCCTATTACCCGCCGCGCAGCTATGGCCCGCCGCCCGGCTGGCGCAATCAGGCCTGGCGCGACTATCCGGCGCCCAATTACGGTTGGAGACCGCGCGATCCTTATTACCGCTGGTAGCGGAGCGACCGGCGACCCGCAGCGAAGCGAAGGGGTCGTTAGCGTCAGCGTAGTGCGACGCGCGACCAATAAAAACTACTCCACCCGTTCCAGCTTGCCGATGACGAAGATATAGGCCAGCGCACCGATCACCGCGATGGTGGCGACATACACAAAGCCCACCGCAATATAACCTGTTTGCGCCAGATATCCGAAGACCAGCGGCGTGGAAATGCCGGACAGGTTGGAGATGCAGTTGAAGGTGCCGCCGGTCAGGCCGATCAGGTGACGCGGCGCCACATGGCTGATCAGCGACCAGCCGATGCTGGCCAGGCCGTTGCCGAAAAAGGCCAGGGCCATGAAGGCAATCACGGCTTCGGGACTGTCGACATAATTGGCGCCCACAATACTGGCCGACAGGAACAGCCCGATAATGATGGGGGTCTTGCGTGCCACGCCCAGGCTCAAGCCGCTGCGCAGCATGCGGTCGGAGGCAAACCCCGCCAACTGCACGCCGACAAAGGCTGCCAGAAAAGGTATCGCCACATAGAGCGGCGTTTTGGGAACGCTGAGGTGACGATAGGTGATCAGATAGGTGGGAAACCAGGTCAGGAAAAACCACTGGCAGGAGGTGACGGCAAACTGGCCGATATAGACGCCCCACAATTTGCGGTACTTGAACACGGTGCCCATGTCGGCCCAGCTGAAGGGGCGCTTCTGCTTGTTGGCGGAGCCCAGATCGACCAGCCCACCGCCCGACTCGATGTGTTCTATTTCCGCCGCGTTGGCGCGGGAGTCGCGCGGATTGCGATAGAACAGCCACCACACGAAGCCCCAGGCCATGCCGCCGAAACCGGTGATGAAAAAGACGGACCGCCAGCCATGCGCCGCTTCCAGTTCCAGCAGCAAAGGCTGCAGGAAGGCCAGTCCAAGGAATTGCGCAGAGGTGTAG
>JACCXK010000226.1 GCA_013697055.1 Alphaproteobacteria bacterium
CGGTGTGACACGCACCACCTGTCCCTATTGCGGGGTCGGCTGCGGCGTGACGGTGGTTGACGGCATCCCGCGCGGCGACGAGGTCCATCCGGCGAATTTCGGGCGACTATGCTCCAAGGGCGCGGCCCTGAAGGACACGCTGGCCCTGCCGGACCGCCTGACCACGCCGATGCTGCATGGAAAGCCCGCCGGATGGGACGAAACGCTCGACCATATTGCTGCCGAGTTCCTGCGCGTCCGCGCGGAACATGGGCCCGACGCCATCGCCTTCTATGTCTCGGGCCAGTTCCTGACCGAAGACTATTACGTCGCCAACAAGCTGATGAAGGGTTTCATCGGCTCGGCCAACATCGATACCAATTCGCGCCTTTGCATGGCCTCGTCGGTGGCGGGCCATGTGCGCGCCTTCGGCGAGGACGTCGTGCCGGGCTGCTATGACGATCTCGAGGAAGCCGACCTCGTCATCCAGGTCGGCAGCAACATGGCCTGGTGCCACCCGGTTCTTTACCAGCGCATGATGGCGGCGCGCGAAAAGCGCGGCACCAAGGTCATCAACATCGATCCGCGCCGGACCGCCACGGCGGAAACTGCCGACCTTCACCTGGCGCTGGCACCGGGTTCGGATGTGGTCCTGTGGTGCGGGCTTCTGGCCTATCTCGGCAATGAAGGCGTGCTGGACCGGGAATGGGCCACGCGCCACGTATCCGGCCTTGAAGAGACACTAGAAGCGGCCAATGCCGCCGCTCCGTCCATCGGCTTTGTTGCCGCTGCCGCCCAGCTGAGCCCGGACGATGTGCGCGCCTTCTACGACATGTTTGCGCGCACCGAGCGGGTGGTGACGCTTTATTCGCAGGGCGTGAACCAATCGGTCACTGGTACCGACAAGGTCAATGCCATCCTGAATTGCCACCTGGCGACGGCGCGTATCGGGCGCCCGGGCATGGGGCCTTTCTCCCTCACCGGCCAACCCAATGCGATGGGCGGGCGGGAGGTCGGCGGCCTCGCCAACCAACTTGCCGCGCACATGGCATTCGCAAAGGACGATGTCGACCGCGTGCGGCGCTTCTGGAAAGCGCCCGCCATTGCCGACAAGCCCGGCCTGAAGGCCGTGGACATGTTCGAGGCCATCCATGACGGCCGCATCAAGGCTGTCTGGATCGCCGCCACCAACCCGGCCGACTCCATGCCCCGTGCCTCCCACGTGCGCGAGGCGCTGCAAAAATGTCCGCTGGTCATCGTGGCCGACGCCTGGCCCACCGACACGACCAGGCTGGCCGATATCGTGCTGCCGGCCGCGGGCTGGGCCGAGAAGGATGGCACAGTCACCAATTCGGAACGCTGCATTTCGCGCCAGCGCGCCTTCCGTGCCGCGCCCGGACTGGCCCGTCCCGATTGGTGGATGTTTGCCGAGGTGGCGAGACGGATGGGCTGGGGCGATACGTTCCCCTATTCCGCGCCGTCCGAAATATTCCGCGAACATGCCGCCCTGTCGGCGTTCGAAAACCGCGGCACACGTCTATTCAACCTCGAGGGCCTGTGCGACCTGGACGATGGCGGCTATGACGCCATGCCCCCCGTGCAATGGCCGGTGCTGCGCCATGGCCGTGGAATGAACGGGCCGCGCCTGTTCGCACGTGGCGGATTTTCCACGCCCGACCGCAAGGCGTGCATGATACCGCTGCGGCTGCGCGCCGCGGACGGCAGCGAAAAATTCCCCCTGACGCTCAATACCGGCCGCGTGCGCGATCAATGGCACACCATGACGCGCACCGGCCGGGTCGCCAACCTGATGAGCCACATTTCGAGCCCCAGCCTGGCGCTGCACCCGCGCGATGCGACGTTGCGCGGCATCATGGACCGCAGTCTCGTGCGCATCACAAGCGCGGACGCCACGGTGGTGATGCGCGCATCGGTGGATGAAGGCGTGCGTCCCGGCGACGTCTTCGCCCCCATGCACTGGACGGACCAGTTCTCCTCCTCCGGACCGATCGACAAGCTGGTGCACGCGCTGACCGATCCTGTTTCGGGCCAGCCCGACCTCAAGGGTACCAGGGTCAATGTCTCGGCGATGACCGAATGCTGGCGCGGCACCCTGTTCCGCCTGGACAATGGTGAGCCGGGACTCAGCGATGCGGTGTGGTGGTCGATGGCGCCGACCAGGACCGGCTTTGCCTTTGAACTGTCAGGCTGGCAGCCGCTCGAAAAGGAAGTTCATTCCGAACAGGTGCTGCGGCGCCTGCTGGAGATTTCCGGCGAAGCGGAGCTGGTGTCCTATTCCGATCCGCGGCGGTCTGTATTCCGCTATGCCGGCTTCATGCGGGGACAGCTGGCTGGCTGCGTATTCTTCGCCCCGCCATTGCAGGACTTTGCTGGCGTCGAACACGCCAAGGGCCTGCTTGGCAAGGAAGTCAGCGCGACGGATCGGATTTCGCTTCTCGCCGGACTGGAAGCGGGCGATGCGCAAAACGCATCCAAGATCGTATGCGCCTGTTTCTCGGTCAGCGAAGCCGCGATTGCGGGCGCCCTTGCGGAACAGGGCTGCCGGTCACCGGCCGATATCGGCAAGACGCTCAAGGCGGGCACCAATTGCGGGTCCTGCATTCCGGAAATCAAGAAACTGCTGGGCGCCACGGCGTCCGCCACGGCGGCTTGAATGGTTGCGCTGACAGGCCTGAAAATCCTGGTGCCCGAAAGCCGCGAATTGGACCTGTTCACGGCCATGCTGGAAACCGAAGGCGCTCTGGTTTTGCGCTGCCCGCTGGTCCAGATCTTGGACCTGGAAGACAGCGCCGATGCCGAGGCCTGGATCGACAGGTGCATTGCCGATGACTTCGATGACCTGGTTCTGCTGACCGGCGAAGGCCTGCGCCGGCTGCTTACCCTCAGCAAGACACGGCGTGACGCGCTGGTGGCGGCGCTGGGCCGGCTGCGCACCATTACGCGCGGGCCCAAGCCGGCGCGCGCCCTGCGCGAGGTAGGGCTGTCGCCCGGTCTTGCGGCGGGCGTTCCGACCTCCGAGGGCATTCTGGAGGCGCTGGCGCAGGAAAATGTGGTAGGCCGCCGCATCGGCGTGCAGCTCTATCCCGGCGACGGTGCGCAACACCTGGTAGAGCACCTTCGGGCTCGTGGCGCATTGGTGACAACTGTCACGCCCTACCGATATGCGTCCGAAGCCGAAACCGGCCAGGTAAGCGATGCGATTCGTGCGCTTGGAGCCGGCGAAGTCGGCATGATCGCCTTCACCGCCACGCCCCAGGTGGAGCGGCTGGTGAAAGTCGCGCAGGAATGCGGCCTGGTGCAGGAGCTGTCGCGCGGACTTGCCCGGACGCCCATCGCTTCCATCGGCCCCATCGTCGATGAAAAGCTGCGCTTGCATGGATTCAAGCCCACCGTAAGCCCGCAAAGCAGTTTCCATCTCAAGCCGCTGGTACGCGCCATCATGGCCTGGAGACAGGCATGAAGCCGCCTTGCGTCATCCTGGCGGGCGGGCGATCCAGCCGCATGGGCGGGGGCGACAAGTGCCTGTTGCCGCTGGATGGCAAGCCGATGCTGGCGCATGTGCTGGATCGCGTCTCGCCGCAGGTTTGCGCCATCCTGATCAACAGCAACAGCGCACCGGACGTGTTCGCCAGCTTCGGATGGCCGGTGCTGCCGGATGTCCTTGCCGGGTTCCAGGGCCCGCTGGCCGGACTTCTCACCGGCATGGCCTGGGCGGCGCAGGCCGGCGCCACACATGTCCTCAGCGTGGCCTGCGATACGCCGTTCCTGCCGCCGGACCTGTCACAACGGCTGGGCGCGGGTCTGTCGCGCGGCGATATCGCCATCGCGCGCGACGATGCGCGCAGCCATCCGGTCATTGGCCTCTGGCCCACGGCGCTGGCGCCGCGCCTGGCCCGCGACATGGAGCAGAACGGGATTCGCGGCGTCCATCAGTGGCTGCGCGGCCAGTCCGTCCGCGAGGTTTCATTCGATGCAGCCCATTTTCGCAACATCAATACGCGCGACGAGCTGAACCAGGCATTTCAATCCACGCCTTATTTTCACCTTCGAGAGAGAACGCAATGAATTTCCGCACCGCCTGTATCGCAGGCGTACTGGCCGCCGCCGGTCTCGCGTCACCGGCACAAGCCGAGCCTTCGATCCTCGAGGCGATCGCCAAGGGCCGGCCGGTGATCGATCTGCGTGGCCGTTATGAAATGGTGCAGGACGCCGGCAAGACGGTTGACGCCAATGCGCTCACCCTGCGCGCCCGCCTCGGTTATGAGACAGGGACCTGGAACGGCCTGTCGGTGCAGGCGGACTTCGACCAGATCTGGAGCAACGACGCTTACAACAGCACGCGAAACGGCCGAACGCTCTATCCCGTGGTGGCCGATCCCGCCATGACCGCGCTGAACCGGCTGCAGCTCACCTATGTGTCGGATTTCGACACCAAGCTCGTCATCGGGCGCCAGCGCCTGTTGATCGGCAACCAGCGTTTTGTCGGCAATTCCGGCTGGCGCCAGCATGAGCAGACCTTCGATTCCATCTCGGCGGTGAACACTTCCGTTCCCGGCCTGGCGCTGACTTACGCTTACCTTTACCGCATCAACCGGGTGTATGGGCCCGATTCGCCGGTGCCCGCCGCCACCGCGCCCATCGGCCAGGCCAACTATTTCAAGAGCGACAGCCATGTGATCGACGGCGTCTATACCGGCGTGCCGGGCCTCAGGCTGGAAGGCTACAGCTTCCTGCTCGACTTTAACGCGCCGGGCTACGCGACGCTGCCGGCGCAAGCGGCCGCCACGGCGCGACTTTCCACCGCGACCTATGGTGGGCGCGGTGATTACACGCGAGTGTTCGATAACGTCACCGGCAAGATCAGCGGTGAATACGCGCGCCAGACCAACTATCGCAATAATCCGCTGAGCTTCGGGCTGGACTATTTCTTGGGGGAAGGCAGCCTCACCTGGCAGGGCTTGACCGGCTTGGTGGGCTATGAGTCGCTCGGCGGCAATGGCGTCGTTGGCTTTGCCACGCCACTCGCTACCTTGCACGCCTTCAACGGCTGGGCTGACCTGTTCCTCACCACGCCCACCAACGGGCTCAAGGACCTGTATTTCAAGCTTGGTTATGTGATGCCGGCGGATTTCGTGATGACCAAGTCGCTGAAACTCAACGCCACCTATCACGACTTCAAAACCGACAACCTCAGTCGCGGCGTCGGCGGCGAATGGGACCTGCAGGCAGAACTGACGGTAGACACCAATCTGTCCTTCATGGCGAAATATGCCAACTATGCCGGGTCCGGCGCGACCATTGGCGGATTTGCTGACAAGTCAGTATTCTGGCTGCAGACCGCCTACAATTATTAGGAGAAGCGGACCAGACTCAACTCAGCCGCATGCGGGCGGCCTCGCGCCACTGGCTGGCCAGCGCATCCATCGTTGCCATCATCGCCAATTCCTCGCGCGTTGCATGGCCGTGATAGACGATTTCTATAAGCCGCGTGAAAGCGAACTCGGGATGCGGCCTGCCATGCAGCATGACAGTGTGGCCGGCGCCGACTATGCCTTCCTGAAGCACCCGATAATACCAGCCTGCGCGCCCGCTTTTCACCATGGCCTTGGGCAGATACTTGTTGTCGTGGCGCAGAGCCAACTTGAAGCAGGGTTGGCGAGGCTGGCAAACCTGCAGTAGGGCCGAGCCTATGGCATGAATATCCCCAACGCAGATTGCGCCCTCATCCAGGCCGGAAATGGTGGAGTTTTCGCCCATGGCGCCGCCGACAAAGGCGGGCGCCAGTTCTGGAAATTCCGCGGCCCAAGCCAGATAGTGCGAAGCCGCATAACCGTAAACCGCTTTTTCGGCGCCGCCATGAACGCTCAGGTCCGCTTGCACATCGCCATCCAGACTCAACCGCCCGACCCGGACCGCGCCGCTGCGCGACAACTTAACGAAACCGCTGGGCACAGCGTCGGAGCCCAGCGGCGCGATTCCACCTGTCTGGATGGACATCAGTACACCTGTCACGCCTCGATCCTGCGACAAGACCCATTTCCCTGACCGCCTTTGGCGATACTAACAGAAGCGCCTGAAAAAAAGCCGCGGTGTCCCGGCCTGCCCACAGGTGCCTTTTCGTCCAGAAATGGTGAGAATCTGTGGGTTGGGCGCCAGCCGGCGCGCCCCTAGGGACAAACGCATAGGTCCAGGCGAAAAGCACTGTTAGGGTTTCGCACCGGGAGACAATCATGAGGGACATTGCCGAAGGCGCCCGCACAGCCCTGGGCCTCACCACAACCAAACCGCATTATTTCTTCTTCCGTCACAAATGGCCGGTACGGGTCTGTCACTGGATCAATGCCATCTGCCTGGCCGTCCTGCTGATGAGCGGACTGAACATCTTCAATGCGCATCCGGCGCTGTATCTCGGATCGGGATCGAACTTCGAGCACCCGGTTCTGGCGCTGAATGCCATGACCGACGACAGCGGCAATGTGGTCAAGGGCACGACCTGGATCGCCGGCAAGCCCGTCAATACCACCGGCGTACTGGGCGCTTCCCGCGTCGACGGCGAATTGGCCGCGCGGGGATTTCCCAGCTGGGCAACGCTGCCGGGGGCGCAATGGCTTGCCATGGCGCGGCAATGGCACTTTGCCTTCGCCTGGCTGCTGGTAATCAACGGATTTTTCTTCTTCGCCTATGGCTTCCTCAGCCGCCATTTCGCCCGCGACTTGGCGCCGACGAAGGCTGACATCCAGCATCTGCCGCGCGAGATTGTAGATCATGCCAGGTTGAAATTCCCACACGGCGAAGAAGCCCGGCATTACAATGGCCTGCAGAAGCTGGCCTATTGTTTCGTGCTGTTCTTGCTGGCTCCGCTGATCGTGGCGACCGGCCTGACCATGTCGCCCACCATGGATGCCGCCTTCCCCATCCTTCTCTGGATATTCGGCGGGCGGCAGACGGCGCGCACCATCCATTTTATCTGTGCTTTCTCGTTCCTGGGCTTTTTCATCGTCCATATCGCGATGGTGGTCTTGTCCGGGACATGGAACAACCTTCGCTCCATGATCACCGGCTGGTACGTCATCCGCAAAGGCGGCGATCATGGCTGAACAAAATCGCCGCGGGTTTGTCGGCCGTGCTGTCGCCGGCGCCAGCACCCTGATGCTCAGCGGCTGTTACGACCTGTCCCAGAAGCCCTGGTTCACCAATATCCTGGGCAAAGTCGAAGACCTCACCCATGCCGCGCAGCACATCTTCGCCGGCCCGCACACGCTGGCGCCCGAATTCACCAAGGCCGATATCGCGCCGATGTTCCGCGCCAACGGCACACTCGATCCCGGGACCGATGACTACAAGGCGCATGTCGTCAGCAATTTTCGTAACTGGCGCATCACGGTGAAAGGACTGGTGGAAAATCCGCTGTCGCTGTCGATGGACGATATCCGCGCCCTGCCCCCGCGCACCCAGATCACGCGGCATGACTGTGTCGAGGGCTGGAGCTGCATCGGCGAATGGACGGGCGCGCCGCTCGCCCTGGTGCTGGCTGCGGCAAAGCCCAAACCCGAAGCGCGTTATGCCGTCTTCTATTGTGCCGACCCCATGACTGTGGAAGGCGATCCGGAGCATTTCTATTACGAAAGCCTGGAGTTGAGCGAAGCCGGTCATCCCCAGACTCTACTCGCCTATCGCCTGAACGGAGAGCCACTAGGCGTGGAGCACGGCGCCCCGGTTCGGATCAGGGCCGAGCGCCAGCTCGGCTACAAACAGCCCAAATATGTCCATGGCATCGAGTTGGTCAGCGACTTTTCCAAGATCGGCGGCGGCAAGGGCGGTTACTGGGAAGACCAGGGATATACCTGGTACGGGGGAATCTGACGGCACCGCGCCGCACCCACCAAAAAGGCCTGGCAGGAACCTGCCAGGCCTTTCGCATTTGGTGCGGCAAGCCGCCGTTTACATGCCCATGGCTTTCTTCATGTGCATCTTGCAGTCGGCTTCCTTACCGTTGGACATGGACATCTTGGCCATGTCCATCTGCTTCATCATCATGGTCTTCTTCGAGCCGTCGGACATCGAGTCCATGGATGTGTTGCCCTTGTCCATCATCTGCTGGCAGGACATGGAATCCATGGCCATCTTGTCGGACTTCATGTCGTCCGACGCCATCTGGGCGAAGGCGGGGGCGGCGGTGAAAACGGCACTGGCGGCGAGAGCGGCGATCAAAAAGCGTGTCATTCAAGTCTCCTCGGTTTTGTGAAAGGCAATCATTCCGGCCGGACAATCCGGTGGAATTTCAGAACAAGGGTCGGATAATCTTGCGAACGGCTTCGGCGACGGCGCCGAACACCATGTGCGAGGCTGCGCCATAAGCATGTGTCTTGCCGGGCGTTGCCCAGGGCGCTGGTCCCAGGCCCAGCGCAGGAACGATCGCTTCGTCGGCGATGGCGGTGATCGCCAGGCCGAAGGGCAGTCCCCAGCCCGCGGCGGCTCGTGGGTAACGTTCCGTCGCCGCGCCATACAGCGCGCCGAGGAATGCACCAAACGCGTAATGGACCGTCGTGCCGGCCTGCCGCTTGCGGCCCTGCGCCAGCTTCTTTCCGGTGGAAAACCGGTTCAGCTTCCGGGCGGCGCGCACAGTGGCCGGATCGGCGTTGCCTGCTGGTTTGACCGGGAAAGCGGCCTGCGCCGCATTCATCGCCCAGGCAGCCGTAAGGCCCGCAAGCGCACCCGCCAACAGACCGGCACCAACATTGCCGGTTGCATCCGGCGAATTCATAACAATGGTCATGGTCCGGAATTCCGGTGGAAGGGCCGTCTGAAGACGTCCTTAGTGCAACCAGCGCCAGCGTGAAACGTTTCGAGCCAATGGTGCCCTGACGTCCGTCAAAGGTGCGACCCAGTCCCGACCGTACCCTCGGATACACAGCGGGAACTGTAACCAAGGTCCCGAGCGGTCGAATTTCGAGGCATGACAGCCGCGATCCTGAACCGACTTCTTGTCACATTGGATGTGGCGGTGGAGGCTTTTGCCGTCTGCGAAGTCAAGCGGGGCGTCCGCCTGTTGGGCAAACCCGAAAATGCCGTAAGCGTCCACTATGTGCTCTCCGGAGAGTTGCATATCACTGTGGAAGGCGCCGCGACCCTGGTTTGCCGGGCCGGCAGTATCGTCCTGGTTCCGCCCAATCGCGTGCAATATCTGGCTGCAGACGCCGATCCGAAGGACGATGTGGTTGCCGCCGATCACTGCACCCTGGTACGGGACGGTTTGCTGCTGGTAGATGCCGCCGACGGCAAAACCGGGGACCTGCGCGTGGTCTGCGGCATGATCATGGCCAACGTCGCTGGCTCGTTCGGGCTGCTCGACAGCCTTAAATTCCCCATCGTCGCGGACTTGAGCGATCTGCCTTTTGTTCGCGGCGCCTATGCGATCATGCTCGACGAAATCGCGGAGCCCGGGCTTGGCACCCGCGCCCTGGTGGGGGCGTTGATGAAAGCATGCCTGGTGCCGCTGATACGCCGGCATTTCGCACAGCCCGGACAGCAATCCGAACTGCTGAAGGCCTTTCGCAATCCACGCCTGGGCAAAGCGGTATCCAGCGTGCTGGATGCGCCCGCCGCGACCCATAGCGTGGCGTCACTGGCCTGTGCCGCCGGCATGAGCCGATCGACTTTCGCCAAGGAATTTGTCGCCGCCTTCCAGATGACGCCGATGGAATTCGTCGCCAAGACCCGACTGCATCACGCGGCCGAACTGCTGCGCTCTACGTCTGTCCCCATCAAGGTCATCGCCTCCAGTATCGGCTTTTCCAGCCGCAGCCATTTCAGCCGGAGTTTTCGAGAAGCCTATGGAACCGATCCCACCAACTTCCGCGCCTCCATGACCAACTCGGCTTTGGAGAAGCCCTCTCCGGCGCCCGAATATCCCGGGGTTGAGACGATGTAACCTTCGTGGCGGGGCGCCGAACTCATGATTGTCCAACGGAGAAACGTCCTTGCGAACCGCTGCTTTGCTGTCGATTCTCCTGGCCGCCCCAGCCGCGCCCGCTCTGGCATCCCCCACCGTCGTAGAATTGTACCAGAGCCAGGGTTGCTCATCCTGCCCACCGGCGATCGCCAACATCAACACCTTGGTCAACGATCCTCAGTTGCTGGTGCTGGATTTTGCCGTCACCTATTGGGACAGGCTGGGGTGGAAAGACACGTTCGCCCGGCCTGAGTACACCCAGCGCCAGTGGGATTATGCCCACGGGCTGAAGCACAACAATGTCTACACGCCGCAAGTCGTCGTGGCAGGCCGCAGCGATCTTGTCGGTACCGACCCGCGTGAGCTGCGTCACGCCGTCGAGGCGGCCATCCCCGCCACAGGCGCCCCCAGCGTGAGCCTACAGGGTGACAAGGTTTCCATCGGCGAAGCCGCTCTTTCTGGTGCGGAGGCAGATGTCTGGCTGGTCCGCTACGACCCGCGCACACAGAATGTCGCGATTGGCGCCGGCGAGAATGGCGGCATTACCCTGGCGCACAGGAACATCGTGCGCCAGATCACCAAGTTGGGAAGCTGGAAGGGCAAGATGGAGACCTTCCAGATAACACCTGCGTCTGACGGCAACTGGCGCAACGCCGTTCTTGTCCAGCAGCCATCTGGCGGAGCGATATTGGCGGCGGCGAAGAGCTAGGTCGTAGGCATGCAAGGCACAGCAACGGTTCATAAAGGGGGCACATAATGAAGCGATTTCTTGGCGCACTGTTGTTTATCATGGGCCTTGTCGCGCCGGTGGCGGCAAAGCCGGATTTCGAACTGGGGCCGCCGATAGGCTCGCGCGCGCCTTCGATCGGGTCTCCCATGGACTCAACCGGCAAGCCCCGGCCCATGGATTCGCTGATGGGCGCAAAGGGCCTGGTGCTGGTC
>JACCXK010000067.1 GCA_013697055.1 Alphaproteobacteria bacterium
CCGCAACCGGCTTCGCCGGTCCTTCACTGCGTTACGGCCCCATCCCGCGCGTCACACGCGCGCGGGTCCCTTGAGGGTGCGGCCCGCCTTACTGGGCGGGCCTAACGGTCGCATGCGCCGCCCACCCCGCTTTCCGGGGTTCAGGTGCGGTTTTTTGCGAGCGAGGCACCAGCAGATGCGCGAACACATTCACCAGCAGCAACCGGCACAGCGACCGGGGCTTTATCAAGAAATCACCGACAAGATCATTGCCCAGATCGAAGCCGGGATATTGCCATGGGCGCAGCCATGGGCTGGCGGACCGGCGCTTTCCATGCCGGTCAATGCCACCACCCATCGCAGCTATAGCGGCATCAATATATTGCTGCTGTGGGACGCGCTGTTCCAACGCGGCTTTGACAGCAACCGCTGGCTGACTTTCAAACAGGCGCTTTCTGTCGGCGGCAATGTCCGCAAGGGCGAACACGGCACCACCGTCGTCTTTGCGGACCGCTTCACGCCCAAGGTGGAGCAGGAAGCGCCCAGCGGCAAGGAGGGCGAAGCCCGCAGCATCCCGTTCCTGAAACGCTTCACCGTTTTCAACATCGCGCAATGCGAGGGCTTGCCCGCCGAGATGACGGCGACTCTTGCGCCCGTCTCGCACCGCTTCCCCATCGAAAGCGCCGAATTGCTCATTCAGGCGAGCGGCGCGGTGTTTCAGCGTGGCGGCGAGCAGGCTTATTACCATACGGGGGGCGACTATATCCGCGTTCCCGAACAGGACAGCTTTTTCGAGCCGATCAATTTCTACAGAACTGCCCTCCATGAGTTGACCCATTGGAGTGGCGCGAAGCATCGCCTCGACCGGGATTTCTCCAAACGCTTTGGCGACGAAGCCTATGCCCGCGAGGAACTGGTCGCGGAAATGGGCAGCGCGTTTCTTTGCGCCACCCTGGGCATCACGCCGTCCGTACGCCACGCCGATTATATCGGCAATTGGCTCACCGTCTTGAAGAACGATGCCCGTGCCATCATCAGCGCCGCCTCCCATGCGTCCAAAGCCTCAGATTACCTCTTGGCCTTCACGCAGAGCGCCGCCCTGACGGGAGACGCCGCATGAAAACCTTCACCGTGCAATTGAGTTACGCCGCCTATTACTTCCGCGAGGAAGTGGTCGAAGCCGGGACGCTGGAAGAAGCGCTCGATCAAGCTGTGGCGAAAGCCAATGACAGCCCGAACTGGTCGTCCACCGACACCACCGGCAACACCTTCGTGGATGCGGTGGCCGAAGGCGACCACTACGACCTGTGGGCCGACAATGTGCAGCAGCTTGCGATCCCGTCGCGCTTTTCCGAGGATCGCGGCGGGCCGCACATCGTCATTACCGTCGCAGGCGGTTTGATCCAGCACGTCGATATCCAAAACGGCACGGCGCTGGTCGAAGTCCATGACTACGACACCGAAGGCACCAGCGAACCGGAAAACCTCCAGCGCGACCCGGACGGCACCCCATTCCTTCGTGCGCTGCATTCCAACCGCGACGAGGACCAACCAGACAACAATCCGGCTCCCAACAGCGCCGCCTCGGAAGGCAGCGCTTGACCGCTTCCCTCCGGTGGAAGCGGACACGCCGGAGGACACGCAACCGTCCGCATCAACAGGAGACTATCATGCAGACCCAATTTGCTCTTAATCAACTTCACGTCTCGCCCTTCAACATGCGAGCCGAGAAGAAAGCGCCGAGCCTAAAGCGTATGGCCGAGATTGCGGCCAATATCCTGCCCACCGCGCCTGAGAAAGGCATCCTCATGCCGCTCATCGTGCGGCCCAATGCGGACGGCTTTGAAATTCTCGCCGGGCGGCGGCGGTATTACGCCGCCCGCGTGATCGAAAGCGAGACGGGCAGCTTTCCGGCTCTCGATTGCGACCTGCGCGAGAATTGCAGCGATGCCGAAGCGCTGGAAATTTCGCTGATCGAGAAAGTCGCCCGCGAGGACGCCGACGAAATCACCGAATACGAAACCTATGCCGGGCTGATCCGGCTGGGCCGCTCTCCCGGCGAAATCGCCAAAACCTTCGGCAAGGAGGAACGCGACGTGCTGCGGCGGCTCGCAATTGCCAACCTGTTGCCGCGCTTGCGCGAGCTCTACCGCGCCGAAGAAATCGACGCGGGCGACCTGCAACTCCTGACGATGGCGAGCAAGAGCCAGCAACGCGACTGGCTCAAGCTTCTGGACGACAACAACGCCCCGTTCGGCGGCAGCCTCAAGGGCTGGCTCTTTGGCGGCGAAGCCATCGCCACCAAACACGCTCTGTTCGACATGGAAGCCTTCACCGGCAAGGTGGTGGGAGACCTGTTCGGGGATGAGCAGTTCTTCGCGGACCAGAACGCGTTCTGGTCCGCCCAGGACGAGGCCATCGCCAAGCTGCGCGACGAATATCTCGCGGCCAAATGGGCCGAGGTCGTGGTGCTGGATCGCGGCCATCGCTTCGATAGCTGGAATTTCGCCAAGGCCAGCAAGAAGGCCGGTGGTCGCGTTTATATCGCCATCGCCAATTCCGGTGAGGTCACGCTCCATGAGGGCTATCTCACGCACAAGGAAGCCGACAAGGCAAAGCGGGCCAAAGGCAAGGGCGCGAAGGACAAGACGGAGGACGAGGGGGAAGCCATGGCTCCCGCCAAGGCCAAATCGCCCATCACCAACGGGATGCGCAACTATCTGGACCTGCACCGCCACGCCGCCGTGCGGCTGGCGCTGATCGCCAATCCCAATGCGGCGGCGCGGCTCTTGATCGCTCATGCCATCGCCGCCAGCGGCAACTGGTCGGTCCAGCCCGACCGGCTGCACAGCGAAGGCCAAGCCATCCACGACAGCCTTGCCGCGTCCCCGGCGCAAACCGCTTTCGAGAAGGAGCGGGACAAGGTGCGCAAGATTTTGGCGTTGCCCGACAGTGACGGGACGCACGATGACGGCGCGATCTGTGGCGGCAGCCATGACGATAGCGTCACCGCGCAGGTGTTCGCGCGGCTGGCGCGTCTTAGCGAGGCCAATCTCGGCCGCGTTGCCGCGTTCGTGATGGCCGAGACGCTTGGGGTTGGCGGCGCCGTGGTGGACACGGTGGGCGTGGGGGCAGGGGTCTCTATCCGCGATCACTGGTCGCCGGACGAAACCTTCTATGCGCTTCTGCGCGACCGCGAGGCCGTCAACGACATGTTGGCCGAAGTGGCGGGCAAGAAGCTGGCCGACAAGAACCTCACCGCCAAGCTGAAAGACCAGAAGGCGATACTCGCCAAGCTGGCGCTGGAAAAGCCCGACTGGACGCCGGGCTGGATGCGCTTCCCCGCAATCGAAGACTGATCCCTGCCGC
>JACCXK010000228.1 GCA_013697055.1 Alphaproteobacteria bacterium
GTTTTCTGGTCGTCGGCGAAATGGGTGCCGCTGCCATGCGGGCAATCCACGCCGGGCTCGATTTCCGAGCCCCGCGCAAAATCGGAACGCCCGCCATAACGGAAGGCATATTCATAGGCGCTGACCACAAAGCCGCGGGTCCAGGGCGCGGCCGATGCCGGTCCCGCCGCACCGCCCGCCATGGCCGCTGCCATGACCGAAACCAGAAGACGCTGCTTCAGGACCATGACGCTTCTTTCGTTACGGCGTGCCCGGCTTGTAACCGGGACCGCGCAGGACCTCACCGGGCGTGGCATTGGTGGGCGTGCCGTTCTCTACAACCGCCTTGCCGTTCACAAACACAAAGTCGATGCCTTTGGAATATTGGAGCGGGTTTTCATAGGTCGCCATGTCCTTGACGGTGGCGGGATCGAACACCACCACGTCCGCCTTCATCCCCTGGCGCAGGATGCCGCGATCGGCAAGACCCAGCCGGTCGGCGGGCAGCGAGGTCATCTTGCGCACCGCTTCTTCCAGGGTGAAAACATGCTGGTTGCGCACATATTCCGCCAGCAGCCTGGTGTGGCTGCCGAACGAACGCGGATGCGGCGCACCGAACGATGTGTGCACATCGGCCGGCAGCGAGATGCCGTCCGAACCGATATCCATCCAGGGATTGTTCAGCATCTGGGCGACGATCTTGGCGCGCCCGCCGGTGGGCAGCCCGATCTGGAAGCCTTCGCCCTTTTGCTTGACCAGGATGTTGAGCAGCGCTTCCGACGGCGAGACTTTCATCTCGCCGGCGATCTGGGTCAGCATCTTGCCGTCATAATCCAGGTTCGCCGAGGCCACTTTCAGGGTGGCGAAACTGCGGTCCTTCATTTCCGACAGGATGCGGGCGCGGGTGTCGGGCTTTTGCAGCCGCGCCACGATGGCGGCGCTGTCGCCTTCCTGCGCCCAGGCCGGCAGCGACTGGGTGAGATAGGTCCAGCCGGTTTCGTAAGGATAGGAATTGCCGGTGATGTCCACGCCGTCGGCGCGGGCCTGATCGGTATCGCGGATGAAATCTTCCGGATCCATGCCGGCGCTGGCGCCGTGATGGAAAATCTCCACCGGGATATGGGCGCCCTTGGCGATCTCGATGGCTTCCTTCAGGCCTTTGTCGCGCGGATCGTTCGGGCCGACATTGCGGATATGGATGGTGAAGATGCCGCCATATTCGCCGGCCACCTTGCACAATTCGATCAGCTGGGCGGTGGAGAAGAACATGTTGGGGACATAGGACATGCCGTTGGAAAGGCCGAAGGCGCCCTCTTCCATGCCCTGGCGGATCAGCTGCTTGATACGGGCCATTTCCGCCGCGGTGGGCTCGCGGTTCTGGTAGCCCATCGCCGAGGCGCGCACCTGGCCGGCGCCGACATAGGAGGCGACGTTGAGGCCGATACCTTTCTTCTGAAGATAGGAGAAGAAGCCGCCAAGCGTGGTCCAGCTGCGCTTGACCGGCGGCGTCACCATCATGGGATCGTCCACCGCGGGGCCCAGCACCGGACCGGCCGACAGATGCTCGCCCATCACCTCGGTGGTGATGCCTTGGGTGATCTTGCTGAGCGCGCGCCCGTCCAACGCCAGGCCGAACTCGGAATGGGAGTGCATGTCGATGAAGCCGGGCGAAACGATCCTGCCGCTGGCGTCGATCACCCGCCTAGCTTTCACCGGAGCGCGGCCGACATAGGTGATCTTGCCACCGGTGATGGCGACACTCTCCTGCATCCAGGGGCCGCCGGTGCCGTCCACGACATGGCCGTTCTGGATCAGGATATCGGCTTCGCCCGCAGGCGGCGTTTGTGCGTCCACGCGGGCCGCGCCGGCCAGTAACAGAAGCGTGAGGACGGCAATCGCCCGCCCAGAAATTTTGCTCCGCTGCGTTGCCGTGATCATGCACTGTTCCCCTGTCGCCCGCCTTCTCAGATTGAGAAGTGGGGCAGTGTGGAAAGGAAACACCGCAATGGCAACCCGCCGAACCGCGCGGGCGGTGTGCTTGATGGAAGAACGGTTCTCCGCGCTTTGCCTCCCGCGGGCCGGCCCGGTTCCATTAACTTTGAGCCGGGCCGGTTGCCCCCAGCCTGCGATTTTGTTTCTATCCGCCAGCAAGTTAGTAAGTGTCACGGTGCGCCTTTGCGCGCCGGCCTGGGGAAATGCATGCGTCGACTTTGGTGGTTTCTGGTTCCCGTCCTGCTGAGCCTGGTGGCACCGGCCGCGGCGCGTCCCCGCGACGATGCCCTGACGGGCGCGATCCGCTGCGGCGTGATTGCCGATTCCCGCCAGTGGCTGGATTGCTATTACGGCGCCGCCCAGCCGGTGCGCGCCGCGCTGGGCCTGGGATCGGCATTGCCCGGACAGCTCAAGCTGGCTTCCGCGCCGCCGGCCGGCGGTGCGCCGCGCGACGAAGCGGCGCGCGATGAAGTCGTGTCCAGTGCGGCCGGATGCATGCGCCAGAGCGCCGACCGCGCCTGGCTGGACTGTTATTACGCCGCCGCGGGGCCGATGCGCGCGCAGCTGGGCCTTGCGGGGCCGGGCGCGGCAAGACCTCCTGTTCCAATACCCGTGCCGGTGCCGCAGCAATATGCGTCCGCCATGCCGCCTGCGCCTGCCCCGCCGCCCGGTCCGCCGCCCATGCCGCGCGAGCGCGGCATGTTCGCCGGCATCTTCACCAGCCCCAAACCCATCGTGAAGAACATGCCGATGCAGTCCTATGAGATCGACAAGACGGGCAAATATTTCACCGTCACCCTGCAGGACGGCCAGGTCTGGGAACAGGCCACCGAAGATGCCGTCTATCATCCCGCCCGCTGGCGCAAACCCGCCGAAGAAATGGAAGTCACCATCACGCCGGATGCCATGCGCGTGTTTCTGATGACGGTGAAGGACGACGGCAAGATCTATAAGGTCCATCGCATTCATTGACGATTCCGCGCCGGATAAAAACAAGAATGGCTGGGAGGCCCCGATGAAGAAATACCTGGCTCTGATCGCTGTTCTTTGCATGGGCGCGCCCGCATACGCAGCCGACACTGTGCTGATGGAGCGGATGACATCGTATGAAATCCGCGACGCCATCGCCGCCGGCAAGACCACCGTTATCGTGCCCAGCGGCGGCACCGAACAGAACGGCCCCGCCATGGCCACCGGCAAGCACAATTTCCGCGTCCTCGCCAATGCCCAGACCATCGCGCATCGCCTGGGCAATGCGCTGGTGACCGCGGTGATTCCCTTCACGCCCGAAGGCAAATATGATCCGCCCACCGGCCATCTGAAATATCCCGGCACCATCGGCGTGCCCGAAGACGTCTATGCCGGGATGGTGGAAGGCGTCGTGCGCAGCCTGAAACTGCATGGCTTCAAGAATATCGTGCTGATCGGCGACCACGGCTCCGACATTGCCGGCCAGGATGCCGTCGCCGCCAAGCTGAACGCCGAATGGGCGGCGACGCCCGTGCGGGTGCATGCCATCGCCGTCTATTATCGCGGCGACATGGCGGGTGACCAGGCCGAGATGATGAAGATGGGCATCAGACGCGAAGAGTTCGGCAATCACTCCGATGTCCGCGACACCTCGCAGATGATCTATATCGATCCCGCCATGGTCCATAAGGACCGGCTGGAAGCGAGCAACGGCAAGAACGGCGTGGAAGGCGATCCCCGCCATGCCAGCGCCGCGATCGGCAAGATGCTGACGATGCGGACCATCGACCGCACCCTGGATGCCATCAAGAAGTCCATCGCCCCGCGCTGACGCAGCCCACGCTTTGTAAGTTTTTCGAAAAGACCCGCCGGCGCTCCCGGCGGGTTTTTCATGCATACGGCTTTTGGGATAGGCTTGCGCGCCCGCACTGAGGAAATTTTCATGTCCAACACGGTTTCGAACGGCGCCCAGCGGCGCCGCGCCTTCCTCAAGCTGCTGGCCGCCACGCCCTTGTTCGCCACCATGGCGACGCAAAGCTTCGCCAAGACCGTGTCCGCCAAGGCGGAGATGGGCAATGCCTATGAGAAGCTGGGCATCCGCCCGCTGATCAATGCGCGCGGCACCTACACCTATGTCGGGGGCTCGCTGGAGCTGCCCGAAGTGCGCCGCGCCGTGGAAGCGGCCTCGCACCAGTTCGTGGACATGTTCGAATTGCAGCATGCGGCGGGAAAGAGGCTGGCGGAAATCTCCGGCGCCGAATTCGGCATGGTGACCTCGGGCGCCGCGGCCGCCATGTCCACCGCGGTAGCGGCGGTCATCGCCGGCACCGATCCCGACAAGATCTGGCAATTGCCCGATACCACCGGCCTCAAGAATGAAGTGGTGATGCTGGGCGGGCGCAATGCCTTCGACAGCGCGCTGCGCCTGGCCGGCGGCAAGCTGGTGCTGGCGCCGACCCAGGCCGATCTGGCCGGCGCCATCGGGCCCAAGACATGCCTCGTTTACACCACCTTTCGCGATGAGCGGGTGCAGGAAGCGCTCAAGGTCACCAAACCGGCCGGCGTGCCGCTGCTGGTGGATGCCTCGTCCTCCGTGCCGCCGTTCGAGAACTTCACCAAGTTCGCCAAATGGGGCGTGGATCTCTACGCCATCAGCGGCGGCAAGGGGCTGGGCGGACCGCAATGTTCGGGCCTACTCTTGGGCCGCAAGGATTTGATCGAAGCCGGCATGGCCAACAGCGCGCCCTGGGAAGGCGCGGTGTGCCGCGCCATGAAGGTCGGCAAGGAAGAGATCATGGGCATCCTGGCCGCCGTGGAATACTGGTCCAAGGCGGATCTGAATGCCCTCAACAAGGAATGGAGTGGCCGCGTCGAGCGCGTCGCCAAGCTGGCGGAAACCGTGCCCGGCGTGACCACCTCGATCGAGATTCCGGTCGGCAGCAATTCCTATCCCACCCTGACGGTGAATTGGGACGAAGCCGCGTTCGGCCTGACGGTGGCGCAGTGCGTCGAGGAACTGGCCGCCGGCACACCGCGTATCGAAGCGCTGTCCACCATGGGCAACCGCAGCCTGCTGCCGCCGCTGCGCAAGCCCAAGCCCGGCGTCGTCAACAAACTGCAGGTCGTCTCCATGACCTTGCAGCCGGGCGAGGACCTGATCGTCGGCCGGCGCATCCGCGAAGTCCTGAACAAGGCGCGCAAGGCCCGGGCGTAAGCGCACGAAGCTCAGTCAAATCAGCGGTTTGGTACTCGCGCAATTTAGCACATGCGCGTCTTGCGGACCCGCGCTACGCTCCCCCTGGAATTTTTCCAACAAGGGGACTTCAAGATGACTGCTTCCAAGAAATTTGCTTTCGCAGGCTTGGCGCTCTGCGCTTTCGCGGCTTCTGCCAATGCACAGACGGTGACGCGCTTGGCCGGACCCAATCCCGCCTCGCCGATCGCCGCGGCCGTTACGGTGCCAGCGACGGGCTATACCACCTATTACATCTCCGGCACGCCTGCCGGAAAGAAGCCGGACGGTACCTGGGGTGACACCACCTGGCAGACCGCGGACTCGCTGGGCAAGCTGGAAGCCACGCTCAAGCAGCTGGGCCTGGGCTTCGGCGATGTGGTGAAGGCGACCGTGTTCCTGGTGGCCGATCCGGGCAATGGCAACAAGATAAACTTCCCCGCCATGAACGCCGAATGGTCCAAGCACTTCGGCACGGCAACCCAGCCCAACAAGCCGGCGCGTTCCACCGTCCAGGTGGGCCTGGCGACAGAAGGCGCCCTGGTCGAGATCGAGTTCGTTGCGGTGAAGAAGAACTAAAAAATAGAAACGGCCGGCGCC
>JACCXK010000099.1 GCA_013697055.1 Alphaproteobacteria bacterium
CTGTTCGGCTTCACCCTGTCGCCGGTGTTGTGGCGCAAGCTGCCGGGCGCCCGCTCGGCGGGGCGCGTGCAGAGCGTGGCGTTGCGCCTGGTGGTGGAGCGCGAGCAGGAAATTGAAGCCTTCCGCGCCCAGGAATATTGGAGCATCGACACCGAGCTGGCCGCTGCCAGCGGATCGTTAGCCGCCCGCCTGATCCAGCTCAACGGCAAGAAGATCGAAAAACTGTCGCTGACCAACGAGGCCGAGGCGATGGCCGCGGTGGCCGCGATCAAGGCCCAGAGTTTCAAGGTCGGCAGCGTCGAGGCCAAGCCGGTCAAGCGCAATCCCTCCCCACCCTTTAAAACCTCCACTTTGCAGCAGGAAGCCAGCCGCAAGCTGGGCTTCAATGCCAAGCGCACCATGCAGGTGGCGCAGGGCCTTTATGAAGGCGTGGAGATCGGCGGCGAAACCACCGGCCTGATCACCTATATGCGGACCGACGGCATCACGATGGTGACGGAAGCGATCAACGAATGCCGCGACGTCATCGGCAAGAAGTATGGCGCCCGTTATGTGCCTGGCTCCATCCGCGCCTATACCAACAACAACGCCAATGCCCAGGAAGCGCATGAAGCGGTGCGCCCCACCAGCTTCGCCCGCACCCCCGAAGAAGTGGCGCGCTATATCGATGGTGACGCCGCCAAATTGTACGAGCTGATCTGGAAGCGCGCCGTCGCCAGCCAGATGGAAAGCGCCGAACAGGAACGCACGACCGTGGACGTGTTGTCGGCCGACGGCAAGATCACCCTGCGCGCCACCGGTACTGTCACCTTGTTCGATGGCTTCCTCACCCTTTATCTGGAAGGCCAGGACGACGAGACCGATGAAGACGGCTCCAGGCTTCCCAAGGTCGCGGCCGGCGACAAGACGGATGTTGAAAACGTCAATCCGGCGCAGCATTTCACCGAACCGCCGCCGCGCTATTCCGAAGCCAGCCTGGTCAAGAAGCTGGAAGAGCTGGGCATCGGCCGCCCCTCGACCTATGCCTCGATCATTTCGACCTTGCGCGACCGCGCCTATGTGAAGATGGATCGCCAGCGCTTCATTCCCGAAGACAAGGGCCGGCTGGTCACGATCTTCCTGAACAGCTTCTTCAAGCGCTATGTCGCCTATGACTTCACCGCCGACCTGGAAGAAAAGCTGGACGAAGTTTCCGGCGGCAAGCTGGACTGGAAGCAATTGCTGCGCGATTTCTGGACGGAATTCTCGGCCACCGTGGGCGAAACCAAGAACCTGCGCATCACCCACGTCATCGACGAGCTGGAAAAAGTGCTGGAGCCGCACATCTTCCCGCATGGCGAGGACGGCATGGACCCGCGCAAGTGCCCGTCCTGCGAGGCCGGCCGCCTGAACCTGAAACTCGGCAAATTCGGCGCCTTCATCGGCTGCACCAACTATCCGGAATGCCGCTTCACAAAGCAGCTGGGCGCCAGCGAAGGCGATGCCGGACCGCAGGATATCGGCGAGGATCCTGCAACCGGCGAGAAGATCACCCTGCGCACCGGGCGGTATGGGCCGTATGTGCAACGCGGTGACGGCGAGAAGCCCAAGCGCAGCGGGTTGCCGCAAGGCACCGACAAGTCCGACGTGGATCTTGAGTTGGCGCTGAAGCTGCTGGCGCTGCCGCGCGAGGTGGGCCTGCATCCCGAAGACGGCAAGAAGATCAGCGCCAATTTCGGCCGCTTTGGGCCTTACGTCGCCCATGACGGCATCTATGCCTCGCTGCCCTCGCCCGAAGACGTGTTCGAGATCGGCCTCAACCATGCCGTGACCTTGCTGGCCGAAAAGAAGGCCAAGGGCCCGGGCCGCCGCGGCGCGCAGACCCTCAAGGATCTCGGCGCGGCGCCGGACGGCAAGCCGATCAAGGTTTTGAAAGGCAAATTCGGTCCCTATGTCAGCGACGGCGAGACCAACGCCACCCTGCCCGAAGGCACCGAGCCTGATGGCGTGACCATGGAGCAGGCGCTGGCCTTGATCGCCGAGCGTGCGGCCAAGGGCGGCAAGAAGAAGAAGCCTGCCAAGGCCCCGAAAGCGGCGAAAGCCGTCAAGGCCAAGGCGGAAAACGGCGCGGACAAGAAACCCGCCGCCAAGAAGACAACCACCAAGAAGAAAGCTGCCAAGCCCGCGGCCAAGGCGTCTGCCAAGACTCCGGCCAAGCCCCAGGCTAAACCGAAGGCCAAAGCGCCCGAGCTGGCAGGCGAATAGGACAATTGAAGACGAATAAAACTCCCAAGAACACGCGTGCCCTCGACAAGGCGCGTGTGCTCGAACTCTTGGCATCCGGCGCAAACAAGCGCGACCTGGCCAAGAAGCTGGGCCTCAAGGGCTCGGACCGCATCCAACTCAAGCGCATCCTGAAAGAGCTGCAGACCGACGGCGCCATCGAAGGCTCGCCCAGGCGCGGCTTCACCAAGCCGGGCGAACTGCCCGAAGTCTGTCTGATCGAAGTTACCGGCCTCGATGCCGATGGCGAAACCCTGGCCAAGCCGCTGGAATGGAGCGGCGATGCGCCGCCGGCGATCTATCTGATGCCGCCCAAAGAAGGCGGCGCGCCCATGATCGGCGACCGGCTGCTGGCGCGGATGACCAAGCATGGCAACAGCTATGAGGCTCGCATCATCCGCCGGCTGGAGCGGGAAACCACCACCCGGCTGATCGGCGTGCTGCGCGATGCGCCGGCCACCGGCTGGCGGCTGGTGCCGATCAACAAGAAAGAGCGCACCGAATATGCGCTCGATAAGTCCGACCTTGCCGGCGCCAAGCACAATGAACTGGTCGCGGCCGAACCCAAAGCCGGACGCATCGCCGGCTTCAGCCGCGTCAAGGTTGTCGAGCGTATCGGCAGCATGGATTCGCCCAAGACCATCAGCCTGATCGCCATTCACGATCACGGCATTCCGACCGAATTTCCGCAAAGCGTGATCGATGAAGCCAAGGCGGCCGAGCCGATCACGCCGCAAGGCCGTACCGATTTGCGCGCCGTGCCGCTGGTCACCATCGACCCCCCCGACGCCCGCGACCATGACGATGCGGTATGGGCGGGCCCCGATGACGATCCGTCCAACAGCGGCGGCCACATCGTGCTGGTCGCCATCGCCGACGTCGCCCATTATGTCACCCCCGGCTCGGCGCTGGACATCGAAGCGCTGAAGCGCGGCAACAGCGCTTATTTTCCCGACCGGGTGGTGCCGATGCTGCCCGAAGAACTGTCGGCGGACCTCTGTTCGCTGAAGGAAGGCGTCGATCGCCCTTGCCTGGTGGCGCGCATGGTGTTCGACCGTTCCGGCCACAAGAAGAGCCACAAATTCCTGCGCGCGGTGATGCGCTCGGCGGCGCGGCTGACCTATGCCCAGGCGCAGGCCGCCTTTGACA
>JACCXK010000110.1 GCA_013697055.1 Alphaproteobacteria bacterium
ATCCTGGATTACGCCCATGCCCGTATCAAGTTCGGCTACAGCCACGCCCGCGCCGACCGCACCGCCTTTGAAGGGCATGAAGAGCGGGTTGGGGTCTGCCGCGATTACGCCCACCTGGCCATCACCCTGTGCCGCTGCATGAACATTCCGGCACGCTATTGCACCGGCTATCTGGGCGACATCGGCGTGCCGCTCGATCCCAATCCGATGGATTTCAGCGGCTGGTTCGAGGCCTATCTGGGCGGCAAGTGGCACACCATGGACGCGCGCCACAACCATCCTCGCATCGGCAGGCTTTTGATCGCCCGCGGCCGCGACGCCACCGACGCGGCGATCAGCAACGCCTTTGGCAGCGCCGAACTCAAGCGCTTCGAGATCATCACAAAAGAAATTTAACCGGCCAGTTCCAGCGCCAGCTGTTCGACGTGCCTATCAACCCGGTACATGTGCCGGTACTGCAGCACCTGGCGGGCGATCAGCTTCAACCGCGCCTCGAACGGCAAAGGCTTGTCCGGCGGAATGATCGGCTGGGCAAAAGCCGGGCTGTCCGTGCGTTGGAATTCAAACGCCATGCTGACGCGGGATTGTTCGGCGCGCGGCGAAGAGCGGCTGCCCCAATGCAGCACGGCCTGGTTCCACACCAGCACATCGCCCGGCTGGGCGGGTAATGCGCGGATGGACGGCAACTCGAACAGTTTTTCGCTGTCCCGCGGCGTGCCATAGACCGGATCGGCATGCGCCGGCACCATGTACATGCAGCTGTTGAGCGGATTGGCTTCGGACAGCGGAATCCAGGTGGTGATGGCGATGGGCGAACCATCGGGACGCAGCGAAACATGGCCCATGTCGCGATGGGGATTCCATCCCGCATCGCCTTTCTGCGGATCGACATTCCACACCCAGCAATGCGGCAGCATGCCGTAGCCGCCCAGGATGCTGCCATAGAGCGCATCCAGGGCATGGAACGGCGCCCAGAACTCGTCGAACAGGAAGGCGAAGACCGGCGAGATGCCCTGGTCGGAGAAGCGGCGAACGGTATCGGCCATCAACGACAGGTCCAGCCCAGTGTCGTGGCGGATCTGGAAGTAGCCCTCGTCCTTGATGCGCGCGCCCAGATCGGCGGCTTGCTGGTGATCGGGGCGGAAGGCGCGCACGTCACGGAACACCGCGTCCTCGCCGATATGCAGGTCCGGCGCGCGCGTCCGCCAGCCATCCCGGTCCTTGAGTTGTGCCACCGTCAGCATCGCTAGAACATCCGCCCGCCATTGGGTACGCTGAGGCTGGGATGCAGCAGCACCACTTCGCCATTCTCATCCGGCACGCCCAGGGTCAGGACTTGCGACATGAAAGGCCCGATCTGGCGGGGCGGGAAGTTCACCACCGCGATCACCTGTTTTCCGATCAGGGTTTCTGGCGCGTAGTATTTGGTGATCTGGGCTGAAGACTTTTTGATCCCGATCTCGCCGCCGAAATCGATGGTCAGCTTGAAAGCGGGCTTGCGTGCTTCGGGAAAGGGCTCCGCCGCCACCACCGTGCCCGCGCGGATATCCACTTTCAGGAAATCATCGAATGCGATGGGGTCGGTCACGCGGCCTCCGGATGGCGCGTGAAGGTGCGCCGTCCGGATGATGCAGCAGTCCGGATTTAGTTCAAGGCCGTCCCGGCAGGCGCTGCATCCGTCAACTCGTCGGCGCTGGCGGCAAAGTCCTGGCCATTGACGGTCAGTCCCGTCTTGGAGGCGCTGACCGGCACATTGGCGCCATCCGTGATCCTGCCTTCCAGGATCAGTTGCGCCAGCGGGTCCTGCAGGCTGCGCTGGATCACCCGCTTGAGCGGCCGGGCGCCATAGACCGGATCGTAACCGGCATTGCCCAGCCAGGCCTTCGCCTTCTCGTCCAGGGTGATGGCGATCTTGCGGTCGGCCAGCAGTCGGTCGAGGCGGCCGATCTGGATGTCCACGATCTTGTCCATGTTGGCCCGCGTCAGGCGGTGGAACAGAATGATTTCGTCCAGCCGGTTTAGGAATTCGGGACGGAAGTGCGAACGCACCGCCTGCATCACCTGCGCCCGCGCATGGGTCTGGTCGCCTTCCTGCCCCAGGAATTCGGTACCGAGATTGGAGGTCAGGATGATCACGGTGTTGCGGAAGTCCACGGTGCGTCCCTGCCCGTCGGTCAACCGGCCGTCATCCAGCACCTGCAGCAGCACGTTGAACACGTCGGGATGGGCCTTCTCGACCTCGTCGAACAGGATCACCTGATAGGGCCGCTGGCGCACCGCTTCGGTGAGCACGCCGCCTTCCTCATAACCGACATAGCCGGGCGGGGCGCCGATCAGCCGCGCCACGGCATGTTTCTCCATGAACTCGCTCATATCGATGCGCACCATGGCGGTGTCGTCATCGAACAGGAAAGCGGCCAGCGATTTGGTCAGCTCGGTTTTACCCACACCGGTCGGTCCCAGGAACAGGAAACTGCCGATCAGACGGTTGGGATCCTGCAGGCCGGCGCGGGCGCGGCGCACCGCATTGGAAATGGCACGCACCGCCTGCTCCTGGCCGACCACGCGGTTGCCCAAATCACTTTCCATGTGCAGCAGCTTTTCGCGCTGGCCTTCCAGCATCTTGTCCACCGGGATGCCGGTCCAGCGCGACACCACGCCGGCGATATGTTCGGCGGTGACGGCCTCACCCGACAAAGCGGCGTCCTTGTTGTCCTCGATCGCTTTCAACTTGCGTTCCAGGTCGGGGATCACGCCATAAGTCAGCTCGCCCGCCTTGGCGAAATCGCCCTTGCGTTGTGCCACTTCCACGTCCTGGCGGGCAGCGTCCAGCTTTTCCTTCAAGTGCTGAACATCTGCGACGGATTTCTTCTCTTCCAGCCACTTGGCGGACAGCGATGCAGAGTCTTCTTCGAGGCCGCCCAATTCCTTTTCGAGGGCTTCCAGCCGGTCGCGGGACGCCTTGTCGGTCTCCTTCTTCAGGGCCTCGCGCTCGATCTTGAGCTGCATGATGCGTCGGTCCAGTTCGTCCAGTTTTTCGGGCTTGGAATCGATCTGCATGCGCAGGCGCGATCCCGCCTCGTCCATCAGGTCGATGGCCTTGTCGGGCAGGAAACGGTCGGTGATGTAGCGGTTGGACAAGGTGGCGGCCGCCACGATGGCGCTGTCGGTGATGCGCACGCCGTGATGCAGCTCATACTTCTCCTTCAGCCCGCGCAGGATGGAGATGGTGTCTTCCACCGTCGGCTCGCCCACGAACACGGCCTGGAAACGCCGCGCCAGGGCGGCGTCCTTCTCGACATACTTGCGGTACTCATCGAGCGTGGTAGCGCCGACGCAATGCAGCTCGCCCCGCGCCAAAGCCGGCTTGATCAGGTTGGAGGCGTCCATCGCCCCGTCCGCCTTGCCGGCGCCGACCAGGGTGTGCATTTCGTCGATGAACAGGATGATCTCGCCATTGGCGCCGGTGACTTCGTTCAGCACCGATTTCAGCCGTTCCTCGAAATCGCCGCGGAACTTGGCGCCGGCGATCAGCGAACCCATGTCCAGCGCCATCAGTTTCCTGTCGCGCAAGCTTTCCGGCACATCACCATTGACGATGCGCAAGGCCAGGCCTTCGGCGATGGCAGTCTTGCCCACACCGGGCTCACCGATCAGCACCGGGTTGTTCTTGGTGCGGCGGCTGAGCACCTGGATGGTGCGGCGGATTTCCTCGTCGCGGCCGATCACCGGGTCCAGCTTGCCGGTGCGGGCCAGTTCGGTCAGGTCGCGGGCATATTTCTTCAGCGCGTCATAGGCGTTTTCCGCCGTGGCGCTGTCGGCGGTGCGGCCCTTGCGCAGGCCGGCGATGGCGGCGTTCAGCCCCTGGGCGGTGACGCCGGCGTCTTTCAATATCTTGGCCGCGTCCGTGCCGGCGGCGAGCACCAGCGCCAGCAGCAGATATTCGGCGGTGACGAAACTGTCGCCGGCCTTCTTGGCCGCGGCTTCCGCATTGTCCAGCAGCTTGGCGGTGTCCTGGGACAGGTACACCTGGCCTGAGCCGCCCTGTACCTTCGGCAGCTTCTTGAGCGCGGCTTCCACCCCGGCGCGCACGGTGGCATCGCGGCCGCCGGCGGCCTTGATCAGCCGCGCCGCCAGGCCTTCCTCATCATCGATCAGAACTTTCAGAAGATGGTCGGGGGTGAATTGCTGATGGCCCTCGCGAAGGGCCAGGCTCTGGGCGGACTGGATGAAACCGCGGGCCCGCTCGGTGAATTTCTCGATATCCATGCTCTCTCCCGGTCGGCCCCTTATCGGCAGCGGACCATATTACGACCCACTCTTTGGATGGTCGCGCGGGCGACGGCTCGCGCCGCTCGCCTGCCCGACGCTCCGCGGCATCGTTCCTGCGCAGATATGGGCGCGAGGAACCGGAGCTGCAAGGCCCCAGTCTGGTCAGTTGGTTACCGGTGAGTCTTAACGCGAACTAGGAGGCTTCGGCCTCTTCGCCCTCTTCCTCGCCCGAACCTTCGGTCAGGGAGAAGGAGGCGCCGCTGCCGCCATTCTGCGGCTGCTGGGGCTGGCCATTGCCTTGCTGGGGCTGTCCTTGCGGCTGCTGCTGTTGCGGGTTCAGGGCCGCCTGCTGGGCGGCATACTGGGCCTGCTGGGCGGCCGCGGCGGCCATGATGCGGTAGTAATGCTCCGCATGCTGAAGGTAATTCTCGGCCATGACGCGGTCGCCGCCGGAATTGGCGTCGCGGGCCAGCTGCAGATATTTCTCATAGACATGGCTGGCCGAGCCGCGGATCTTGATCTCTGGGCCGGAGGAATCGAACGTGCGATTGGGATTGAAACCGCCGCCGCCGCCGCCATTGTTGCCGCCGCCGCCACCACCACCGCCGCCATTGCCACCATGTTGCGGCCTGCGGCCGCCTCTACGAGAGCGTTTCACTGTGATCCTTCCTTGGCCCGGACGGATGTGCCTACGGCACTCCAACCCAGCCCGATTTGCTCGCTTTGAGTCCCCTGTCCGGCGGCGGGTTTTTCTCGCGTCACCGGCCCTCTGCGGTCGCCGCACCTGCGGCCCGCCAGGGATCATCCCCGATCCCTATGCCTTGAACCTAGCCGATAGGGCCCGGTTTTCCAAGGATTTCCTTGGGGTTTCGCAAGATGACGCAGCGGGGAATACCCGATAGATCGGGCGCTATCCTTAACATTTCAAGGCCCGAGAACAGCGAAGCCATGCTTTGCGCCTGTCCCAGGCCGATTTCCAGCAGGGCATGGCCGCCGGGTGCCAAAAGCCCCGGCAGCAGTTCCGCAAGGTTCCGGTACGCCGCCAGACCGTCCGCGCCGCCGTCCAGGGCGGCATGGGGCTCAGAAGCGGCCACTTCCGGCATCAGTGATTCGATCTCGCCAGAGGGAATGTAAGGGGGGTTGGAGAAGATAAGGTCGAAAGGACCTTGGGCAGCGGCCCAGTCATCCGGCCGGATTTGCGCCCGCGTTCCGATCAGCCGGGCGGCATTGGCGCTGGCCCAAGGATGCGCCTCCGGCGAGGATTCAAATCCGATGCCGTGGGCGTTGGGAAATTCCTTCAACGCGGCAATCAGAATCGCGCCCGAACCGGTACCGAGGTCCGCGATCCGCAGTCGCGCCGTGCGGTCGGGCACCACCCGCAGCGCTTCCTCGATCAGGGTCTCGGTATCGGGGCGCGGCACCAGCACGCCGGGGCCGACTTCGAAATCCAGGCTCCAGAATTCCTTGCGGCCGGTGATGTAGGCGAAGGGTTCGTGGCCGGCACGTCGTGTTATCAAGTCCGCATAACGCGCCGATTGATCCGGCGTGGGTTGCGTAGTCAGTGTCTGGTCACGGCTGATCCCCAGCACATGCGCCAGCAGCAGCCGCGCTTCGGCGCGGGGATTGTCGATCCCCGCATCGGCGAGTTGGCGCGTGGCCTCGTCCAAGGTCACCCACTTCTCCAAATCAAGAGTCCGACGCCTCGAACTCCGCCAGCCGGTCGGCCTGGTCCTGGGCCACCAGCGCGTCCACGATCTCGCCCAGCTCGTCGCCGGAGACGATGCGCGCCAGGTTGTAGAGCGTCAGGTTGATGCGGTGGTCGGTGACCCGGCCTTGCGGGTAGTTGTAGGTGCGGATGCGCTCGCTGCGATCGCCTGAGCCGACCAGGCTCTTGCGCTCGCTGGCGCGCACCGCATCCACGCGCTTGCGCTCGGCATCGTAAATCTTGGCCTTCAGCATGGTCATAGCCTTGGCCTTGTTCTTGTGCTGGGATTTTTCCTCCTGCATCGCCACCACCGTATTGGTGGGCAGATGTGTGATGCGCACGGCGCTGTCGGTCTTGTTGACATGCTGGCCGCCGGCGCCCTGCGCCCGATAGGTGTCGATACGCAGGTCCTTGTCCAGGATCACGATGTCGACATCCTCGGCTTCCGGCAGCACCGCCACGGTGGCGGCGGATGTGTGGATGCGTCCTTGCGTTTCGGTGGCCGGCACGCGTTGCACCCGATGGACGCCGCTTTCGAATTTCAGCTTGGCGAAGACGCCGCGCCCCTGCACTTCCAGCACCGCTTCCTTGAAGCCGCCCAAATCGCTTTCCGACAGGGACAGGATTTCGGCCTTCCAGCCCTGCAGCCCGCAATAGCGCTGGTACATGCCCACCAGGTCGCCGGCGAACAGGGCCGCCTCGTCACCGCCGGTGCCGGCGCGGATTTCCACAATGGCGGAAGAGGCGTCGGCGGCGTCGCGCGGCAAAAGCTGAATCTTGAGGTCGTGATCCAGAGTGGCCAGCTCTCCGCGCAGATCGGCGCGTTCCTGCTCGGCCATGCCGCGCATGTCCGAATCCGTCGCGGGATCGGCGATCAGGTTTTCGGTTTCCTCCAGCTGGGTCTGGGCGCTGCGATAGGCGCGCACGGTCTCGATTACCGGCGAAAGCTCGGCATGTTCGCGGGAGAGCTTGACGAAGGCGGCGCCCGACGCGCCGCTCGCCATCTCGCTTTCGATGGCGGAAAAGCGGTCGAGCAGCCGCTCGAGTTTGGCAGCGGGAATCACGAAGTCACGCTACTGCGCGGCTTCGAGTGGCACTCCGCGCTGCGCCTCGATTTCGGCGGCCTTCTTTTCGCAGAGCTCAACGACATGGT
>JACCXK010000171.1 GCA_013697055.1 Alphaproteobacteria bacterium
GTACTGGCGGTATCGTCGCGCTCGGCGCATCCGAAGGAAGCCGCCGACTTGATCAAATTCCTGACGCGCCCCGAGGCCAAGGCGGCCTGGGCGGCGAAAGGGTTCAAGCCGTTCTGATTACTTCCGCGTCCAGCCGCCGCCCAGCGGCTTGAAAAACTGTCCGCCCGGCACCCGACCGATCAGCTGCGCGCCGGTGGCCTGGCCCGCCGCGTCGCGGGTGACGCCGGTCTTGGCCGCGGTGTCGGCATAGACATTGGCGCGGCCGGCATTGATCTCGTTCACCGCCGCGGTGACGGCGCCATCGGCCGAGCCGCTGACGAAACCGAGATAGCCGTCGGCCTGTTCGCCCACGGCGCCGGCGGCCTTGGCCGCTTCCACCGCCGCCTTGTCGCTGGCGAGATCGGCGAAAGCCGGCGTCGCCAGCAGCAACAACGCGGCGACGGCGAAGATATTCTTGAAGTTGCTCATGGGATGGCGTCCTTCAGATAAAAAGTGGGCAGCTTAAAACAGGTCGGGGTTTTTGGAGATGGCGCTCTGGACTTCCTTGTCCAACCGCACCCGCACATCGGCATCCAGCTTGGCGTAGATGTTGATCGGCGCCACCTCGACCCGGATGGTGGGCGTGCAGGCGCCCAGCACCGTCAGCGCACAGGCTGCGACAAGCAGTTTCTTCATGGCTTTGCTCCAGTGCTGGTATCCGGTGTCCCCTCCGGACGAAGGCTGTTTGACCATGCTTCGGTATAGGACTTCAAGAGTTCGTCAAAATTAAGGGAGGTGTCCAGGGTCAGGTCGATCGGCGTGCCACTGGGCAGCGGAATGGGCTTGTACAGCGCCGTGCCGTTGATGATGTCGGTGATGGCGACCTTAGCCTCCTGGTGCTGCGGCGGATCGCTTTTGCCCTTGATGTGGAACAGGATTTTCAGCCGCCCATTCTCCACCGAATTCAGTTCGGCCGACATCTGGTCGAAGGCCAGGTATTCCAGCGCCTGATAGGCGAACTCCTGTACGGCATTGCTGCTCAATGCCGCCTCGCCCTGGTGCCAGAGCGAACGGTTGACCGACAGCCGGCCGGGCCCATCCGCCGCGATCTTGCCATTGGTGATGTGAAAGCCCTCCGGCCCCACGGCGAAGGGAATGTTGCCCGAGACCTTGCCTTCCAGCTTGATCTTGGCGCCCAGGTTGGAGGCCGAGACCAGCGAGTCCAGCGCGATGGACTTGATCTCAGCCGCGCCCGCCGCCTGTCCCGGATGGGCCAGCGACAGGGTGATGGCGCCCAGCGAAACATGCCCCTGGGCGATATCGGTGTCGGCCTTGGTGAGCTGGATTTGGCTGGTGTTGAAGCCGAAGCGCACATCCACCGCACTGAACGGCAAGGTCCAGTCGATGCGCGCGATGTTGAGACTCTGGCCGGGCGCGGTGGCGGGCGGCAGCAAGGAAGTGAAATTGATCTCGCTTTTGACGGCATGGGCCTTGCCCAGCACGGTCATGAAGTCCAGCGATGCGACGGTGAGCTTGCCCTGGCTGGTGATCTCGTTTTTGGTCCAGTTGACGTCTCCGCTGAACGCGGCGGTGCCTTCGGCGCGGCGCAAGAGCGCCAGCATCGGCGAAATGCTTTCCGGCTGCAGCTTGCCCGGCGCGAAGACGATGCCGGGCGCGTTGATATGGGCGGTGCCGCTGCCGCTGGCCATGGTGTGCGCGAATGTTGTCTCGCCCAGCGCATTCTTCTGCGGATCGGTGACGGCGATGCGGCCGCGCCAGATGCCCTGTTCCAATGCGATGGTGCCGCTGCCCAGCAGAGGCTTGAAGCGGATCGGGGCGGTGCGGTCCGACACTTCCGCCGTTGAAAGCGCCACCGTGCCGCGCAGCGGCGCGCCCTGTCCTTCGAAGTCCAGATGGGCCGCGGCTTTTTCCACCCGCACATTGCCTATGGCCAGGTTGGCCGAGGCGCCGCGCGCTTCGCCGGAAAGCTTCCAGTTCAGGCCTTCGCCGGTGACCAGGGGCTTGCCCGCCGTGCCGCAAAGCTGGACGCGAATATCGGTGGCCAGATCACTGGCGCCGGGATGGAAGGCTTTCAGCGACACAGGTCCGCAGCCCGCCGGCGTAAAGGCATAGCGGCCCGCCTGGTAGGAGACGGCGCCACTGGTAGCGAGGTCCGCGCCGCGTAACATGGCGAAGTTGAAATGCGTCTTCAGCGCCGCATCGCCGGTCAACCCGCCGCCGATCCAGACCAGCTTCTTCGCCGTCACCTGTGCCGCCGGCAGGCCGGCGCCGGACAAGGAGGCCTCCAGCGCGGCATTCAGGCTGCTGGTTGCGCCGGACAGATGCAGCACCGGAATGTTGAGCTTGCCGCCACGGGCGCCCGTGACGGTCAGCGGCGCGGTGAGCGCAAATTCGCTTTCCTTGCCGTGATGGGCGGCATGACCGGCAAAGCTGACCTGCAGATGCTTCAGGTTCTGGGTGATGGCCGAGGCCAGCGCCGGATCGGTGGCGCGCACAGACGCCAGGTCCGCGTCGAGACCCATGTCGCCTTGCGCTTTCACATCGCCTTGCACCTGAAGATCGTTGCCCGCCACCACCGCGCTGAAATTGCCGATCGTCATGTCCAGTTTGGGTTGAGACAGGCTCGCCAGTGCGGCCGTGGCAAGCTGCAGATGCGCCGCCGGCACGGTGACGGAGATGCGCCCATCCACCGACCACCATTTCAGCTTCTCGGCGCTGAGCCGCGCCTCCAGATCGGACACGCTCAGCGCGGCGGTATTCACGCCGCCCTGGAAATGCACCGCGAGATGGCCGGTGTTGTTGTCGAACACCAGGTCGGCGGCGCGCAGCGCCACCCGGGTGCCCTGCCAGGTGATGGTGGTGGGCCGGGCCCGCAGGGTGGCGGTGACCGGCAGGTTCTTGACCAGCTTGACATCGCCGCCGACCTCCAGCGCCCCGCCCGGTGTCGCCAGAAGCAGCCGCAGGCCGGTGAGCGATACCGCCAGGTCGTCGGAGACGAATTGCGACTTGCCTTGTTGCTGCTTGAGAGAATCGATCCATGCTTGCAACGATCCCAGGTTCGGCTTGCCATCGGCATCCAACCGCACCCGCACCACCGGATTGACCAGCCGCACTTCCACCACATAAGGCAGCCAGCGCAGGGGATCGAAATGCAGCTCGATCCGTTCGGCCGCGATATCCGGGGCGCCCTTCGGCCCCAGGGCGAAACGACCGGACACGCCGGACAGGCCCAGCGATCCGATCTCGACGTTGGATTCCACGCCATGTTGCTGGAAATAGCTGCGGGCGAAGCGGGCTGCGATCATGGCGCGCGCCAGCCACAGCGACAGCAGAATCGCCGCCACAACAAGAAAAATCGCCGCAAGCCAGCGCCACTTCAAATCAGATGCTCCACGGGCGCAGAGTAACGCGCGAGAAGCAGCTTTGCGACCGAATCAGGCGCGGATATGGCGGCCCAGGCGGGATTTGTCCGGACGGTAGATACGCACGGCATTGTCGCCCATCACGGCGCGCACGGCGCTGGGCTCCTTGGCTGCCACCGCCTCGCGCGCCAGTTCGAACCAGTCCTGGTAATCGCCCGCAAGGGTCAGGACCGGCCAGTCGCTGCCCCAGATCAGGCGGCCGGGCCCGAACAGGTCGAACAGGTTGCCGACAGCGCGCACCACATCGTCGCGCGTGGCGCCTCCGCGCAATTCCGTCAAGAGGCCGCTCACCTTGCAGGTGACATTCGGCAGCACCGCAAGGGCTTCGATGCCGCGCGCCCAGCCACCCATGGCATCGGCATCGCCCAGCGGCGGCTTGGCGGCATGGTCGAGCACGATGGAGAGCTGCGGATGGCGTTCCGCCAGTGCGGTGATGGCGCCCAGCTGGTGGCTGAGGATCAGGGCATCGAACACCAGCCCTTCGGCGGCAATGGTGTTCAAGGCCGGCGTCAGTGCCGATTGCAGGACCCAGTCCGGATCGGGAATGTCCTGCAACATCGGCCGCACACCCAGGAACAACGGATCAGCGGCGCGGCGGCGCACCTCGTCACCCGCATTCGGGGCCAGCAGGTCGATCCAGCCGACCACCCCCAACACGAACGGCGCCTTGCGGGCGATGTCCAGCATGTGGTCGGTTTCGGCAACCGTGGGCGCCGCCTGCACCAGAATGGTGGCGTCCACGCCGGTCTGCACCAGCAGCGGCCTGAGGTCGGCGGTGCCGAATACGCGATGGATGGGCATGTCCGGTGTCAGCCAACCGTAATCACCACGGGCCGGGTCCCAGAAATGCTGATGGGCGTCAACGATCATGGACCCACTTCCAAATCAAAACGGGGCATCGTTGCGGATGAGATTTTCGATCCTCAAATCCTGCCACAAGGCGGCGGGGATTTTGTGGCGATAGAGCGCGATGGTCTGCTCTACCCTTTGCGGTGAATCCAAACCGGGAATGACGCTGGCAACCAAGGGATGCGCCAACGGAAATTGCAGCGCCGCCGCGGCCAGCGGCACACCATGGCGCTCGCACACCGCTTCGATCTTGCGCACCTTTTCGATCACACTTTGCGGCGCGGGTTCATAGTCATAATAAAGCGGCACGCCACTCTTTGTACCGACCGCAAGAATGCCGGAATTGTAGGGCCCGCCCACCACAA
>JACCXK010000174.1 GCA_013697055.1 Alphaproteobacteria bacterium
GTCCGGTGGTCATCAAGAAGTACGCCAACCGGCGGTTCTACAACACCCAGACCTCGTCCTATGTAACGCTCGATCACCTGGCCGCGATGGTCAAGGAGGGCACCGAATTCGAAGTCCAGGACGCGCGCACCGGCGAAGACATTACCCGCAGCGTCCTCACCCAGATCATCTTCGAGGAAGAGGCCAAGGGCCAGTCCTTGCTGCCGATCAAGTTTTTGCGCCAGCTGATCCGTTTCTATGGCGACAGTCTGCAGGCGTTCGTGCCCGGTTATCTGGACATGAGCATGGACGGCTTCACCAAGAACCAGGGCGCGATGCGCGACCGCATTGCCGAGGCGCTGGGCGGCGGCAACCAGATGGTCGAGAACATGACGCGCCAGAACATGCAACTGTTCGAGAACGCCATGGCCATGTTCACGCCCTTCGGCGTGGGCAAAGAAGGCACCAAGAGCGCCAAGCCGGCCGCTGCGCCCCAAACCGATGAAGTCGCCGATCTCAAGGAAGAGATGGAAGCGATGCGCCGGCAGCTGGCCGAGTTGAGCCAGCGCAAGTGAAGCGTCCCGCGAGGGGCGCCATAATTCTGCTGACCTGTATTGCGCTGGCGGGCTGTTTTGCCCCCATGACCACGCGCGAGGCCCAGACCATCGCCTCGCAGCGGCTGACCAAATATTGCGGCGGCAAATGCGGCGCCGTCACCCTGGGCCGCACCCAGCGCATCAAAAGCCGCTACCTGGTGGATTTCGAAGCGCCGCGCCAGCGCTTCACAGTGATTGTCGAGAATGACGGCAATGCCAAGGTCACGGCCTGGAATAAAGAAAAATAGATCTGGCTCGAGCCGCGCATTCCGCGCGGCGACTCTCCGCACCCGACAGCTTCCTTCCTCCGCGACCAGCGGGGGAAGGTGTCGCAGCGAGGGTGAGTAGCGTCAGCGTGCGAACGCGGAGCGGACCCGAGCTGTGACGGATGGGGGAAATCAAAAAACAGGTTCTCGAGCCCAACCCGGCTCGAGAACCGGCTCGCCGAAATGGAAGCCCTGGAAGTAATCGACGCCGAAATTCTGCAGCAGGGCGGCATCATCGTCCGAGCCTACCCATTCGGCCACTGTCTTGATGTCGAAGTTGCGCGCCAGCCCGACCAGGGTGCGCACAAAGACCTGGTTTTCCGGCGACTGGCTGAGATCCTTCACATAGGAGCCATCGATCTTGACGGTATCGACGTGCAGCATCTGCAGGTTGCGGAACGAGGTATAGCCGGCGCCGAAATCGTCGATGGCGACGCGCACACCCAGTTCGCGCAGCTGCGACACAAAACGGGCATTCTCCTCGAAGTGATGCAAAGCCGCTGTTTCCGTCAGCTCCACGATAAGCCGCGGCGCCACGGCCTGCTCGCCGCGCACGAACTCCACGAAGCTTTGCAGCCAGGCGGGATCGGACGCCGCGGTGCCCGAGACATTAACCGCCAGGGTGATGGCGGGATGGGCCTTGAGCTGGGCGATGGTGGCTTCCAGTGCAAACCGGTCCACCAGATGCACGATGCCCATCTGCTCGCAGGCCGGCACGAAATGGCCCGCCGACTGGACGGAGCCGTCGGGACGCACCAGGCGCAGCAGGCATTCGTAATGTGAAACCTTGCGCGAGCGCGCCGCCACGATGGGCTGGTAGGCGAGCCGCAAGCGGTTTTCCTTCAGCGCCTGCATCACCTCGTCGGAAATCTGCATCAGGCGCAGGCGCGCGGTTTCGCGCTGGGGCGATGGTTCATAGATGGCAAAGCCGTCGCGGCCGCTAGCGCGCGCCTTGTCCAGCGCCTGTTCGGCGCGCAGCATGGCTTCCTGGCTGGTCGAGGCGGCCTGGGGCAGCCACACCGCGCCCACGCTGCAGGTGCCCGCCACAAGCCCGGCGCGGGTTTCGATGCCGCTGGAGCGCACCGCGGCGCGCAGGCGCGCGGCCACGACATGGATTTCCTGCTCGCGGCAGTTCTTCAGCAGCACGCCGAACTTGTTGCCGGCGGTGCGGCCGATCACGTCGGTGCCGCGCAAGGCGCGGGCCAGACGGTCGCCCACGCCCATGATGACTTCCTCCCCGGCATCGAAGCCGAAACTGTCATTGATCATGGCGAGGCGGTCGATCGAGGCGACCAGGAGGGCGCAGTTGCGGTTTTCCGACTTGGCGGATTCAATGGCGCCCGCTAGTTCCTCGCGCAAGGCGTTGCGGTTGAGATGACCGGTCAGTTCGTCGCGGGTGGCGAGGTATGACAGGCGGCGCACTTCGCGCGACCGCTCGGTGGTGTCGCGCAGCATGCCGGTCAACCGCGCGGTGCGGCCGTCGGCGGCCGGGAAACGCGTGCCGGACATGGTCAGCACCACGGCGCCCAGCGCGCTGGCGATTTCGACATCGATCAGGAAGGATGCGGAATTGGGGTCGCGCGATGCCAGCAGCACCTGGATGTCGCCGCGGCGTTCGGGAATGATGCCGTCCAGGAAGCTGCTCGCCTGGACGCTGTCGATATGCAGCGGCAGGACATCGGTGGCGCCGTCCCACTGGATGGTGCCGGCCGCGACGTTCCAGTCGAAAGCGGCGCAGTGAGCGGCCTGGGCGGCGAGGCGCAGGCGCAGTTCATCTTCCAGCTGGGACAGCTGGATAACGTCCTCTCGCTTCTGCAATACGGTGTTCAACACAATCACCATCCCCAGACCGGTTTCTCCGGTCTTTTCCCCGGGCGAGTATGTCCGGCGCGGACTTAAAAAAGCGGAAACCCCAAGGGCTTCGCCCAGCGGAACAAGGCTTGCCTAGTACCCTGGCATGCGTGTCACCGGACCCTTTGAGATTGCCGTGCGCGGAGGCCAAAAAGCCTCTGCCGCCGCGTCACGCACGATCGAAAAATCCAGCCCGTCCAGCGGCTTGGGACATCGGTCTCCAGACACGGGCGCTGGCCGCGAAAAATCCGTGCCCCGGCTGCAGGTGGAACTTGTGTGTCAGGACGAAACGCGAGGCCACGACCCGTTTTGGGACGCTCCGCGATTGCTGCCGACTTTCGTCACCCAGGTGATGGGTCAGGTGATGCCCGACCGGCGCGAAAACGTGTCAGTGGAGACCGCTTACGGTCATGTCCGCTCTGCGCGCATCGCGTTGCTGCTGGACCGCAAGAGCTGACGGTTTGGCCAGGCCCACCAGGGCCGCGGCGCAGAACAGAAACAATCCCGCCTGCGCGCCCTGATGCAGGAACGCCAATCCCGCCGCCAGCAAGGATGCGCCCGCCAATATCGGAATGGCGGCGAGCCCATTGAGCGATGCGGCGATGATGGCAAGGCCGGCAAAGATCACCGGCGCCAGGGCCAGTACGGAATATCCTGAAACCAGCCCGCCGAGGCCGCCCGCCAGCGCAATCACCAGTGCCACGCAGATGGCAAAGACCGGCAGCGGCCGCGCAAACAGGGCCAGCGCCGCCACCATCAGTGAGGCGCCGCCGAGAGGCAGCAGAAACAGGGCCGCGACATCGGCCAAGCCCGCCAGACGCGCCGCGCTCAGGGACGCGAACAGCATGGCGGCGAAACGCAGATAAAGACGCGCCGAGGTGCGCAAGGGCGCCGCGAGCAACCAGGCGCTGACACAGGCACAGAACAACGCGCAGGCCGCAGGAATGCCGAGAGAATCAAAAACCATCGCACGCATCATGTCATGGCCGGGCTTGACCCGGCCATCCATGGTGCAT
>JACCXK010000191.1 GCA_013697055.1 Alphaproteobacteria bacterium
TTCCTGGTGGGACCGTTCAGCGTGCCCGAGGCCTGGTTGGAATTGGTGGCGCCGGCGGCCGCCGCGAGGTCCAGGAGGCTCATATGCCGCGCCGCCAGCGCCGCGGGATCGGCCTGGATGCGCACGGCATAGCGCGCCTGGCCGAAAATGTTCACCTGGGACACGCCTTCCAGGGTGGAAAGCTGGGTCGCCAGCAGGCTGCGGGCATATTGATCGACCTTGGAGATCGGCACGGTGTCGGAATAGAGCGACACAAAGAAGATCGGCTGGCTGGAGGGATCGTTTTTGCGCTGGCTGGGCGGATTGGGCATGTTGCGCGGCAGCCGCCGCAGCACGCCGGAAATGGCCGCTTGCACGTCGGTGGAGGCGCTGTCGATGTTGCGCTCCAGCCGGAATTGCAGGGTGATGTTGGTGTTGCCTTGCGAACTGCGCGAGGTCATGGAGTCCAGCCCGGGCACTGAGGCCAGGACATTCTCCAGCGGTGTTGCCACCGCCGAGGCCATGGTTTCCGGATCGGCGCCCGGCAGGTTGGCCTGCACATTGATAGTGGGGAAATCCACATTGGGCAGTTCGCTGACCGGCAGGATGGCGTAGCCGAACAGGCCGAAGATGACGACGGCCGCCATCACCAGGCAGGTCATCACCGGCCGCTTGATGAAGGCGGCAGAGAGATTCATGGCTTGTGACGCGCCGGTTTGTGGGCGGCGGCGCCCTTGGCGCCCAGCACGCGCACCGGACCGCCGGCTGTCACGCGCAACTGGCCTTCCACCACCACCGTATCGCCCGCCTTGATGCCGCTGCCGGCGATGGCGGCATTGGTGCCGTCATCGGTCAGGACATCCACGGGTGTCTGGAAGGCTTTGCCATCCCGCACGGCAAAGACGAAGGAGCCGCTGGGACTGTCATTGACCGCGTCGCGCGGCACCACCAGCGCATGGGGAATGTCGCTCAGTTGCACGGTGACATTGACCAGTTGCCCCGGCACCAGCGACAGGTCGGCATTGGGGAAGGTGGCGCGCAGTTCGATGGTGCCGCTCTGGTTGCTGACGCTGTTGCTGGTGAAATCCACCGGCGCTTCCAGCACCCGGCCGGACTTGTCGCGCACGTCCAGGGTCGCCAGCAGCGGCTGGGTCTGCTGCCGCGCCTGGATGCGCGGCAACTCGCTCTGGGGCAGGGTGAAGGAGACCTTGATCGGCCGCACTTCGGCGATGGTGACCAAGGGCGCGGTGGCGCCGTTGGAACTGCTGATCATGTTGCCGGGCTGAAGCAGGATCGGCCCGGTCTTGCCGTCCACAGGGGAACGGATTTGCGCATAGCCCAGGTTGAGCCGGGCCATGTCCACCGCCGCCTTGTCGGCGGCGACGTTGGCGGCCACCACATCGGCATTTGTGTCGGACAGGTCGCTCTGCTGGGTGGAGATCGCGCCCTGCTCGCGCAAGGTGGCATAGCGCTGCTTGTCACGCAGGGCGTTCTTCAGCTGGGCCTGATCGCGGCGCCAGATCGCTTCGGCCTGGGCCAGCGCCGCCTGGAACGGGCGGGGATCGATCTGGAACAGCACGTCACCCTTCTTGACGAACTGGCCTTCCTTGAACTGCGCGCTTTCCAGGGTGCCCTGCACCCGGGCGCTGAGCTGGACCAGGGTGTTGGCGATCACGGTGCCCAGGCTGCGTTCCACCACCGCCATGTCGCGCTGCTCGATCACTGCCACCCGCACGGGAGCGGCGTTGTTGCGCTTGTCGGCGCCGCTGCCGGTGCGGCTGTTGAAATACCAATAGCTGCCCAGCACCAGGACCAGCAGGCCGCCGCCCAGGATTGCGCTGCGGACGCGGCGGGACGGGCCGGCGCCGGGCGCGGCAGTGCGGATGGGTTTGTTCTCGGTCGGGGACAGCATGATGATCGGATTCCAGCCTATAGGCTGTTTCTTACATCACTGGGCATCTGGCCCTATAACTTTTGCCAATGTGCGGCGCAGCACCCTGGAAAATCAGGCCTTTGGGGCCTTCGCTCCGACGACTTCATCCACCCGCGCATCCAACTCTTTGCACAATGCCTGGGCGATCTTGTCGTTGGTGTCTTTCAGGTTCTGCTTGTGGATCACCTGGATGGCGTTGACATGCGCGTCGATCAGGCTGAGCGGCAGGGCGGTGGTGGACGGCAACTCGCCGATCATGCGCGCCAGTGAAGACGCGACGCGTGCGATCAGGGGAAAGTCGAAAGTCGGCGCCTGGCCCTTGATGTCATGGGCGCGCCTGAGCAGGGTGCCGC
>JACCXK010000196.1 GCA_013697055.1 Alphaproteobacteria bacterium
GCTATGAGCCTCCGCATTAACGGCGGGCGTGTTCACACCGCCCTGATAGAAAGGCGCGTCGGCGCCGCCGCCGGTCCAGCGCGGGCCGGTGCGATGCGACGGCCGGTTGGCCATGCAACCCGACAAGGTCACGGCACAGAGCGCAACCATCAGCATCACGCGCATAGGGATACCTCGCTGAGGCAAAGCACGCGCAGCATGAACCCGGTTTGGGGTTTCCGCAAGGCGATTGTTTTCTTGGGCGTGAAAGACCAAACTCCTGCCCATGCCCGCCAAACGCCCCAAAGCCAGCCGCCTGCAAGCCGAATTGGCACGCAGGATCCTGCGGTCCCTGAAGGAACAGGACGCGCAAGCTGGCTATCACCTGGTGGAACTGGATCTGTGCGCCGCCTTCGGTGTGTCGCGCACGCCGGTGCGCGGCGCCCTCAAGCTGCTGGCGGGTGAAGGCATTATCACGTCGCGCGGCGGGCGCGGCTTTGTGTTGGCGAAGCTGCCGGTCCTGGCCGACGAAGACTCCGACGAGGATGAAGAAGATCAACGCCTGTTCGAAGCCCTGGCGGCGGCGCGCGGCGCCGGCGATCTCGCCGACCAGTTCACCCAGCAGGAAGTGGTGCGCCGCTTTGATGCCAGGCTGGGCACGGTGATGCGGGTGCTGCGCCACCTGGGTGAGTTGGGCCTGGTGGAACGCAAGCCGGGCAATGGCTGGGCCTTTGTCCCCGACCCGGCGCGCATCCTGAACGAAAGCTATGCCTTCCGCCGCGCCCTGGAGCCGCAGATGCTGCTGCAGCCGGGCTTCAAGCTGGACCGCGCCTGGGCCGACCGCGCCCGCGCCCAGCACATCAAGCTGCGCAAGAAACCGTGGAAGCCCGGCGACGGCGCAAGCTTCCATGCCGTGAATGCCGAATTCCACGAACAGCTGGCGCGTTCATCTGGCAACCGCGCCATGCTCAAGGCGGTGCAGCGCCAGACCGAGCTGCGCGATTTTTTGATCGGGCAATGGGATTATCCCATGGAGCAGGTCCACAGCGCGATCGACGATCACCTGGAGATACTGGCGGCGCTGGAAGCCGGTTATGCCGACAAGGCGGCAGCGCTGATGCTGCATCACCTGACGCAGAGCCAGTCGCAGAACGAAGCGGCCTAATCCTATCCCTTCTTCGGAATGACCGCTTTTGACCCAGCGCGGACATTGGCCCGAGCATGAATGTTTGAGCGGGCTGCGGATGAGGCCTGGATTAAACTGCCGCGCTCAAGGACGCTGACTGGCTCACCAGAACCGGAACATGCAAGTGCACGATTGAAACTTTCGCTCCTGGGTTCGCGTCCGCGACGTTGATGCTCGCGCCCAGTTGTTTTGTCAGAGCCTGAACTATGCTGGTGCCCAATCCAGCCTTGGCAGAACCCGGTTGTGCAGACATCCCAACGCCATCATCCGCAACGGACAGAGTCCAGTTCGCGGTTTGCGTTTTGTAATCAACCAGTATCTTGCCCTTCCGATCATCAGGGAAAGCATGTTTGAGCGCATTTATCACCAACTCGGTGACGATCAGGCCGAGACTGACAGATGTATCGGCAGTCGTGATGCCGTCATCCGACCTGACCTCAAGCGAAAGCTGGTCATGGTCACGGATCATGGATCCGCCGATGCTTTCGCACAGCGTCTTAAGATACGGCCGCAGATGAACGTCACCCACTTGGGATGCTGCAAGCTGCTGTTGAAGTGAGGCAACGGACATCACCCGCTGATGGGCATCAAAGAGATGGCCGCGGGTCTCCTCCGACTGAACCTTGCGTGCACTCTGCATCAGGACGCTGGCGATGATTTGCAGACTGTTGGCAACCCTGTGGTGCAACTCCTGGAGCAAGACCTCTTTCTCTTTGACAAGGTCTTGCTTGAGTTTTTCTGCAATCCTGGCATCGGTTATATCGGACACCGTCAGAATGAGCCGGACATTGCTGTCGTCTGCGCAATCGAGTTTGGTGGCATTGAGAACCAGGCACCTGTTGCCGCGGCCTGGGCGTATGAGTTCCATCTCATAGCCCTCAACCTCAGAAAATCCTGACGCCGTTGCATTCAGCAGGGCTGTGAGTTGCGGCACATTCCATTCGCCACCACCCAAAGCGGCCAGGGATCTGTCCACGACTTGTTCCGGTTCGATCTGGAACGCTCGGCAAAATGACTTGCTGGCCGCAATCACGGTGAGACTGCTGTCCAGAAGCAGGACCGGGGCATTCGAGGATGCGACGACCGCCAAGGCGAGATTGAGGGCGACTGCTGGAGGTACTGGCGTGTGGGGAGCCATTGGCTACCCCTTTCTGGAAAAACCGGAGGCTTTCAACTCGAAAGCCGTATCCCGGCAATAGTCATGACACATCAACGGTCGTGAATTGAGGCCAAGCCTCAATTAGGCAGCTTTTATTGCTTGCAGGAGTGGGTCGGATGACGGATTTGGATCCAAAAGCTCGCGAAGCGCCGCGATCGCGTGCCCTGGATCCTAAGGCTTGCGCGCTGATCTATGCCGATATCCCTTTGCTGGCATGAACTCCCCGCTACTACTCGCGATGGCTATTCACCATGCGGTTTGCATTTTTGAAAAAATCCCCGCCAGCACGCGCTGACGGGGAGTTATCGGTTTGCCTGGGAGGAGACACACCGCGGGGCAATCAGGCGGTTACGCTTCAGTGAGAATTGGTGTCGAGGCTTCGCAGATAGGCGATCATATCGGCGCGGGGCGCCGCGTCCTTTAGGAAAAAGGGGTGCGGAGCAAGATTGCCGCGACTCAGGCTTAACAGCTCGTCCAGGCTTTTGACCGAGTCGTCGTGCAAATAACTGGGCTTGCGTGCGAGATCGAGAAGCAGTGGCATCGCGACACCTCGCTTCTCGCCACGAAGGCTGGCGTTTACGACGGCCATTTTGTCGTCAAAGAAAGACGATTCTGTATCGAGGACCGGATTCAATGGTGGCTCGCGTTCCGCCAAGACCATCGGCTTATCTCCAGGGAAGATAGTCGCCATGGGATGGATGGTCGCGGGCACGGGGCGGCCCTGATCGAGATTATGACAGCCGGTGCAGCCGACGGTCCGGAAAGCCTCGCGGCCCCGCAGAATAGCTTGGCGGTCCTCTGACATGCCGGCGGGAGCTTGGAGCCCAGAAAGATAGGCGTTCATCGCTATCAGTTTTCTTTCATCGACACGAAAGCCTATAGGTGTGGCCAGGTCGCCCGGTTTGCCCATCTCGCGGGCTTGAGGGCGAACATAGGGATAGCCAGTGACGCCGGTGTCGGCCAATATTTTTACGTAACTGTCTATTATTTCATCGCCGGCCGCGCCCGCAAGCTTATGAACGAACGCGCGGCCGCCTGGCGTGGTCAGCATCGTTGGATCAAACAGGGTCGTGAACACCAGGTTGCTGAAGTCGTCGATCTTGGTGACAAGACCTTCGCTGCCATAAGGCCCCGCCAGGTCCTGACGGAAGAGCGGAGTATTGTGCATCGGATCGCCGTTGCCGTCGAAAGTGTCATCGAACATCCCGATCGGATAGTAGCGCGGATTGCTGAAATAGGCGTCGAACTCGGCCTCTGTGGAGTTCGCGGTCAAGCCATGCGGCGCCCGCCCAAGAGTCTTTCCCTTGTTGGCGGCGAGCTGCAGTTGTGCCCCAGTATAAAGGGCGCGCGTGTTTGCAGCAGTGGCAAAAATCTTGCCGAGATTAAGCTCGTGATTGGCCTTGCCATCGAGCCGGTGGCCGATCGAGCCGCCTTGCGGGACCTTGAACACAGAAGCGTCAGACATCGTATGGCAAAGTGCGCAACTGGTGCCAACTTTGCCATTTTTTGGCGACATGCCGATAACGGCGCCGGCCATGATTATCTTACCGGTTGCCTCTGGATCGTTCAGAAGCTTCGACGTGCGCCCTGTGGGATCTGCCCGAAGGTCAGACGCCAGCTCCGCCTTGATACTGGCATCAAGCATGTCCGAATCGATTTGTACCCCGAGTTCAAGGGCCTGCAAGGGCGTAACCTTGGCCTGCTTTATTCCGGCGGGCAGCCGAACGGCGTCCGTCCAGAATCCTTCGTTACCGAAGGTCTCAAACCGGAATACATCACGCCCCAAATTGGCATCGCCCATTTTCTGGCGTACCGCCATACCTTGATCGGAAGGCCCGCTCATGGGGGACATGTCTGCCGACATCGCATGCGGCTGCATTGCGCAGGCAAAAAGCCCGGTAAGAGAAGCTGCTGTGACCAGCGCAGCGGCATAAAGAGATAATTTGGAACGTGGAGCCATATCAAATCCCCATTTTCGAAGCGCGAAACGCTGTGTGATGGGGACAACACGATAAACAAACTCGGTTCTCGGTTCCGCCGTTGGCAGGTTAGGAGAAATCTTGCTTGGCAACGTCTAACTTAAGTTAGGACCAATAGCTTTTTTTGGGCAGGATTGGAAAAGAATGCCTCACATTGCTGCGTCGCTTATCAGTGCTCCCGAGAGCAGTTCGTCTTCGGCAAGGAACTATCGGAACTTTCGGCGGCTATGCGCTCGATCTTGCGATATACAAAGCGGCATACTTCCAAAGGATCGAAAGCGTGCCGCCGCGCGCGTTTGCCGTTGGAGCGCGCTTGTGTTGCGTCGATCAGTTGAGCCGGCAGCGCAAAGCGGACATTGAGGGAAAGACTTCAATAAACATCCCGCCGGTACAGGCCATCCTGCGTCATCTGGTCGAGCCGGTCCTCGCCCAGGATCGCCACCAGCGCTTCTTCCACTCCGGCCGCCATCTTCAACCCGCCGCACACCAGGATGGAGGCGCCGCGGTCCACCCAGCTTTTGATTTCGGCGCCCTCGTCCGTCACCATTTGCTGGACATATTTGCGTGACTGCCCGTCGCGCGAAAACACCAGATCGGTGCGCGCCAGGGTGCCGTCCGCAGCCCAGGCCTTGATGTCTTCGGCATAATAGAGATCGCTGGCGGCCTGGCGCTCGCCGAACAGCAGCCAGGCATCGCCCAGTTTGTTCTGCGCCCGATGGAGAAGATGCGCGCGCAAGCCTGCCATGCCGGTGCCGGCGCCAATCAATATTTGCGGGCCCTCGGTTCCATCTTTGGCGACCGGCGCATGGAAATTCGGATTGGGCCGCAGGCGCAGGCTGACCACCCCGCCGACGGTACTGGTGTGGGTCAGCCAGCCGGAGCCCAGGCCCAGCGAACCGTCATCCTTCACCGCCTTGCGCACCAACAATTCCATGCGGCCGCCGGCGGGCAGCGAGGCGATGGAATATTCGCGCAGGGCCCAGGGCTCCAGCCGTTCCACCAGCCAGTCCAGCGAGATGCCTTCCACCTCGTGATCCTGGGGCAAGCGGCAATGGGCGATGATGTCGCGTAAAAACATCCAGTGGCCGGTCCAGCGGAAGCTCAGTCCGCCATCGAGATTGTGCCGGGCCAGGAA
>JACCXK010000210.1 GCA_013697055.1 Alphaproteobacteria bacterium
CTGATGCGCCGTTTCCTCTTCGTCCTGGTGGTGCTGGGTATCATCGCCGCCGGGGTGGTCGAGTGGGCCAATGCCGCCTGGGATGCGCCCGGGCTGGAAGCGCCCTGGGGCAATGAAACCGTGGTGCTGGTGGCGCCGCACTCCCGCGCCCATGCCATCGCCCAGGAACTGGAACGTCGCGGCGTGCTCAAGAACAGCCTGCTGTTCGAGTTCGACCTGCGAATCCGGGGCCTGGCCAACAAGATCAAGGCCGGCGAATACGCCTTTCCGTCCAAGGCATCGATGCAAGCCGTCGCCACCATCCTGGTGGAAGGCAAGTCCATCCAGCACAAGCTGACCGCCGCCGAAGGCCTGACCAGCGAGATGATCTGGAAGCTGGTGCAGAAAAACGACGTCCTGACCGGCGATGCCGGGCCGGTGCCGCAGGAAGGCAGTTTGCTGCCGGAAACCTATCTCTTCACTCGCGGCGAAACCCGCGCGCATCTGTTGGCCAAGATGGCACGCGCCCAGGACACGTTCCTGGCCGGCAAATGGGAGGCACGCGCCAGCGGCTTGCCACTGGCCTCGATGCGCGAGGCGATCATCCTGGCCTCCATCGTGGAAAAGGAGACCGGGGTGCCGCAGGAGCGCCGCCACGTCGCCTCCATCTTCATCAATCGCCTGCGGATCGGCATGCGGCTGCAGACCGATCCCACCATCATCTACGACTTGACCAAGGGCTATCCCCTGGGCCGCGGCATCCGTGCCAGCGAGCTGGCCGCCGCCACGCCCTACAACACCTATGTGATCGCAGGGCTGCCGCCGGGCCCGATCTGCAATCCGGGCAAGGAGTCCATCGCCGCGGTGTTGAACCCGGAAACCGGGAACGACCTTTATTTCGTCGCCACCGGCCGTGGCGGCCATGCCTTCGCCTCCACCATCGCGCAGCAGGAACGCAACGTCGCTGCCTATCGTGCTTTTGAACGCCAGCAACAGTCGCCTTTGGGCCAGGCGCCCGCCGGCCAGGTCGTCGCCAGTGACCGGGTGGAAAATCCGCCTGTCGTGGTTCCCGATGCGGCACCGCCCAAACTGCCTGTTCTTCACAAGAAACGCAGATCTCGCCACAGGTGACAGCGCCCGCGCCTGCGCGCTAGGTTCTGGACCATGACATTCGCCAGCATGACGGGATTTGCCGAAAGCACGGGCGGCCATGACGGCTTGCGCTGGCGCTGGGAAGCCAAGAGCGTCAATGGCCGCAGCCTGGACATGCGGCTGCGCACCCCGCCCGGCTATGACGGGCTGGAGGCGCCGGCGCGAAAGCTGGCGGCCGAACGATTCCTGCGCGGCGCCTTCCAGATTTCCCTCATCGTCGAACAGCCCGAAACGACCCGCGGCCTCAGCGTGGATGCGGTGGCGCTGGCCAGCGCGGTGAAGATCGCGCGCGAGTTCGCCGCCGAGACGGGGCTGGCGCCGGCGCGGGTGGATGGATTGCTGGCGCTCAAGGGCGTGATCGTCGCCGACGAAGCCGCCGGCCCGCTGGAGCCGGTGGCGCGTGCCCATCGCGACGCCGCCATCCTGGAAAGCCTGGCGGCGGCCTTCGACCGGCTGGCGAAGCAGCGCAACAATGAAGGCGCCAAGCTGGCGGCCTTGATGTCGGCGCAGATGGACGAGATCGAACGGCTGGTGGGCGAGGCGGGCCGGCTGGCCGCCGCCCAGCCGCAAGCCCTCAAGGCACGGCTGGCCGCGCAAGTGAAGGAATTGCTGGACAGTGGCTCGGTACCTGCGGATCGGCTGGCGCAGGAAGTGGCGCTGCTGGCGGTGAAGGCGGATGTGCGCGAGGAACTGGACCGGCTTTCCGCCCATGTCCAGGACGCCCGCGGCCTGATCGCGGACGGCAAGGGCGTGGGCCGCAAGCTGGATTTCCTGTCCCAGGAATTCAACCGCGAGGCCAACACCCTGTGCTCCAAATCCAGCGACATCGCATTGACCCGCACGGGCCTGGCGCTTAAGGCGGTGATCGACCAGTTTCGCGAGCAATCCCAGAATGTCGAATGACCAGATCGCGCGCCGTGGCTTGATGCTGGTGCTGTCCTCGCCCTCGGGCGCGGGCAAGACCACCCTGTCGCGGCGGTTGCTGGACAGCGACGGCAATATCCAGCTTTCGGTATCCGCCACCACCCGGCCGATGCGTCCGGGCGAAGAGCATGGCAAGGATTATCACTTCCTCAGCAGCGAAGAGTTCGACACCTGGCGGGCGGAAGGGAAATTCCTGGAACATGCCACCGTGTTCGGCAACCGCTATGGCACGCCTTCGCATCTTGTGAACGACGTCCTGTCGGCAGGCCGCGATGTGCTGTTCGACATCGACTGGCAGGGCACCCAGCAGTTGAAAGAGAAGAAGCGCGACGATTTGGTCAGCGTCTTCATTCTGCCGCCCAGCCATGACGAGCTGGAGCGGCGGTTGCGCACCAGAGCCCAGGACAGTGAGGAAACCGTGGCAGGGCGCATGGCCAAGGCGGCGGACGAGATCAGCCATTGGCCCGAGTATGATTATGTGATCGTCAACACCGATATCGAAAAAGCGCTGGCCGACATCCAGGCGATCCTCAATGCCGAGCGCCTGAAGCGCAGCCGCCAGTCCGGCATCTCCGGGTTCGTCGGCAAGCTGGTATGACGCCGGTCGTCATCCTGGGCAGCCTGGCCGCCATCGCTTCCACCGTCAGCTTCGCGCCCCAGGCGATCAAGATCATTCGCACCCGCGAGACCAAGGACATTTCGTTGGGCATGTACGCCATTACCGTGATCGGGTTCGCGCTGTGGTGTGCCTATGGCGTGCTTTTGCGCCAATGGCCGCTAATCGCGTCCAACAGCATCTGCCTGCTTCTGTCCGGCTTCATTCTGGTGATGAAGCTGCTCTCGCCGCGCGCGAAAAAGACGGTCGCCGACGCGGTGACGCCGAAAACCTAACTTAATGCGCGGGCAAGGGCCGCGAACTGCTCGATGATCAGGTCTTCGGGCCGCGCCGTCGGATCGATGCCAGCCTTTTCCAGCAGCCCTTCGCCGCCCAGCGGCTTGAGCGACTGGCGCAGCATCTTGCGGCGCTGGCCGAAGGACGCGGCGGTGATTTTTTCCAGGTCGGACAAGCGGCACGGCGCCAGCGGTTCATGGCGGGGCTCCAGCCGCACGATGGAGGATGTCACCGACGGCGGCGGCACAAAGGCGTGCGGGTTGACGTCGAACAATGTCTTGGCGGTGCAACGCCACTGCGCCAGCACCGACAGCCGGCCATAATGTTCGCTGCCGGCGCGCGCGGTGATGCGCTGGGCCACTTCCTTCTGGAACATCAGGGTCAGGCTGGCCCAGACCGGCGGCCACGCTTCGACCGTCAGCCATTTGATCAGGATAGCGGTGCCGACATTGTAGGGCAGGTTGGCGGCGATCCGCACGCCTGGCGGCAGGACGGAAGCCTCGTCCAGTTCCAGCGCATCGGCGGAAACCACGTCCAGCTTGCCGGGATACGCAGCCGCGATCTCTTCCAGCGCCGGCAGGCAGCGCACATCGCGCTCTACCGCGATCACCTTGTCCGCGCCTTCGCCCAAAAGCGCCCGCGTCAGCCCGCCGGGACCGGGGCCGACTTCGTAAAAGGTGCCGCCGCCTTGCGCGCCCGCGGCGCGGGCGATCTTGGCGGTCAGGTTGAGGTCGAACAGGAAATTCTGGCCCAGCGATTTCTTGGGGGCGAGATTGTGAAGCGCAATGACTTCTCGGAGCGGGGGCAAGCCGTCAGACATAGCGCTTGGTACTTTTGTTTTTTTGGGTCGCGCCGCGTAACGCTGTCGCTGCGCTATGCTGGGCGGTCGCTCCCGGCGCGGCAATCACCTCGCGCAGCGGTGGCAGCTTATCGGGTCCCATACTATTTGATCCTGGCATCGGCCATGTCCGCCGCCATCCGGATCGCCGCGATCATGCTGCGGGCATCGGCCTTGCCTTGTCCGGCGATGTCGAGCGCGGTGCCGTGATCGGGCGAGGTGCGGACAATGGGCAGGCCCAATGTGACATTGACCCCGTCCCAGAAGCTCAAGGTCTTGATCGGGATCAGCGCCTGGTCGTGATACATGCACAGCGCCGCGTCATACGTCAGCCGCGCTTCCTCGTGAAACAGCGTGTCGGCGGACAGCGGCCCCTTCACGGCAAAGCCGCGCGCCTTCAGCGCCGCGATGGCGGGCGCGATCACCGCTGCATCCTCGCCGCCCAGCATGCCGTCTTCGCCGGCATGGGGGTTGAGACCCGCCACCGCCAGGCGTGGATTGAGAATGCCGAAATCGCGGCGCAGGGCGGTCAGGATGATTTCGCCGGTGTCGAATATCGACTGCTTGTCGATCGCCTTTGGCACATCGGCCACCGGCATGTGGATGGTCAGCGGCACCACCCGCAACGTGTCGCTGGCCAGCATCATCACCGCCCGGCGCGCGCCGGTGAGGTGGGCGAGGAATTCGGTATGGCCGGGAAAGGCAAAGCCGGCCGCGTTCAGCACCGATTTGTGGATGGGCGCGGTGACCAGGCCTGCCGCTTCGCCGTCGAGGCATGCGCGTACCGCGATCTCGATGGCCTCGGTGACGGCGGCGGCATTGGCGGGATCGGGCTTGCCCGCCACCGCCGAGACCTTTGAATTGGTCGGGATCAGGGCGTTCTTGTGAGCGGCGAACACACCGGCATCGCCCACCAACCGCAGGGGATGCGATCTGATCTTGCCGCCGAAATGGTTGAAGGCAGCCAGCGCGATTTCTGGCCCTATGCCGGACGGCTCGCCCATGGTGATGAGGATCGGAAGTGTGTTGCCCTTAGCGGATGAGGGCATCGGGCTTGCTGTCGTCGCGCACCTGGATATTGGCGTCGCGCTTCAGGTCGCGCAGATAGCGCCGCGCCAGGGCGGCAATCTGGTTCTGGAACAGCTGGTCTTCCACCGCCTGCTTGGTGGGCATCGTATAAGCGGTCTTGACCTCGATGCGCTTGTCGCAGCGTCCAATCAGTTCGACGCCGGCTTCGTCCGTAAAGGGCATCGCCGCTTCGCCGGGCTTGGAGTCCTTCATCGCTTCCTGGATCTGCGGGCTGAGGTCGGACAGCTTGGCGTCCCCCAAATCCATGTAGACGGTGCCCTGCATCTTGCCGTGCAGTTCATCGAGCTGTTTGCAGCTCGCATAATGCTGCTGAATTTGCACCGCCACCTTCATGATCTCTTCGACCTGGGGCTTGGGGGTGCGCGGGTCGACGGGGAACAACAGCCGCGCCAGCGGCAAAGTGCCGGCCGGCCCGGTGGGGCCGGTGGGCGCGTCGGAAATCTTGGTGCCCAGCGGTTCCTGGCGTTCGCGCAGGCCCAGCACATAATAGCCGCCGGTGGAACGGATCGGGGGGCTGATGGCGCCCACTTCCATCTTGGCAAGGGCGGCGTTCAGTTCTGCCGCCAGCTGGCCCTCATTGATCCAGCCCATGTCGCCGCCGGTCGCTGCCGTGGGATGCTGGCTGAACTGGCGGGCCACCACCGGGAAGGGCGCGCCCTGGTGCAGCTGGGTTTCGACTTCCTCGGCGTCCTTCTTGACCTTGGCTTCCTGCTCGGGATTGTCGATGGGAAGGAAAATCTCCATCACGTGATAGTGCGGCTTGTTGGCGCCTTCGGCATAGCGCGCCATCTCCGTGGCCACCATTTCGGGGGTGACATTCACCCGGTCGCCATACTCGTCCTGCACCGTCTTCTGCCAGGCCAGCGACGCCGTGATCTGGGCGCGCAACGCTTCCTCGCTGGCCCCGGCATTTGTCAGGTTCTGGCGCAGCTGCTGGATGGTGAATTTATAGTCCTGCATCATGGCGTTGAGGCGCTTGTCGACCTCGACCGGACTGACGGTGATCTTCTTCTTCACCGCTTCCTGCAACTGGACCTTCTCGGCTTCCAGCACGTCCAGGATCTGGCTGCGGATGCGGGTGCGCTGTTCGGTGGTCAGTTGCTGGTTGATGCCGTTCAGTGCCAGGTACAGCGCCACGCGCTGGCGCAGCTCGAAGTCGGAAATGGTTTCGTCATTGACCGTGGCGACAACGGAATCGGAATCGGCGGCCAGTTTCTCCGCAGTCGCGTCGATCACCGCGGCATCGTTGTTCTTGGCTTCCTGGATGGGGTCGCCATTGGTGTCGCGGCGCGGCTCGGGCTTGTCCGCAGCATCGGCCGCTGTCGGCGGCGCGTCGGCGCTGGGCGGCGTATCGCCGGCGGCCGGCTTGACAGCCGGGCCAACCGCAGGTGTGGCGGCGGCTGCAGCCGTTTGCCGCAGAGCAGGCTTGGGCGCGGCTTTAGATGAAGATGCAGACGTCACCGCAGGCACAGCCGGCGCCGGCTTGAAGCCTGATACCTGCGCCAGACCGGCGGCTGTTGCGCCCGCCAGTACGGCAGCGCCCAGCAAAAGTGTGGTGGCAATACGCATCGTCAACGTGATCTTTGGCCATAAAAAGGGCCAACCCATGGCGCTCCGCCAGTTGCCCTAACCTGCGGACAAAATACGGAAATTCCGCCGGTAATCAAGGAAAAGCGGGCATCTGCGAAAAACCCCAGCGCGGTGGCGGGTTTACGGGCCCTTACGGGTGAGTCAAGGCGAACACATCACGCGGGAACAGGCTGAAGGGCTGGATCGCGGTGTCCCCGGTCTTGAGGCTGAAGCGCAGAATCACGGAGGTGGAGGGCGGCACCCCCAGGATCAGGTCGGACGTGTATTTGCGCCGGTAGGCCAGGGAAATGGCCAGGCATTCATCCTCATAGCCCAGGCCATATTCGGTGTTCAGGAACTGGCTGTTGCTGAGATCGCGCTGGGCGGCGGCGAACACCTGCCAGTTGCGCCACACATTCAGGTCGGCCTGGACGTTCACTTCCTCGCGGCTGGGCAGGCCCAGGGCGGTGACCTGGGGCGGCAGGTTGACGTAACTGACCTGCAGCGAGGAGCGGGCATAGCTTCCGGTTACATAAACTTCATGCCGCCGCACCGTGCCGTTGCCGCGATCCACGTCCCAGCGGTCAGTGATGTCCAGGTGCGGGAACTTGACCGAGAAGCTGCCCACCAGGTCGGATGAGGTGCCGCTGTTGCCGGAAAAGGCGGCGAACAACGGATCGCGCTTCAGCCGGTAGGTCTGGCCGACCTGGGCCTCGACCTTGCCGCCGGGAAACAGGGCTTCGGCCATGGCGCCGACATTGGCGCGCGGGCCGCTTTCGATCAGGTCGTAGCCGGGCACCTGGTTGAAGCTGAAGACATTGTTGTCGTCGAATTCGAAGGCCTGGGAGTCTTCGATGCGCAAACCCCGCGGATTGCCGCCGTAGGGCTGGGCAATGACCTGGGCGATGGGCTGCAGGATGTAGGAATGGCCCGGGCTGCTGCCATTGGCGACAAAGGGCCAGCGCCAGTCCAGCGCGACATAGGCGGTGCCGCGTTCCAGGGTAGCGTCGGTGGTGCGGGCCGGGCCGGCCACCGGCGTGTCGAAGTGATAGGCATCGCCGCGCGCGTCCGTTACCAGGGTCCAGAGCTGGCCATTGTCCATCACAAAGGGCTTCTTCCAGTTCAGCTCGCCGGTGATGCGCTGGTCGTTGCGCTGGTTGTCGCGGCCGATGGCGACGCCGTTGAGGTCAAAACGGAACGAGCCGCCCGCCACTTTCTGGGTCGGGATATAGGAGAATTCCAGCTTGGGCAGGACGAAGGGAATGCGCGCGGTGATGTCGGTGGAGCGCAGGCCCTGGAAGTAATAGCTGGTCACGGCGAAGCGCGAGCGCCCCGGCGTGGCTTCCAGGAAGACGTCGTTGACCAGGCGGTCGAGGAAGGAAATGTCGTAGAAGCGCATATAGGCGTTGTTGCTGGTCGCCTGCACGTCAAAGCCGCTGCGCCAATGGTCGCTGAGCTTGAAGCGGCCCGAGCCGAAGATATGGCCATAGGTCTGAGCCCCGGGCGAGCCGGCGAGGCCCCCATCGGGATTGTAGGCGCCGCTGCCCTGGAACCACAGCCCGCTGTCATTCCAGCGGGCGCGATATTCCATCTCCAGCACGTCGCCGCCGGACGTGGAAAACATCGGCGCCACCGTCATGTCCTGGCTGGACGAGATGGCGACATAGACCGGCAGGCGGATGAAGTAGCCGATCTTGGTGGAGTTGCCGACTTCCGGCGTCAGAAGACCGCTGGCATAGCGCACCGTGGGATCGGAAACCGAAAATGACGGCACCCAGGCCACCGGGACGCCGGCAACGTCGATGGTGGCGCTCTTGAAACGCACCTTGTGCTTGTTCTGGTCATAGACCACGCGCTCGGCCTTGACCTGCCACAAAGGCGTGCGCTGGCCGGGCTGGTTGCAGATCTTGCAGGGGCTGTAGGCGCTGTGATGGGCGATCACGGTGGTGCCGTTGACGCGCTCGGCCTTGCGCGCCGCCAGCCGCCCGGTCTTGCCGATCAGGGCGCCGAAGCCCGACAGCGCGCCGTCGCGCAAATGATCGGTCAGCACCACATGATCGGCAAAGGCGACATTACCGCGCGCGTCGGTGATGCTGACATGGCCGCTCGCCGTCACCTGGTCCTTGGCCTGGTCGTAATCCACCCGCTCGGCCAGCAGGGTACGGCCGTCATCCACGATCTCGACATGACCGACGGCCGACACCGTCTTGCCCTCGCTGTCATAGATCATCTCGTCGGCCTGCAGCAGCACGGGCGTGTCCTTGCGGGGCGCTTTCATGGTGCCGACATGGAGCTGCGCCGCCTGGGCGATCAGCGGGATCATGGCGCAGGCAGCCAACAGGCCAAGACGAACGGCGGACGCCCGCATCAGCCGCCCCGCGGATGCGTCAGCAGACGCGCGATTGAAAAATAAGAGGATGGCATCAGCCATCCTCCTGCGAAAACACAAAAGTCATACCGATAAGGATGGAGGCCAGGGCCGGCGCGGTCGCCGCCAAAAGGATCGGCACCGCGCCGGAGCGGCCCAGCACGGTGGTGAGATCCTGAAAGAAAAACACGCCGAAGCCGCACGCGGCGCTCAACAGGATCACGCGCAAAAGCCCGCCTTCACGGCCCAGGCGCAGCGAAAAGGTGGCCGCCATGAACACCATGGCGGCGAACAGGGCCGGCAGGGCGTAGAGCGTATAGAGATAAAGCTGATAGCGGCTGGCCGAGAAACCGGCGGCCTGGGCGGCGCGGATATAGCCGGGCAGGTCCCAGAAAGAGAGCGCATCGGGCGCGGTGGAGCTTTCCACGATCTGCTCGGGCGTCAGGGTCGTCGGCAATGTGTAGGTGTCGTGATGCGCCGGCACGCCGCTGGTGCCGGACACCCATGCGTCATTCAAGGTCCAGACATGATCGCCCAGTTGCGCCGACTTGGCGTCGATGCGGCCCAGGAAATGGTCATTGGCGCCATAGAGGAACACCAGCACGTCTTCCAGATGCTCGCCCTGCTGGGCGACGCGCAGGGCATGAATCACCGACTGCTGCTTGGCGTTGCCCTGGCGCAGCCACAGCCCGTTCATGGACACGGACAGCTGGCTTTCCTGGCCCTTGACGTAGCGCGCTTCCAGACCGGCGAATTCGGAGAACATCCGCGCCGAGATGGGCGTGAACAAGGTGACGGCGGCGACGCCGATCAGCACCGCCACGGTGAGCGGCGGCAACAGGAAATCCCAGGCCGAGACGCCGGCGGCGCGGGTCGCCACCAACTCTCTGCTCCGCGACAGGCGCACGAAGGTGAACACCCCGCCCAGCAGGATGGCGAAGGGCAGCATCTTCTGGCCCAGGTCCGGCAGTTGCAGCACCGCCATGCCCACCGCAACCGAGGTGGACACGTTATGCCCGGCGGTGCGGTTGAGCAGGTTCGCAATGTCGATGGAAAAGGCCATGGCCAGGAACAGGGCATAGACCACGGTCACGCCCAACAGGAACTGCACCGCCAGATACCGGTAAAGAGTCCAGGACCAGCTCATGCGGTCTGCGTCCGCAGGCGCGCCCGGATGGAGGAGGGCGAATATCCCGCCAGCACCGCAATGGCGGCGGCCGAACCCAGGATCGGCAACAGGTAGAAGGCGATGACCAGCGCCGGATTGTGCTGCGCCGCGCCCATCACGCCGTAACCGGCGATGCGCAGACTGGCCGCCGCCAGGCTGGCCATGGTCAGGCGCAGCGCGACGCTGCCGCGCTGGCGCCGCCCGCGCATCACCGCCGCCAGCGCGATCAAGGCGAAGGCGATGCAGTAGAGCGGCTGGGACAGCCGGTCATGCGCGGCGGCAAAGAACTGGTCGCGGATGCGCGGGGCGATGTTCGGTTCCGCCGGCCACAGAAGTTCATTCAGGTATCGCTCGTCCCTCTTGCGCACCGTAAAGCGGGCGGGCCCCGAAAACTGGTCGAGATTCATGACATGGCTGCGATAGCTCAGCACCTGTAGTTGCTGGCCGCCCTGCGCGCTGGTCTCGATGGTGCCGTCCTGCATGATCAGGCGTGTGCCCATCGGCGTTTTTGCGAGAATGCCTTTTTCCGCAATGTATGTGACCGGGTGCGCGCGGTCCCGGTTGTCATGCACCAGGATGCCCTTGATCTCGCCATTGCTGGAAAGCTGCCGCAGGAAAACCGTGATGCCTTGCGTCACCGGATTGAACTCACCCTCGTTCAGCAGGGCGCCCGCGATGTCGGCGCGGATATCCACCAGCTTGTCACCCAGCATGCGCTGTCCCGCCGGCGCCAGGAACAGGACGCAGGCATAGGTCAGCGCCATCACGATGGCCGCGCCGGCAAGCACCGGGGCGGCCAGCTGGCGCAGCGAGTAGCCGGCGCTGGCCATCACGATCAGCTCGCTGTCGCCCTGCAGCCGGTGCAAGGTGAAAAGCGCAGCGAAGAAGAAGGCGATCGGCATGATGATGACCAGCGGCGTGGGCAGCAGCAGGATTATCAGGGACAGGAATGTCCAGGCCGACTGGCCGCGATTGATGACCAGGTCCAGCAGCGGCAGGATCGAGACCAGCCAGATCACGCTGGTCAGAAGCAGGGTCAGCACCGCCACCGGGCCCAACAGCTGGACCAGGATATAGACCGACAGGCGCGGGGGGCGCAGCCACCCCGCTTTTCTGGCCTTATGTCCTGGCGGGGCCCGGGATACTTGTGGGCGCAGGTCTGACATGGCCTTCATGACCTTGGGTGCACCCTTGTTGGAGGTCGGCGCGGATTCGACCTAAACTAGTATCAGAACTAGTATTTTCGCCAAAATACCCCGTCCTTGCCCGGAGATATAGCATGCAGATTTCCTTTGTTGCGCCCGCCGATTTCACAGCCAAAGAGGGGGGCGCCTGGGTGGTTGGGGCCGCGGAAGGCAGCGCCTTGGCTCCGGCGGCGGTCCGGCTGGACAAGGTCAGCGGCGGCGCGCTGAGCCGCGCCCTGAAATTTTCCCGCTTCAGCGGCAAGGCGGGGCAGATGCTGGAGGTGCTGGCGCCCGCCGGCATGACCGCCTCGCGCCTGCTGCTCGCGGGTTTGGGCAAGCCCGATCTGCTGAACGAGAAGGGGCTCGAGACTCTCGGGGCGCAGATCGTGGGCCGCTTGCATGCGGTGGGCGAATCGAGCGCGCGGATCGAGATCGATGTCCCCAAGGGCGCGAAAGTGAAGAAGGCGGAACTGGCGGCGCATCTGGCCTTCGGCGCCAAGCTGAAAAGCTACACCTTCGACAAGTACCGCACCCGCAATCTGGATGAGTATGAGAAGAAGCTGAAGACGTTTCGCATCGCCACGCCGGAGGTGGACGCGGCGAAGAAGGCACATGCGGGCCTCCAGGCGGTGGCCGACGGCATCTTCCTGGCGCGCGATCTGGTCAACGAGCCGCCGAACGTTCTCTATCCCGCCGAGTTCGCGCGCCGCGCCAAAACGCAGCTGGGCAAGCTGGGCGTGAAGGTCGAGATCCTGGGCGAAGCGGAAATGAAAAAGCAGGGCTTCGGCGCGCTGCTGGGGGTGGGCCAGGGCAGCGAGAAAGAAAGCCAGCTTGTCATCATGCAATGGAACGGCGGCAAGAAATCCGCCAAGCCCATCGCGCTGGTGGGCAAGGGTGTGTGTTTCGATTCCGGTGGGTTGTCGATCAAGGTCGGCGCCGGCATGCAGGGCATGAAGGGCGACATGGCGGGCGCGGCCGCCGTCACCGGCACCATGCTGGCGCTGGCGGCGCGCAAGGCACGCGTCAATGCCGTGGGCGTGATCGGTCTGGTGGAAAATATGCCGGACGGCACTTCGTTTCGTCCCGACGATGTGCTGACGTCGCTTTCGGGCCAGACCATCGAAGTGCTCAACACCGACGCCGAAGGCCGGCTGGTGCTGGCGGATGCGCTGACCTACACCCAGCGCCGCTTCAAGCCCAAGGCGGTGATCGACCTGGCCACCCTCACCGGCGCCATCGTCCAGACCTTGGGCTATGAACATGCCGGCATCTTCTCCAACGACGATCAGCTGGTGAGCCGCGTTCAGGCGGCGGGCCGTTACACCGGCGAACGGGTGTGGCAACTGCCGCTGGATCCCTTCTATGACAAGATGATCCGATCGAAGATCGCCGACATGAAGAATATCGGCGGTGCCAATTCGGGCGCCATCACCGCCGCCCAATTCCTGCTGCGCTTCATCGAGAAGGACACGGTGTGGGCGCATCTGGATATCGCCGGTGTCGCCTGGCAGGACGGCGAGCAGAAGGTCACCATCCCGAGCTGGGGCACCGGCTGGGGCGTGCGGCTGCTGAACCGTTTGATGAAAGAGCACTACGAGGCATGACCGAGACGCTGTTCTATCATCTGGAACGTCGGTCGCTGGAGGAGATTCTGCCGGGCCTGGTGGAGAAATCGCTGCAGCGCGGCTGGCGGGCGGCGATCAAAACCGATTCCGCCGAACGTTCCGATGCGCTGGACACGCTGCTCTGGACCTGTGACGACCAAAGTTTCCTGCCCCATGCCCAGGCTGGCGATGGCGACCCGGCCGGCCAGCCGGTGCTGATTTCGGTGGAAGAGGGCAATCCCAATTCCGCCCAGGTCGTCTTTTATGTCGGGGGCGCGCAACCAAGCGACTGGAACGGTCTTTCGAATATGGCCCGCATTGTCCTGTTGTTCGATGGCCGGGACGAAGCGGCGCTTGCGAGCGCCCGCGCGGCATGGAAAGACGCCAAGGGATGCGGCCACGACGTGACCTATTGGAAGGAAACGCCTTCCGGAAAATTTGAAAAGCAGAATTGAAGCGGACATCCCTTGGGCTATTTCTCCACCCTCAATATCGCCATCCTGCTGATCGACCTGGCGCTGGCCTGGCACGTCATCCGCAGCGGCCGCACGCCGATGTGGATCATGGGCATGGGCTTGGCGTCCTTCATCAATGTCCTGGCGCTGGTGGCGCTATGGCTGGCCTATCTGGCGATGGCGGTGATTCCCGATTTCCTGAACAGCCATGGCATGCGCCGTTTCCGGGGCAGCGTGGCGCAGGCGGCCGATCCGGGCCGCGGCTACCGCGAAAAGAAGCGGCAGGTGGAACTGGTGGGCTCAGTCGATGCCAAGCGCGCCCTGGCCGAGGAAAGCGTCAAGCGCGGCTATTTTGCCGAAGCCATCGAACTCTATGAAGGCGCCATGCAGGGGCCGCTGGGCGGGAATGATCCCACCTTGCTGAAGGGGCTGGGCCGCGCCCGCATGCTGGCGGGGCAGGGCGCGGAAGCCGAAGCGCTTTTTGTCCAGTTGAAGACGGTTGATCCAGCGGCGTTCGACGCCGATGCCGAACTGGACTATGCCCGCGCCCTGGCGCTGCAGAACAAGAACGACGCGGCGGTGACGCAGTATGAAAAAGTCGTCAGCCGCTATCCCGGCGAGGAAGCGCGCGCCCGTTTCGGCCTGCTGCTGGAAAGTATGGGCCAGCACGACCGCGCCCAGGCGCTGTTCAGCGAGATCATCAAGTCGGTGAAGGATGCGCCGGGCTACTACCGCTCGCGCCAGCGCGAGTGGCTGTCTATCGCGAAATCACATCTCAAGTAGTACGCCAAATCTTAAACCGTCATGGCCCGCTTTATGCGGGCCATCCATATGGTGACAGGGTTATGGATGGCCCGGACAGTCCTCAGCAACAGCGTAAGGACGGGCCATGACGATTGGTGGCTAACTACGGCGCGGCGCGAAGGCAAAGCACACCGCGCCCAGCACGCAGACCCCGCCCAGCCCGAGCAGGGCGGCGCTGTTGTTGGCAAAAAGCGCATCGAGCCAAGCGCGCAGGTTCGGCGCAGCAAAGCCGCCCAGGTTGCCGATGGAGTTGATCAGCGCGATGCCGCCGGCCGCGGCCGCGCCGCCCAGCAGCCGGGTCGGCAGGGTCCAGAACAGGGCCGGCGACACGATCAGGCCGGCGGCCGCCACGCACAGCGCGATCAGCGCCACCAACGGCGACGGCGTCAGGGCCGAAATCGCCAATGCGATGCCGGCGATGCCAGCGGTCAGGGCGCCGATGCCGCGCGCATTGCCTTTGCGGTCGCACCAGGGCGGCACGATGGTCACGGCGATCAGGGCGCAGATCCAGGGCAGGGATGTGACGAGGCCCACTTCCAGACCGATGCTGGTGCCGAGCAGCCGCGCGACCTGTGTCGGCAGGTAGAACGTCAGGCCGTAGAAGCCCATCTCCACCAGGAAATAGACCAGGGCCAGATACAGCACACGGCCGTCGCGCAACGCGCGCAGCACACCGGGATGCTCGCGCGCGCCTTCGTCCTCCGTCAGCGCGGCGCGCAGCACGACCTTCTCGTCCGCATTCAGCCATGGCGCCTGTTCGGGCCGGTCATGCAGCAGGAACAGAACCGCGATGCCGCCCAGTGACGCGAGCAGGCCCTCGATCAGGAACATCACCTGCCAGCCATGCAAGCCGAAGGCGTCATGCGCCACCAGCGCGCCGGAGATCGGACCGCCGAAGGTCAGCGCCAAGGGCGCGCCGTAATAGAACAGGCCGACCGAACGGGCGCGAGCCGAGGTCGGATACCAATAGGTCATGTAATAGATCACGCCGGGAAAGAAACCGGCTTCGGTCATGCCCAGCAGAAAACGCACGGCATAGAAACTGTTTGGGCCGGTGACAAAAGCATTGGCCGCTGAGACGATGCCCCAGGTGATCATGATCCGCGCCATCCAGCGCCGTGCCCCGAACCGGTGCAGCGCCAGGTTGGACGGCACTTCCAAGAGGGCATAGCCGACAAAGAAGATGGAGGCGCCGAAGGCAAAGGCGGCATTGCCGATCCCGACATCCGCCGCTAGGCCCGCCTTGGCGAAGCTGACATTGGCCCGGTCCAGGAAGGCCATGACATACATCATCAACAGGACCGGCATCAGCCGCAAGTGCAGCTTGGGCACGATGCTGGAAAGTTGGGCCATGACGGCTCCTTATTCTTGTTCTTGTTCGCCGTCTTGATCGTTTGGCTTCTTGGGCTTGGCCATCTTGGCCAGCAAGGCCGTCTCGCGGTGCCAGCGCTTCAGGGGGCGGGCCGGATAGCCGCCCACCCGCTCGCCGGCGCCGATGTCGCGGGTCACGCCGGAACGCGCCGCCAGCCGCGCGCCCGCGCCAATATTGAGATGATCGCTGATGCCGACCTGGCCGCCGATCAGCACCATGGGGCCGACGGTGGTGGATCCGCCGATGCCGACCTGCGCCACCAGCAAACTGTGATGGCCGATCTGCACATTGTGCCCGACATGGATCAGGCTGTCGAAGCGCACGCCGCGCTCAATATGGGTGTCGCCGATGGCGCCGCGGTCCACGGTGCAGTTGGAGCCGAACTCGACATCATCGTCGATCACCACCCGGCCCAACTGCGGCACGCGCAGCAGTCCGTCCAGACTGGGCACGAAGCTGAAGCCTTGGTTGCCGATGGAATTGTTGGGGCCCATCACGATCCTGTTGCCCAGCACCGCATGGGTGATGACGCAGTTGGCGCTGATGCGGCAGCCGTCGCCCAGCACCACGCCGCGCCCGATCACCACATTGTTGCCGATGTAACAGTCGTTGCCGATCACCGCGCCGGCGCCGATCTCGCCGCCGGGACCGATCTCCGTGCCCTCGCCGATTTTCGCGCTGGCATGCACCGGGTCGGCGCGGCGCACACCGGCCTGCAGCTTGGCCGGCGGATAGAAGATGTGACCGACCTGGGCGAAGGCCAGGCGCGGGTTGGGCACGACCAAAAGCGTCACGCCGTGCGGCAGCTTGGCCAGCTTGTCGGAAGTAATGACCAGGCTGGCCTTGGTGACGGCAAAGGCGTTTGCATATTTGGAATCGCTGAACAGCGAGACATCACCGGGTTCGGCCGTTTCCAGCGCCGCCACGTCGCGCAGCTTCACCTCGGGGGCGCCTTTTTCCGGCTCGGCGCCAATGCGGGCGGCGATTTCGGTCAGGGTGAAGGGGCCGGCCCGCTCGTAAAATCTGTCGTCGGTCATGGAGGCCGCAGACTAGTGCAACCGTCAGGGGCTGCAAACCCCTTCAAGCATTGGCATTTTCGTATGCTTCGCTGGCCGCCACCCAGGCTTTTTCCGCCACCGCCAGCTTGCGCGACGCATCGGCGCGCTTCTTGGACACGGCCGCTGCCTTGGCGGGGTCCCTGGTGAACAGCAAGGGATCGGACAGCGCCTTGTCCAGCTTGGCGATCTCGGTGGTGAGGTCGGCGATCTGGTGTTCGGCAGCGTTCACCTTGTCCTTCAGCGGCTTCAGGTTCTGGCGCTTCTCGGCATTGCTGCGGCGGGCCTCATCCTTGTTGACCTTCACTTCGGGAGCAGGGGCGCGGCGCGTCGGGGCATTGTCGCCGGTCAAAAGAAACTTTCTGTAATCATCCAGGTCGCCTTCGAACGGCGTGACATGGCCATCCGATACCAGCAGCAGCCGGTCGGCGGTGGCCTCAATCAGGCGGCGGTCATGGCTGACCAGGATCACCGCGCCGTCGAAATCATTCAACGCCGTCAGCAGTTCGTTTCGGGCGTCGATGTCCAGATGGTTGGTGGGTTCGTCGAGAATGAGAAGGTTGGGCTTGTCCAATGTCGCCAGCGCCAGCATCAGCCGCGCCCGCTCGCCGCCCGACAGCTTGCCGACCTGGGTCTGCTGCTTGTCGGCGGAAAAACCGAAGCCGCCCAGCTGGCCGCGCACCTGCTCAAGCGTCAGCTTGGGCCGCAGGCGTTGCAGGGTGAGGATGGGCGTGATCGATGTGTCCAGTTCTTCCGCCTGGTGCTGGGCGAAATAACCCACCACCAGCTTGCGCGCCGGGGTGAATTCGCCGCCCATCGCCTGAAGTTTGCCCGCCAGCAGCTTGGCCATGGTGGATTTGCCGTTGCCGTTCTTGCCCAACAGCGCCACCCGGTCTTCGGGATCGAAGCGAAAGGACATGCCGGTGAGGATCGGCTTGCCCGGTTCATAGCCCACGCTGGCGCGGTCCATGGTGATCAGCGGCGGCGAGGCCGGTGTGGCTTCGGGAATGCGGATGGGCGCGACATGCTCATCGGGCGGCACTTCCACCGTGGCCATCTTGGCCAGCATCTTCATGCGGCTTTGCGCTTGCGCCGCCTTGGCCGCCGACGCCTTGAAGCGGTCGACGAACTTCTGCATGTGGGCGCGGGCGGCTTCCTGCTTTTTCGCAAACGCCATGTCGTTGGCGCGCGCCGCGGCGCGGGTGGCCATGAAGGTGTCGTAGCCGCCGGTGTAGAGCTTCAGCTTGCCGCGCTCCAGATGCACGATGAATTCGCAAGCTGTGTTGAGCAGGTCGCGGTCATGGCTGACGATCAGGATGGTGCCGCGATATTTCTGGATGAAATTCTCCAGCCACAACACGCCTTCGAGATCGAGATAGTTGGTGGGTTCGTCCAGCAGCAGGAGATCGGGGGCCGAGAACAGGATCGCGGCCAGGGCCACGCGCATGCGCCAGCCGCCGGAGAATTCGCGGCAGGGACGCAACTGGTCTTCGGATGAGAAGCCCAGGCCCGCCAGGATTTCGGCGGCGCGGGCCGGCGCGGTATAGGCGTCGATCGCTTCCAGACGATGGTAAATATCGCCCAGCCGGTGCCCATCGGTCTCGTGTTCGGCTTCCGCCAAGAGCGCCAACCGTTCGGGATCGGCTTCCAGCACAGTGTCTAGCAGGCTGGTTTCGGTGCCGGGGGCTTCCTGCGCCACCGCGCCCACGCGCCAGGCATTGGGCCAACTGATCTCGCCGCCATCCTGGTGCAACTGTCCCAGGATCACCTTGAACAGGGTGGATTTGCCCGCGCCGTTACGTCCCACCAGCCCGATGCGGCGGCCCGCGGGCAGGTTGGCGGTGGCGCCGGACAGGATTTCCCGCCCGGCGATCCGCACCGTGATGTTGTCAATCGCCAGCATTTGTCGGGCCTTATAACGGTCCTTGCCCTTGGCGCAATCCCAATGCATAACCCGGCCGTTTTAACTTTCCTGGAGTCCCCATGGCCGTCGAGCGCACCCTTTCGATCATCAAGCCGGACGCGACGCGCCGGAACCTCACCGGCAAGATCATCGCCAAGTTCGAGGATGCCGGCCTGAAGGTGGTCGCCAGCCGCCGGATGCGCCTGTCGCAGGCCGATGCTGAAGCCTTTTACGGCGTCCACAAGGAACGCCCGTTCTTCAAGGACCTGGTGAGCTTCATGGTCTCGGGCCCGGTGGTGGTGCAGGTGCTGGAAGGCGAAGGCGCCATCCAGAAGAACCGCGACGTGATGGGCGCGACCAACCCGGCCAATGCCGCCGCCGGCACCATCCGCAAGGAATTCGCCGAATCGATCGAGGCCAATTCGGTTCACGGTTCGGACGCCCCGGAGACCGCCGCCAATGAGATCAAGTTTTTCTTCCGGGATCTCGATATCGTAGGCTAATTCCCAGCCTCATTCCCAATTGCAAAAGGCCTCCGCATTGCGGGGGCCTTTTTTGTTTTGACCACAAAAGCGGCTGCCCCCTTTCTGGGCAGATGCATTGCGCATCGGCAATGCGCATCCGCGCGCTTGCGCAGGACGCGGCTGAATGACAGCGTGCAAATCATGAAGGGCAAAACCGTCATCATCACCGGCGCGACGTCAGGCATCGGCGAAGTCGCTGCGATTCGGCTGGCGGAGCAGGGCGCTCGAATCGTTTTCACCGCCCGTGACAAGGCGCGAGCCGACCAGACCATTGCCAAGCTGCGCAAGGCCAATCCGGCGGTGGATCATGCCGTGCACATGGCCGATCTTTCCACGCTGGCGGAAATAAAACGCGTGGGCGCGATTCTGGCGCAAGAACCCCAGATCGACGTGCTGATCAACAACGCCGGCGCCCTGTTCAACAAGCGGCAGGAAACCGCCGATGGGCTGGAGATGACCTTCGCCCTGAACCACATGGCCTATTTCGTCATCACCAATCTGCTTCTGAACAAGCTGAAGCCCGGCGCGCGCATTGTCACGGTGGCGTCGAATGCCCATCGCGGCGCCAAGCTCAACTTCGATGATCTGCAATCCACCCGCGGCTATATCGGCTTTCCGGTCTATTCCAGGAGCAAGCTGGCCAACATCCTGTTCAACCGCGAGTTGGCGCGGCGCACGCCGGACGGCGTCACTGCCAATGCCCTGCATCCCGGCTTTGTCGCCACCCGTTTTGGCGACAATTCGGGCGGGCTGATGCGCACGGTGCTGAAAGTGGCCAAGCCGATCGGCGCCATCTCGCCGGAAGAGGGCGCCCAGACCATCATCTATCTGGCGTCTTCGCCGGACGTGGCCGGCGTGACGGGCGAATATTTTTATGAGTGCAAGGCCGCCACGCCGACCGCCGAAGCGCGCAATGACGCTGACGCCAAACGCCTGTGGCAGATGTCGGAGCAGATCGCGGGGCCCCTGTGATCAGCGAACATGGCCACAAAATCGTCCAGGCCGTGCTGCTGTTCTTCTCGCTGTACATGCTGTGCGGCTTCGGCGCCTCCTGGTGCGAGACCTTGCCCAGCGGTGCGGTCAAGACCACGACCTACACGCTGTACCGCACCGTGCCGCCGCCGCCGGAAGGCCCGCGCTTCTGCACATTCGTGACGGTGGGAGCATATGGCGCGGTGGGTCCGTGCAATTTCGTGCCGCCCTTCATCTGGTGGCTGGAAAAGCGCTACCGGGAAAAGAACTACACCATCAGGCTGTGAAGATCGTTATTCTTTGAAGATTGTCAGCCCGTTCTTCAGCGCGACCTTGTCCGCCGCCAGCAGCTTCAGCGCTTCGGGATAGAGCTTGAGCTCGACCTCCAGCACCCGGTCCGCCAGCATCTGCGGCGTGTCATCGGGACGCACCGGCACGGTGGCTCGCGCGATCACCGGTCCCGCATCCAGTTCCGGCACCACGAAATGCACGCTAGCGCCGGACAGCGCTTCACCCGCCGCGATTACCCGTTCGTGCACCCGGGTGCCCTTGTAAGCAGGCAAGAGCGACGGGTGGATGTTGATCAGCTTGCCTTCCCAGCCGCGGACGAAACCATCGGACAGGATGCGCATGAAGCCGGCCAGCACCACGATGTCGGGCTGGGCTGTGAGCAGCGCCACGTCCATCTCGCCGTCAAAGGCTTCGCGGCTCTTGCCGTTGTGCGGAATGACATGGGTGGCGATGCCAGCGGCCTGCGCTTTGTCCAGCCCGGCCACATCTTCGACATTGGAAATCACCAGCACGATGCGATAGCTGTCGTCCTGCGCCGCGATCAGGGCGGAGAGGTTACTGCCGCGCCCAGAAATTAGGACGGCAACGCGTTTCACAGGTTCAGCGATCCGCGATAGACCGTCTTGGCTTCACCGCTGCTGTGAATCAGCTTGCCGATGCGTGTGGCGATATCACCATTCTGCTGGAAGGCGGCGATCACCGCATCCGCGTGGGCCTCGTCCGCCACCGCCACCATGCCGATACCGCAATTGAAGGTCCGCAGCATTTCGCTTTCCGCGATGCCGGCCTCTTTGGCCAGCCACTGGAATACCGGCAGCACCGTGATGGCGCCCAGATTCACTTCGCCGTCCAGGCCTTCAGGCAGGCAGCGCGGCAGGTTGTCGGTGATGCCGCCGCCGGTGATATGGGCCAGGCCCTTCAC
>JACCXK010000007.1 GCA_013697055.1 Alphaproteobacteria bacterium
ATCAGGGTCAAGGCCTGGGCGGTGGCGGCGCTGATGCACATGGCGGTCAGATTCTCCGTCGGCAGACCATCGGCCAGGACACCGAAAATGCGCGCGCTGCGGGGCGAGAAGAACATCGCCGCATCCAATGTCTTTTCCGCCAGCGCCTTTCGCGCTTCGTCCGGCAGGCGGACGGCCGGCTCGATGCCATAGAGCGGACAGCGCTGGACCTTGAAGCCGCGCAGGGTGAGATTTTCCGCCAGGGTACCTGGCGCGGCTTCACCGCAAACATGCAGCAAGGTGCCTTTGTGCACGGCCCAGCGTGTGGCCGCTTCCGCCAGCGCCTTGGCGTCGCCATCGGCGTTGCGGACTTCGGTAAATCCGCTCCTCTGCGCTTCTTCGGTGGTCTGCGGGCCCACCGCAAAAATGGAAAGATCGCGCCTGCTGGTACGGCGGACCAGGGCGCGGATGCCATTGGCGCTGGTGGCCAGCACCGCCTCGACGCCGGTCAGATCCAGCTCGGGCCCGTCATCGAAACGCGGCGTCAGCAGCGGCGCCAACAACGCCTGATGACCATGTTCGGCCAGGCGGGCGGCGATTTCCTGCCCGTCTTCCAGAGGTCTGGTGATCAGGATTTTCAAGTGGGGATTCTCATATTGGCGCTCTCCGGGTTTTGGGCGTAAAGCAGCCGGCCATGACGATCAAGCCTCTCACTATTCTCGGCATCGAAACCAGTTGCGACGAGACCGCCGCTTCTGTGGTGCGTGGGGTCACGCCCGGGCCGGGCGAGATCCTGTCCAATATCGTGTTCAGCCAGACCGAGGCGCATGCCCCTTATGGCGGGGTGGTGCCGGAAATCGCCTCCCGCGCCCATCTGGAAATATTGGACGGCATCATCGAGCGCGCGCTCAGCGACGCCAAAATCAGCCTTGCGGAACTGGACGGGATCGCCGCCACCGCGGGGCCGGGCCTGATCGGCGGGGTGATGGTGGGGCTGACGACGGCAAAGGCCCTGGCGCTCGCGTCCGGCAAAGTGCTGGTCGCGGTCAATCACCTGATGGGCCATGCGTTGACGGCGCGGCTGACCCATGGCGTGGAATTTCCCTTCCTGCTGCTTTTGGTATCAGGCGGCCATTGCCAGCTTGTGGGCGTGGGCGGAGTGGATGATTTTCGCCTGTATGGCTCGACCATCGATGATGCGGTGGGCGAAGCCTTCGACAAGACGGCGAAGATACTAGGCCTGCCCTATCCCGGCGGCCCGGCGGTGGAAGCGGCGGCGGAGAATGGCAATCCGCGCGCCTATGATCTGCCGCGGCCTCTTTTGGGAAAGAGGGGGTCAGGCCGGGCCGGCGCGGATTTTTCTTTTTCCGGTTTGAAGACGGCGCTGCGCCAATTGGCGGAAACGGGCATCAGCGCGGAAGACGCCTCCGCCAGTTTTCAGGCAGCGGTGATCGATATCCTGCGCGACCGTACGCGCATCGCGATGCAGATGTTTCGCCGCGACTTTTCAGAGGGAAGTGGGCCGGACAGTAACAAGCTGGTCGTCGCCGGCGGCGTCGCCGCCAACCAGGCGATCGGCGCCGGGATGAACCGGCTTTGCGCAGAGGAACGTTTTACCGCCCTCATTCCTCCCCCCAGGCTCTGCACCGACAATGCGGCGATGATTGCCTGGGCGGGGGTGGAACGTTTGTCGGCCGGGGCTAAGGGCGATGCGCTGTCGGCCTCACCAAGGGCCAGGTGGCCTCTGGCCACCGGCCCCACCTAATTAGGGCGGCTTCGCCGCCGGGGCACGCTGGCCCGTCGGCGGAAGCCGGTCGTTAGATCGTGGCGGCGACGGTGACGATGCCCAGAACGCCGACCAGGGTAATGGTGGCGACCTGGAAAATTTCGGCGACCAGATTGTTGAAGCTGTTCTGTTGAGGGATCTGAATGCGGAAGGTGTTCATGGGAATGCTCCTTTGGAAATGACTTAGTGACTTGTATCGCAAGCTACCATGCTACACAAGGTACCTTGCATTATATTTTCCCCCTTCCCGGGGAACTCTTTGCTGCAGTGCGATATAGCCCTGCAAGCATTGCAAATCAATGAATGCTAGCTATGCGTTTTTTGAAGAATTATAGCGAAATCCGGCAATAACCCTTTGAAATGTCACAATAGCAATTATATTGCGCATGTGAGCTGCGCCTCGGCAAGGAAGGAACGAAAAGCGTGAAAATCGCGACTTGGAACATCAATTCGGTGCGACATCGCATCCATCTGGTGACCCGCTTTTTGCGCGACGAGCAGCCGGACGTCCTATGCCTGCAGGAGACCAAGGTGTTGAACGAACTCTTCCCGGCGGAAGCCTTCCGCAAGCTGGGTTATGTCCATCAGGCGATCCATGGCCAGAAGGCCTATCATGGGGTGGCGATACTGGCGAAAAAGCCATTCCGCGAAACCGGCGTTCAGGATTTCTGCCGCGAAGGCCATGCCCGCCATATGGGCGTGACCTTGGAGAATGGGGTGGAGCTGCACAATTTCTACGTGCCGGCCGGCGGCGATATCCCCGATCCGGCGAAGAACGACAAGTTCGCCCACAAGCTTCACTTCCTGGCGGAGATGGAAAAGTTTTTCGCCAAGCGCAAGAAAAACGATCCCGCCATTTTGGTGGGCGACCTGAATGTGGCGCCGCTGGAAAACGATGTGTGGAACCACAAGCAGCTTCTGGGCATCGTCAGCCACACGCCGGTGGAGACAAAATTGCTGGGCGAAGCCCAGGCGGCGCTGGACTGGACGGACTCAACCCGCCACTTCATTCCGCTGGACGAGAAAATCTATAGCTGGTGGAGTTACCGCGCCGCCGATTGGGAAGCGTCCGACCGCGGCCGCCGCCTGGATCATGTCTGGACCAGCCCGGGCCTGAAAGGCGCGCTCAAATCCCAGAAGATCGTCAAGAAGATGCGCGGCTGGCAAAAGGCCAGTGACCATGTGCCGGTGGTGGTGGAGCTGTCGGTTTGAAGATCGCGCTGCTGCGCCATGGTCCGACGGAATGGAATGCCGCCGGGCGTATCCAGGGCCATACCGACATTGCATTGAGTGATGCGGGCCTGGCCAAAATGTCCGGCTTGCGCCTGCCCTTTGTTCATCCGCGCCTCTACGCCAGTCCGTTGCTGCGCGCCCGCCAGACGGTTGAAGCGCTCGGCTTGGCCGATGCCGTGCTGGATGCGCGGCTGATGGAACAGAATTGGGGCGCCTGGGAAGGCTTGACGCGAGAAGAGATTTTTTCCCGCCATGGCGCAGACGCGTTTGAGAAAGCCGGTTCGCGCGAAGGCGAAACCTTCCGTCCCGGCGGCGGCGAATCCACCGGCGAACTGCATGCCCGTGTCGCAGCTTTTCTAAAGGATGTGGCGCAAGGAGAAGGCGATGCCGTGGCCGTCGCGCATCTGGGCGTGCTGCGCGCCGCCTATACCATGGCGACCGGCTGGGACATGGCGACACCCATGCCCGCCGATCTGGATGTGTCGAAGATATTGCTGCTGAGATTGGACAGGCAGGGCGCAGCAAAAATTGAGGCGCTGAATATGGAGTTTGCGATCGCCGGTCCGGCCGCTCGCCCAAGCTCGCGGCGTTCATAGCTTTCGCAGGTCCACTGGACCTGCTCACGCGCTTCGCGCGCCGCTACTTCACCCAGAACGGGCTGACGCGGCGGAACTTGTTGTAACGCTTCAGCGCCTGTTTGATGGCGCCCTTGGTTTGCGCGCCATACCAGCCGACCATGGCGCCGGCGGCATAGCGCATGTTGACGTCTTCGTCCTTCCTGTTTTTGTCGCGCACCAGGCCGCCCACTACGCTGCGCACATTGGCGACGTCATTGAGATCGCCCAGATGGTTTTGCAGGGCGCGCAGCTTCCGCAAATAGGCCTTCACCTTGCGCTTGCGATAGATGGGGGCGAAGAACTCGGCGGTATAGCGCAACTTCTTGAGGGCGATGCGCAGCCGGTGCAGGTCGCCTTCTTCCCGGCTCGCGGCGGTGCGCCCGCGCTTTTTCACCCGCGACACCTGCCGGTCCAGCATGCGGCGCGCGGCGCGCGGCAGCCTTTGATCGCGGCTGAGCGGCAATTGCGATGCCGCCAGACCCGCGACATCGTCGGTGAAGAGTTCGAAATCGGCACTGGCGATGCAAGCGCCCGCCGCGACCCAGGCCTGGTCGCGGGCGCTTTCCGCGCGCGCACGCAGGCCTGTCAGCCCATCGCTGACACCCGACTTGGGCGCGCCTTCCAGCAGCTTGCCGACAAACACATCCAGGTCACGCGCCGGAGCCAATCGCCCCGACAGGATCTTGGCGCGGCCGCGCAATTCCTCCAGCCAGTCCTGGTCGAACTCCTGCCCGAAGGCGCCCAGCGCCACTTCCAACCGGCGGAACGCCACGCGCAATTGGTGCAGGCCTTCTACCGAGCGCCCGGAGCGCAAGGTCGCGGCATTGGCCGTAATCTGGGCCAGGCAATCCAGCAAAGTGGTGCGAAAGGCGTCTTCCGGCCGCATGGAACGGGACAGATGGGCGGGCACCGCCTTGACCGGCTTGATCGGCCCGAGGTTGCGGCGGACCAGGGAATGAATGGTGGCGCGGGGATCGTCCATGCAAGACGCTAGACTGAATCCCGCGCCGCCAGCAATCGCGCCAGACCAGCTAAATGGGGCGAACGGGCAATCCCGCGTTTTTCAACGCCAATTTCGCTTCCGCGATACTGACTTCGCCAAAATGGAAAATCGAGGCCGCGAGCACGGCGCTGGCATGACCCTTTGTCACGCCGTCCACCAGGTCCTGGGCATTGCCCACCCCGCCCGAGGCGATCACGGGAACCGGAACCGCATCCGACACGGCGCGGGTGAGGTCCAGGTCATAGCCCGACTTGACCCCGTCGCGGTCCATGGAGGTGAGCAATATTTCGCCCGCGCCATATCCCACCAGTTTTTTGGCGTGTTCCACCGCATCGATACCGGTGGGCTTGCGTCCGCCATGGGTGAAGATCTCGTATTTGCCGTTGCCGACACCCTTGGCGTCAATGGCGGCGACGATGCATTGGCTGCCGAATTTCTCGGCCGCTTCCTTGACGAATTCCGGACGCGATACCGCGGCAGTGTTGATCGAAACCTTGTCGGCGCCGGCCAAAAGCAACGCGCGGATGTCTTCCAGGGTGCGCACCCCACCGCCCACCGTCAATGGCATGAAACAGACTTCGGCGGTGCGATGCACGACATCCAGCAGAGTGCCGCGATTTTCGTGACTGGCGGTGATGTCCAGGAAGCAGAGCTCATCGGCGCCCGCCTTGTCATAGAGGATGGCCTGCTCCACCGGATCGCCGGCATCGCGCAAGCCTTCGAAATTGACGCCTTTGACGACGCGGCCGTCTTTCACGTCCAGGCAAGGGATGATGCGAACCTTCAGCATTACATGCGTCCCTTGGCCATGGCGGCGATGTTCATCAGCACCCGGCCGGTCACCGCTTCGGCCGGAACGCCGGTGGTGCGGGTCAGGGCTTCGGCGTCCAGCAGCATGTCCAGCGCCTCGCCCAGTTTGTCGCTGTTCCAGCGCTGGGCCTGGTTCTTGAACGCCTGGCTCCGCGAGAAATGCACCGGCGGGCGAAGCCGCTTCATCACGTTATCGATGGCCTCGCCGCGATTGGCGCCTTCGCGCGCCTGCACCAGGCGCTGGAAATGGCCCATGGCGCTGCGCAGCACCTGGGCCGGCGCCACGTCCGACACCCACAACCTTTCCAGTTCGCGGTCCAGCTTGGCGAGATCACCACCGGCCGCCGCATCGCAGGCGCTTTCGCTGCGGGCTTCGGCCTCGTCGCCCATCACCGCACGCACATCTTCCAGCGCGACCTGTTTCTTGCCGTGCATATAGAGTAGAAGCTTTTCGATTTCGCGCCGGGTCACGCCGCGGTCCGAGCCCAGGCGCGACACCGCGTCTTCCAGCGCATCCGGCGCGATGGAAATCCCTTCGGCGCGCAATGCATCGCGCACCACATCGCCCAGATCGCGCACCGAGTCCGGATAACATTGCACGGCGGCGGCAGTCTTGTGGCCGTCGAAAATCTTGCGCAAGGCGCTGGTCTTGGCCAGATCGCCAGCCTCGATCACCACCAAGGCGTCACCCTTGGGGTCGTCGGCAAAGGACTCCAGCAGGTCGGCCAAATCATTGCCGGCGCCGCGCACCCGCACCACCCGCCGCCCGCCCATCATGGAAATGGCGGCGGCTTCGTCGGACAGCCGCGCCGGGTCGGCCAGCAGCGTGGTTTCGCTAAGGTCCGAAACATTAAAGGCATCGGTGAGATCGGGCACCACGCTTTTCAGCAGCTTTTCGGCGCGTTCCTGCACCAGTCCGGCATCGGGGCCATAGACCAGCGCCAGGGTCAAGCCCTTGGGCGGGCTTGCCACATAACGGTCGGCCTCGTGACTCTTGACGATCATTTCTTGCGCTGCCGGAACCAGACACCCAGATCGAGCTGGATGCGCTGGGCGATGTCCTGGGCCGCGCGCTTGGTGGAATCCTGTTGCGCGACCAGGCTGGCGTAAGGCGAATTGACCACGTTATAGGCCGACAACTCGCTCTGTGTGCCAGTGGTCAGCATATTGCCGCGTGCATCGCTCAAAGTGTAGCGCGCGTCCAGGGTAGTGTTGTAGCGGGTGATGGTGGCGTCGTTCTGCAGCGCGATGCCCTGGCTGTTTTCGTTCAGCGCGATCTTGAGGCGATAGGCCTTGCCCGCCGACTCGCCATCCGACTGCAACAGGTCGATCAGGGTGTTGCGCAACTCGTAGCCGTCGCGGTCGGCGATCGGCTCGACAAAGATGGAGGCCATCTCCGGCGCCAGATTGGAATGGCCATACATGGGACGAAAACCGCAACCCGCCAGCAACACACACGCCGCGAGGGTGGCCGCGCCGTGCCGTAGCGAAAGCGGAGGCACCATTCGATAAGTCATACGACGATATTGACGATGCGGCCCGGCACCACAATCACTTTCTTGGGCGCTTTGCCGTCCAGGGCGCGGATAACGCCCTCGTCCGCCAAAGCGGCGGCTTCCACCGCCGCGGCTTCGGCATCCTTGGCCATGGTGATCTCGCCACGGCGCTTGCCGTTCACCTGGACGGGCAGGGTCACGCTGTTGGACACGGTCAGGGCGGGATCGTGCTTGGGCCAGGGCGTTTCCGCCACCAGTTGGCTATGGCCCAGCGCCTGCCAGCAGCTTTCGGCCAGATGCGGCATCATCGGCGCCGACAGCAACACCAGGGCTTCCAGTGCCTCGCGCCGTGCGCCCGGATTGGCGCCGTCCGTGCTGCCGATCACATTGGTCCCGCCGATCGCGCCAGCGATCGAGTTAGACAAAGTGTAAAGCTGGGCCACGGCGCTGTTGAAACGCAAATGTTCCAGATGCTCGGTCACGGCGGCGATGGCCTTGTGGGTGGCCTGGCGCAGGGTTTTGGAGGCTTCGTCGTCTCCGGACACCGGCGTGCCGGGCGCGCTCAGGCCTTCGCTTTCGGTGCACAACCGCCAGATGCGATTGACGAAACGCCAGCAGCCTTCCGCCCCGGCATCGGTCCATTCGATGTCGCGTTCGGGCGGGGTGTCCGACAGCATGAACCAGCGGATGGTATCGGCGCCGTAATCGGCGATGATGGTTTCCGGCGCGATCACATTCTTCTTGGACTTGGACATCTTCTCGGACGCGCCGATGGTGATCTCGGCGCCGGTGTCGCGCTGAAACGCCTTGCCGTCGCGCTTTTCGATTTCGTCGGCCTGCACCCAGTTGCCGTCCGCATCCTTGTAGGTCTCGTGGCAGACCATGCCTTGGGTGAACAAGCCGGCGAACGGTTCCGCCGCCTTGACCATGCCCAGCTTGGCCATGGCGCGGGTGAAATAGCGCGCGTAGAGCAGATGCAAAATCGCGTGCTCGATGCCGCCGATATACTGGTCCACCGGCAGCCAGTAATCCGCCGCCGCCTTGTCCACCGGCTCGTCGGCGTGCGGATTGGTGAAGCGGACGAAATACCAGGAGGAGTCCGCAAAGGTATCCAAGGTGTCGGTGTCGCGGGCCGCCGCGCCCTTGCAGGACGGACAAGTAGTGGTCTTCCACGTGGTGTCTGCATCCAGCGGATTGCCCTTGACGTTGAAGTTGATCACCTCGGGCAGCTTGACCGGCAGTTGATCCTTGGGCACCGGCACCACGCCGCAACTGGCGCAATGGATCATCGGGATCGGGCAGCCCCAGGGACGCTGGCGCGACACCAGCCAGTCGCGCAGCCGGTAATTCACGGTGCGTTCGCCGATACCGTCTTTCTCCAGCCGCGCGGCGACGTCCGCCTTGGCTTCCTCTACCGTCATGCCGTCGAGAAATCGCGAATTGGCCAGCTTGCCGGGGCCGGTATAGGCCTCCTTGCCGACATCGAAGGTCGCAGGGTTCGCGTCCGACGGCACCACCACGGGTGTCACCGTCAGCCTATATTTGCGGGCGAAATCCAGGTCGCGCTGGTCGTGCGCCGGACAGCCGAAGATGGCGCCGGTGCCGTAACCCATCAGCACGAAGTTGGCCACCATCACCGGCAGCTTCCAGTTCGGATCGAACGGATGCGCCGCGGTCAGGCCGGTGTCATAACCGCGCTTCTCGGCCTTTTCGATATCGGCTTCGGCGGTGCCGATATGGCGGCACTCTTCAATGAAAGCGGCCAGCTTGGTGTCTGCCTTCGCCAATTCCTGCGCCAGGGGATGTTCCGGCGACAACGCCACAAAGGACGCACCAAACAAAGTGTCGGGACGCGTGGTGAACACATCCAGCTTTTGCGCGTTCGACAAGGTGAACTGAAAGCGCAAGCCTTCGCTGCGGCCGATCCAGTTCTTCTGCATGGTGCGGACTTTTTCCGGCCAGCGGTCCAGCGTCTCCAACCCCTGCAGCAATTCGTCGGCAAAGCCGGTGATCTTGAAGAACCATTGGCTGAGCTTGCGCCGTTCCACCAGCGCGCCCGAACGCCAGCCACGGCCATCGATCACCTGCTCATTGGCCAGCACGGTCATGTCCACCGGGTCCCAGTTCACATCCGCTTCGCTGCGATAGACGAAACCGGCATTGTAGAAATCCAGGAACAGCTTCTGCTGCTGGTGATAATAGTCCGGATCGCAGGTGGCGAACTCTCGGCTCCAGTCCAGCGACAGGCCCATCATCTTGAGCTGCTCGCGCATCGCCGCGATATTTTCGTAGGTCCAGTCGCGGGGCGACACCCCCTTGTCGCGCGCGGCATTTTCCGCCGGCAGGCCGAACGCGTCCCAGCCCATCGGATGCAGCACATTGTAACCCTGGGCACGGCGGAAGCGGGCGATGACATCGCCCATGGTGTAGTTGCGCACATGGCCCATATGGATGCGCCCCGACGGATAGGGGAACATCTCCAGCACATAGGCTTTGGGCTTGTCGGAATGGGCCGGCGTGACGAACAGGGCGCGCGCGTCCCATTCCGCTTGCCAGTGTTTTTCGGATTCCTTGGCGTTGTAGCGCGCCATCAGCGCTGCTCCTTAGCCCTGCTGGCCGAGGGTGGCCAGGCGCAATTCGCGGGCGCGGGTCAGGATGGAATCTTCCAGCTTGTGCGCTGTGTCCGGACTGGCCGTGGCATCCTGCCAGGCATTGCCGGCGCGCGTCTGGCGGAACACCACCACCTTCAACCCGTCGGCGCGCAGGGCGCGGTCCATGATGTAGATCGTGACCTTCAGCCGCTCATCGGGGCTCGACGGGGCGACATACCATTCCGAAATGATGACGCCGCCGAACGGATCGGCGGACACCAGCGGCAGGAAGGACAAGGTGTCGAGCGAGGCGTGCCACAGATAGGAGTTCACGCCCAGGGTCATGCGGGTCGAGCCGCTGGCGATGGAGGTGCCGGTGTCCATTTCCCGTGTGCCGTCGTTCGACGAACCGCCGCAGCCGGCCAGGAACAGCGCACACAATAGGGCAGGCAGAACTCGCATTGGGCGTCTTTTCCTTTGGGACGGGCCGATGATCACAAAACGGCGCCGATAAGGGCTTATAGCGGCGGGGGGCCGGCCACGCAACGGCGCGCAACTTGCCTCAAAAGCGCCACTTTGGCTTATGCTGTAAGGGCTTAGGAGGCGCCTACATTGCCGGTTCGTAAGATAGTGCTGCCCTTGATGCTCATGCTGGCGAGCCCTGCCGCCGCACAAGGCGGGGCGCCGCCGTCATGGCCGGCCGGCAATGCCGAAATGACCTTGGGCGGCGAAGCCGGCGGCGCAGTGTTCGCGCCCCACCAGCCGGGCCGGGACGGCATTCAGGCGAGCGGGGTGGTGCGGGCCCTGCCCCGGCTGCAGCGCGACTTTGACACCGGCCTGTCCTTGGGGCTCGATGCCGCTATCGCACTGGCTGATCCCCTGTCGCGCGGGCGCTATGATGGCGATGCGATCGAGCGGCTGGCGGTCACGGCGCGCACCGGTTTGGGCAAGATCGAGATCGGCATCGCCGATGGCGCGGGTTACGCGCTGGCCGTTGGAGGCCCCAAGGTGGATGCGGGCGTGTCGCTGGAGGATCCGCGCACCAGCTTCTATCGCGACCCGCGAGATGGGCGGGCGGTGATCAACCTGTTCGCACTGCGCACCGAGGTGGGCGCGTCCAGCAACTATGCCAAGTTCGTCTATACCAGCCCGCCCGTGTTCGGCGCGACCCTGGCGCTGTCCTTCACCCCGACGCAAGGAAAACAACTGCCGTTCCTAAATGCGGGTCCGCATTTGACCGGACGCCAGGCCGATTTCTGGGAAGCGGCGCTACGCTATGAAACAGAGATCGGCGCGCTGTCGCTGACCGGTTATGGCGCAGTGGCGGAAAGCCGCGGTGAGCACAAGCTGCCGGGACAGGAAGGCACCAGCGATATCTCGTTCGGATTGCGCGGCGATTACCCGCTAACCGACGAGATCAAGTTTTCGCTGGGCGGTTCCTGGCGGCAGAGCAATGCCTATGGCTTCAACGTCGATCAGAGCTGGCAGCCTTCCACCACACGGGGCCAGCATGTCTCGGCCGCGCTCAGCAGGGGCGATTGGACCGCAGGCATGGAATATGGCAACGGCGTCGCCAAAGAGGTTGTTATTGCTGGATTGCCGCGCCTGGGGCTAAACGGCGCGCAAGCCTCGCTGGGCTATCACCTGTCATCCAGCGTGGATCTCAGTGGCGGCTACCAGCACCTGAGTTATGGCCGCAGCAGCGGGACGTTCTTCAATGGAGTCCGGCAATTGAAGCTGGATGCCGTCTATCTGCATCTCAATCTTCACAGCTCACGCGATGAGTGACGAGATCGCCGCGATGCCGCTGAAGGCCGGCGCGAGCAATGCGACATTCTGCGCTGTGACGCCACCCAGGGCATAGACCGGCACGGGCGCATGGGCGGCGATGAAGGCGGCGCGCACCGGCGTCAGCGGACGGGCGTTCCCGTGACTGGTGGTGGCAAAGACCGGCGACAGAAACACCGCATCCAGCAGATGCGCGCCCATCAAGGCCCGTAAGGAATGGGCCGAAGAGGTGATGATCCAATGGGGAAATGCGGCGCGCCAATGCGCCGCGTGCCTCATGCGCGCTTCGGGCAGATGCAGGCCGGTGGCGCCGATGCGTGCCGCCAGCGCCGGATCGTCGGAAATCAGCAGCGGCGCGATGCCGTGCAGGCTTTCCGCCAGCGCCAGCCGTTTTTTGGTGTCACGCCCCCGCACCACAACCACACTGCCGCGCGGCAGGAGGCGCGCAGCCGCGGCCCAATCGGCCTTGCGTTCATCGGTCATCAGGACCAATGGCATGTCCGCATTGAGAAGGGCCTGAGTTCTGGCTAGTTTCATGACCATGACGATTTCACAGAATCTGGCGGACATAGTGGCGCGCATCGATGCGGCGCGAAAGGCCGCCATCAAGCCCGCGCCCGTCACCAGCCTGGTCGCGGTGTCCAAGACGGTGGACGAGGCCGGCATACGCGAAGCATTGGCGGCAGGACAAAGGCTGTTCGGCGAAAACCGGGTGCAGGAGGCACAAGGAAAATTCCCCACCCTGAAAAGCGAGCATCCCGATCTGGAATTGCACCTGATCGGCCCGTTGCAGACCAACAAAGTGAAAGAGGCCGCCACCTTGTTCGACGTCATCCAGACCCTGGACCGGGCGAAGCTGGCCGATGCGCTGGCGGCGGAACGCCAGAAGTCGGGCCGCTGCCCACGCCTGTTCCTGCAGGTCAATACCGGCGAAGAACCGCAAAAGACCGGGGTGCTGCCGCGCGAGGCCGCCGGCCTGATTGCTTATGCGCGCAAGCTGGAACTGCCGCTGGAAGGCCTGATGTGCATCCCGCCCGCCGAGGACGATGCCGCACCGCATTTTGCCTTTCTGGCCAAACTGGCGCGCGATCACGGGCTGGCGAACCTCAGTATGGGGATGAGTGGAGATTTCGAGATGGCAGTTAAGTTTGGTGCGACGCATGTGCGCGTCGGAACCGCCATATTTGGAGTGCGTCAGCCGATCTGAATCACATCGCCCGGTTGAAGCTGTTCCAGCGCCTCGACCAAATCTTCGCGCTTCAGCGCCACGCAGCCGGCGGTGGCAGAAAAATCCGGCCTGGCATAATGCAGGAAAATCGCGCTGCCCTTGCCGGCATAGACCGGGTCATCGTTGAAGCCGATCACCGCCACCACGTCATAGAGATGATCCTCGCGCCACATATTTTCGGCACTGGCGGGATAGGGCAGCTTCACCAGACGGTTGTAAAGCTGATCTTCCGGCGCATCGCACCAGCCGTCATCCTTGGCGATCTTCCATAGCGGCAACGCGATCTGCAGATTCTTCACCCGGTCGGCGCGATAAAAGACCTCGCGGATGGGGAAGGTGCCGCGCGGGGTGATGCCGTCGCCTTCGCCGCCCTTGAGCGCGATGCCGCCCGGACCAATGGCGGCGCGCCGCTTGCCCGCGCCCCAGTCCAGCCACGCGCCGTCCTTGTCGGAGGTGACGATCAGATTCATGAAACGGTTATAGCGTCAGTTGATGCTGGCGAATACCGGCTGCTGCGCGGTGATGCCCATGGAGCGGCGATAGGCATACAGCGCGCGACTGGCAGTGTCGTTGTCCACGCCCTTGGATGACAAAGCGCTGGTCAGGGCGGCAATGTCGGGACCTGTCGTGGCGGGGGCCGAGGCAATGGTGGTGTCCAGCGACGGCAGCGCCGGCATTTCGGCGGACGGCATGCTGTTCGCTATGGCGATCACTGGCGCCTCGACCTTTCGGCTGGCGACGGCTGTCGTGTCATCGCCCCTGATCCAGGCGAGCGCGGTGTCTTCAAAGCTTTTGCCGGTGATGCCTTCGAACGCCACATCGGCGATGGAGCTCATCGCCCCCCACAATCCGCCATACAGGGTATCGCCGGCGATCTTCTCGACCGGGCCGATATGTTCGCCGGTGATGGCGCGATAGATGCTGCCGATGACGGGCAGGTGCTGCAGCGGATTGATCACATCCAGGATGTGATGGAAGAAGTCCTCGCCCGATGCCGCCGCAGTGCCCGTCTTGTTGGCCGAAACGGTGACCGCTTCCGCCGCGCCGGAGACCGGCGACGACACCATGGCATGATAGACGGGGCTGTAGACGCTCATCCCCGGTACCAAAGCAAGCGCCACGCCAGAATTTTTCCGCGGCATTGCTGGAATTTCATCGCCGCATGACCGGATGCAACCGGCAATATTTGCCGATCCTGCGTCAGAAGCGCTAATCTCGCCTCACCCCAAACCCCGTGACCGATGCCGACCCGAATTCTTTTGGCCGAAAGTGACGACGTGTTGCGCGCCGGCCTGGCCGAGCAGCTTCAGCACGAAGGCTATGACGTGGTCACGGCCGCCGATGCGCAAGGCACCAAGGACGCGATGCGCGAGCCGCTGGCCTTCGCCATCATCGGCCTGGACAGCGGCGAACAGCTGGTAACGACGTTGCGCGGCCATGGGCTTGCCTGTCCGGTGCTGCTGCTCACCGATGGCGACGCGGCGACGGCCGCTGAATCCCTGGCCCGGCCGTTCCGTTTTTCCACCCTGTTGCAGCGGCTGCATGCCCTCAACACCCATCACGCCTCGTCCAATGACATGGCGGTGCGGATCGGGCCCTATACCTTTCATCCCAGCGCCAAGCTGCTGCAGGCCGAAGGGCGCAAGGTGCGGCTGACGGAGAAGGAAACCAATATTCTCAAGTTCCTGCATGCCAGCGCCGGCACCGTGCCGCGCGATATTCTGCTGCATGAAGTGTGGGGTTATGGCCCGGCGGTGGCCACCCATACCCTGGAAACCCACATTTACCGCCTGCGCAAGAAGATCGAGCAGGACCCCGCCAAGGCCCAGATCCTGCTGACCGAGGGCGGCGGTTACCGCCTCTCCGCCTAAACTTGTTTAACGCCCGTTAACCTCCCGGTCCTAGAACGGAGGGAATGACCCAGAAACCCGCCAAACCTGCGATTTACCGACCGCGCAAAAAGACCCGCAGCGTCCAGAAGGCTGATGCCGCGCCGCCGCCACGCGCCCCCAAAGCCAAGGCGCGCGCCACCTGGCCCTATGTGCTGCTGATGCTGGGCGCCTGGGGCCTGATTTTGGGCGGCCTGTTTTTCTCGCATTTCCTGTCCAACCTGCCCGATGTCGGCAACCTGATGATCAGCGGGGCGTCGCAGGACATCACCATCCTGGATGACCGTGGCCGCCTGATCGCACGGCGCGGACTGACGCAAGGCGCCATGGTGCGGGCCGAAGACCTGCCCAGCTACGTCCCAGGCGCTTTCATTGCGATTGAAGACCGCCGCTTCCGCTCTCACTTCGGTGTCGATCCCATTGGGTTGGGGCGCGCCGCCTTCCAGAACGCGATGACTGGTCATGTCGTCCAGGGCGGTTCTACCCTGACGCAGCAACTGGCCAAGAACCTGTTCCTGTCGCCCAACCGCACCTTTGAGCGCAAGATGCAGGAAGCCATGCTGGCGCTGTATCTGGAGCGCCGCTACACCAAGAACCAGATCCTGACCCTGTATCTCAACCGCGTCTATTTCGGCGCCGGCGTGTATGGCATCGAGGCGGCATCGCAGAAATTCTTCGGCAAGCATGCGAGCGAGCTGGGCCTGACGGAAGCCGCGATGATTGCCGGCAGCGTCAAGGCGCCCGCCCGCTACAATCCCCTGTCCGATATCGATGCCGGCCTGAAGCGCGCCCGGATCGTGCTGAAGGCCATGCAGGAAGCCGGTATCATCGATGAGAACACGCGCAGCCTGGCGGCGGCGACGCGGCCGCGCATCGTGCGCGCCAACGGCACGCCGGGCTCGGGCTGGTTCGCCGACTGGATCATGGCGCATCTGAATGATGTGGTGGGCCCGTCCGCTGAGCCGGTGATCGTGGAAACCAGTTTCGACCTGGAAACCCAGACCATGGCGGAACGCGCCGTGGCGAACGGGCTGGAAAGCGAAGGCGGAAAATTCAACGCCCATCAGGCGGCGCTGGTGGCGATGACGCCGGACGGCGCGGTGCGCGCCATGGTGGGCGGCCGGACCTATGGCGGTTCGGGCTTCAACCGCGCCACCGATGCGGTGCGCCAGCCGGGCAGCGCCTTCAAGCCCTTCGTCTATCTGACGGCGCTGGAACATGGCCACACCATCGATGAGACGGTGAATGACGGGCCGGTGAATATTCGCGGCTGGCAGCCCACCGATTTTGAAGGCCATTTCAAAGGCCAGATGCCCCTGATCCAGGCCTTTGCGGAATCGTCGAACTCCGTCGCCGCCCAGCTCACCGCCGAAGTCGGGCCCAAGGAAGTGGCGCGCACGGCGCGGCGGCTGGGCATCGCTTCGCCGCTGGTGGAAGTCTCCTCGCTGGCGCTGGGCACCTCCGGCGTGACGCCGCTGGAATTGACCGGCGCCTATGCGCCTTTCGCCAATGGCGGCAATGGTGTGGTTCCGTTCGGCGTGCTGCGGGTCAAGACCCGTTCCAAGGTATTGTATGAGCGCAAACCGTCCAGCCTGGGCGGGGTGATGAGCGCCCAGGATGACATGCAGATGACGCGGCTGATGAGCGAGGTCACCGCCACCGGCACCGGCAAGGCGGCGCGGCTGGATGAGCGGCCAGCGGCAGGGAAGACTGGCACCACCCAGGATTTCCGCGACGCCTGGTTTGTCGGCTTTACCGCGGACCTGGTGTGCGGCGTGTGGATCGGCAATGACGACAACAAGCCCATGATCAAGGCCACCGGCGGCACCCTGCCGGCGCGCATGTTCCATGCCTTCATGACGGATGCACAGCAGGGCTTGCCGGTGCGGCCGTTGACCGGCAGCGCGCTGATGGCCTCGGCCGAGCCGCCCGCAACAGAGCAGGCTGCAGCATCCACGCCAGCCGAAGAAAAAACCAAACCGGATACCTTCCAGCGCCTGTTGAATGGTCTTTTCGGCGGGACTTAAGTCTTTACAGCGTAACGCTGTAGCTCACGGCCATGTTGCTTGAGCCAGGCCTGCGGCGCCTGGAAGTCTGCGACCAAAATTTTCACATGCGCCCAGAAGCGTGCGCTGTGATTCATTTCGCGCAAATGCGCGACCTCATGCGCCACCACATAATCCAGCACGAAGGCGGGCGCCAGAATCAGCCGCCAGGAAAAGGACAGCGAGCGGCCCGAGGAACAGGAGCCCCAGCGGCTGGCGGTGTCGCGCACCGTGATGCGCGACGGCTTGGCGTTCAGCCGAGGCGCATGTTCCAGCACCCGTGCTTCCAGTGCCGCGCGCGCTTCCTTTTTCAGGAAATCCAGCACCCGGCGCGAGGCATGCGCTTCACGACCGCGCACCCAGATCACGCCGTCCGCCGCCCAAACCGGCGCGGGCCCCTTGGCCGCGGCGCGAATCTCATGCGGCACGCCCTGGAATGGAATCACGGTCCCGGCAGCCAGAAACGCCGGCCCCGGCGCCTTGGCGAGTTGGCCCGCGATCCAGTCCTTTTCGCCGCGCGCGAAATCCAGCGCGTGCGCCAGGCCGCGACGTGACGGCGCTGTAACACTGACTTCGCCGGTGGCGGGATTGACCTTGACGATCATGCGCCGGGCGCGCGGATTGAGGCGAAGGCGTACTTCCAGCAGCCGGCCATCAATCTTCAAAGATTCATGACGGGGAACAGGCTTTTTGCGAAACAACACGTGGGTTTGCCTGTGGCTTGCAGATCGGCGATATTTGTACTCCGTTTCGCAACTGGATCGAAAGCGAATTCGCCTGTCATGATGCGTGATGAACAGATTGCCGGATTGGTGGGCGCGGGCGCGCTTGCATTGATTCTGGGCGCGCTTGGTTTCCAGTATCTTCAGCATCTTCCGCCTTGTGAAATGTGTCATTGGCAGCGCTGGCCGCATATCGCCGCCGCCGCGCTCGGCCTGATCGGCGTGGCGCGCAATGACAAGCTGGCAATCGGCACCATCGCGCTGGGCGCATTGGTCGCGCTGGCGGCTGCGTCGCAGTGGGACCTGCTGGCTGGGTGGCAACCCAAGGTGCTGATACTGATCATCGGCGCGGCGCTGGCGGCTGCGTTGTGGAAAAAGGATGCACGCGTGTTGATGATGATCGTCATCGCGCTGGTGGCGATTTCCGGCCTGATCGGCGCCTACCAGACGGGCATGCAGTATCACCTGCTGCCGGGTCCGCAGGGCTGCACCGCGCCGCGCTATGTGCTGGGCTCGGGCGCCGCGCCGCCGCCGATACGCTGTGACATCGCGACCTGGTTCCTGTTCGGCCTGGCGCTGCCGGCCTATAATGCGATCTTCTCGTTCCTGATCGCCGGAACCGGCGCTTTTCTTCTGGGCCGCAAACATGCCGCGTAAAGCCTTTACTAGAAAAGATCGGCCGCCCGCGCCCGGCTCCGCCGCCGATATCGAATCCATGATCCGGGTGGATCATGCCGGCGAATATGGCGCGGTGCGTATCTATGAAGGCCAGCTTGCCGTGCTGCGCCGGCGCAAGGGCGCCGAAGCCAGCGTCGAAACCATCACCCACATGGCCGAGCAGGAACAGCGGCATCTCAAGGCTTTTGACAAGCTGGTGAATGAACGCAAGGTGCGGCCCACCGCGCTGGAGCCGGTGTGGCGCATCGCCGGCTTTGCGCTTGGCGCTGCCACCGCTGCTTTGGGCGAGAAGGCCGCCTTTGCCTGCACCGCCGCGGTCGAAGAAGTGATCGATGAACATTACGCCGCCCAGATCGCGGCGCTGGAAGACAAGGATCCGGCGCTGAAATCGGCGGTAGAGGATTTCCGCGCCGACGAAGCCGCCCATCGCGACACCGCCATCGCCCAAGGCGCCGAACAGGCGCCGGGCTACAAGCTGTTGAGTGAAACGATCAAGGCTGGTTGCCGGATTGCGATTAAATTGTCCGAGCGGATTTAAACGTCCCTGTCATCCCCGGCGAGCGATGCGAAGCATCGCGAGGGAAGGGGATCCAGGTGTTCGAGACCGTCACGGTGGCAGCCGCCTGGGTCGTTTGTACGCTGTCGCTACAAACTCCCTCATGCTCGCTATCGCTCGCATTCGCCGGGGATGACAGTGAGGCTATGGCTCCAGTTCCGAATCCCAGTACAAATAATCCGCCCAGCTATCATGCAGATAGTTCGGCGGAAACTTGCGGCCATGTTCGCGCAGTTCGATCACCGTCGGCTGGTGCGGCCGGATGCGCGGATGCATCCGAGCCTGGCTCGGCATCCGCCCGCCCTTGGTGAGATTGCAGGGGCTGCAGGCAGTGACGACATTTTCCCAGGTGGTGCGCCCGCCCTTGCTGCGCGGGATCACGTGGTCAAACGTCAGGTCCTTGGGATCGCCGCAATACTGGCATTCGAACTGGTCGCGCAGGAAAACATTGAACCGGGTGAAGGCGGGACGGCGCGCGGGCCGGATATAGGTCTTGAGCGACACCACCGACGGCAGCTTCATCTCAAAACGCGCCGAGCGCACCACCCGGTCATATTCTTCCAAGATGGTCACCCGTTCCAGGAACACCGCCTTGATGGTGTCCTGCCAGGACCAGAGCGACAGCGGATAATAGCTGAGGGGCCGATGATCTGCGTTGAGCACCAGCGCCGGGCAATGGCTGGACGCCCTTGGAATGACAGCTGGTGCTAGCACGGACCAGATCCTGTGAAAGCAGTTCCCCTTTCAGACCCCGACTCTAGGGCCAAGCCCCGAATGTCCTCAAGAGGCTAGCCGATTCGTCATGACGGTTTGAGGACGCAATGGCCCGGCCCAGTGCTTTTCAACAACCCGCGGAACGCCAGGTCCAGGAAATGCCCGGCGATGCCCAGCCCTTCGGGATCGATGCCATGGCCCATGCCACGCGCCAGGTGCCACTGCACCTTCGCCCCCGCCGCGCCGAGTTGGGTGGCGGCCAGGAACATGGCCTGGGGCGGGATCACCTGGTCACTGTCGCCATGGGTCAGGAGAATGGGCGGGATGTCTGCATCCGGCGGCAACCCGGCCAGCAGGCCTGAAAATCCCACAATGGCCGCCGGCCGCACCTTGCGCCGCAGGCCGACATGCAGGGACAGCATGGTGCCTTGGGAAAATCCCACCAGCGCCAGATTCTCCGGCGGCAGGTTCAGCCGCGCCAGTTCGCCGTCCAGATATTCGTCCAGCTGGGGACCGGCCACCTCGACACCTTTCTGCATTTCATGCGGGTCGATGCGCGAGATGGGAAACCATTGATAGCCGGGGCTGCCCGGAACGCGCGTGGGCGCATTGGGCGCCGCAAAGGCGACGCTGGGAAGTAAGCCCTGCCAGTGATTGGCCAGCCCCAGCAGGTCCTGCCCGTCGGCGCCATAGCCATGCACCAGCACCACCAGATGGGTAGCAGGGCCGCGCACAGGCGCAAGGGTCGGTCCAGAAAGTGGCATCGGTGTTTCTTTGCGTTAGACTTCGGAGCGACCGGCGACCCGAGCGAAGCGAGGGCCCGTCCGGCGCGACCATAGTAGAAGCGATGATTGTCACAAGGTTCGCACCCAGTCCAACCGGGCTTTTGCATCTGGGCCATGCCTATGCCGCCATCACCGCTCATGAGAGCGGTGATGATTTTTTGCTGCGGATCGAGGATATCGACAAGGGCCGCAGCCGCGACGCCTTCATCCTGGCGATTTTCTATGACCTGAAATGGCTGGGCCTTTCCTGGGACGAGCCCACCATGCGCCAGTCCACCCGCATGGGCGCCTATGCCGAGGCGCTGGTGAACCTGAAGGCGCGCGGGCTGGTCTATCCCTGTTTTTGCACCCGTGCCGATATCGCCGCCGAAATCGCCCGCGCCGGCGAGGCGCAACACTTTGATGCTTTGGGCCCTTCGGGCCCGGGGCCGGATGGACCATTATACCCAGGGACCTGCCGCGCCTGCTCGCGGGATGAAGGTCTGTCGCGCATGGCGGCGGGCGAAAGCTATGCCCTGCGGCTGGATGTGGCCCGCGCCGCGGCGCTGGTGGGGCCACTGACCTTCACGGAACGGGGCCTGCTCCATGCGGTGGACCCGTTGCGTTTCGGCGACATCGTGATCGCGCGCAAGGACATGCCCACCTCCTATCATCTGGCGGTTGTGGTGGATGACGCCCACCAGCAGGTCAGCCTGGTGACGCGCGGCGAGGATCTGCTGGCGGCCACCCATATCCAGCGGCTGTTGCAGGCGCTGCTGAAATTGCCCGAACTCATTTATGCCCATCACCCGCTGGTGCTGGATGAAAACGGCAAGAAATTCTCCAAGCGCGACGGCGCCGTCAGCCTGGAGAGCCTGCGCGAGGCGGGCGCGACACCGGCGGATATCCGGGCGCGGATCGGTCTGTAACCATCTGCTCCAGCAGCGGCCAGGCCATCGCCATGCCGAAGCCCAGCTTGAGCAGGCCGTCCCCCATCGCGACCGCCGCCAACGGCAGATGCGCCGCCACTCCAAAGCCCAGCCAGGCAAGAACCGCGATGCCCAACACCAGCATCAGGCGCCCATGCGACCAGCGCATCAGCAGGAAATGCGCGCCGACGATCGTCAGCGAAGTTTCCCAGGCCGCGGCGCGGCTCATGGATGCGAAGATGCCGCTGGATCCCAGCACATTGAAAAGCGCAAATTCCAAGGCCACGGCAATGGTCATCACCCGCCCCTGGACCAGCGAGGACGCCCCCCAGCGCTGCGCGACGTCACCCGCCACGCGCCGCGCCAGCGCGATACCGGCAACAAACCCGGCAAGCAGGCCCCAGCCTATCGTGCCGCGCCCTGACAGGACGCCTGCAAGGATTCCCGCGCCCACACAGGCGATGAACACGCCGCCGCCATAGCGCAGGGGATATCCGATGGTGAAAGCCGGTGGCCGGCGGCGGCCATAGACCTTGAGGGCAAACCACAGCGCACAGGCGACCCAGGCGATCAGCCCTGCCAACTGCGCCTGCCGTACCAGCATGGTGCCCAGCGTGGTGACGGCATGAGGTGAAAGCGCCAGGGCGGCGGCGCGCAACACGGCCACGCGCGCGAACAGTTCGTTGATCAGCGCGGAGACCAGCAGGTAATAGCTGAAGAGCATGGACTGGGCATGGACATGCGCCCAGGCCAAGTGACGCTGTTGGCGCGGCGCGCTGAACAAGGCCAGTGCGACAGCGGCCAGCGCCAGCAACGATCCCCAATGAAAGAAGCCGAAGATGTGCGGGCCGGCTTGGCATGCGGACCCGGGATGAAGTCGAACCGGTAGATGGCCATCACCAGCAGGCTCTGGACCACCATGGCCGCGGCATACCACCAGCCCCACAACCGGTGACGCGGCGTGCCCTTGCGGCCGGCCAGCACATAAGCACCGGTGAAAATCGCCATCACGCAGGCAAAGCTGTGCACCCAGCCCAGCAAGGATATGCCGGTCAGCAACATGGTCGGTCCTTTCGTTAAACCTCAGCCGCTTTGGCCGTCGATCAAATCCCGCAGATAAGCGACATAATCCTCAAAGGCGCGGCGGCCCTGCTTGCTCAGCCGGACGCGGGTGCGCGGCCGGTTGTCGGCGAAATCCTTTTCCACCGTCACATAGCCCGCCTGCTCCAGGGTCTGGATATGGGCGCCGAGATTGCCCTCGGTCGCATCGACGATCTTGCGCAGACGCACGAACTCGATCTGTTCGGTCGGTGGCAGCGCTTTCAGCGCCGCCATGATCTTCAAGCGTACGGGCTGATGAATAACGGCATCCAGTTCGCCCATCACACCCGCCGGAACCAGAGGCCGGCCATGATCAAAGCGCCGCCGCCGACAAAACCTTCCCACAGCAGGAAATGCTGCGGCAGATAGAAAAAGCCGCCCAGGGTGAGCGCCGCCACCGCCACGCCCGCCATGATAAAGCGCGGACCCGCCCAAAGGCCGGTCAGCACATAGCCCAGCGCCACCACGAGCGGGGGAAAGGCGCCTTGCTGCAGCGGATTGACGGGACCCATCACGGCATAGGTCGCGCCGAAAAAGCACCAGATCGCGACGAATGCGATGGAATAACGCCAGTTGGCGCGCGGACCCAGACGCGCGGGATCAGCGTCACGGCCAATCGCCATGGAGACGCCCAGCGCGATCAGCAAAAGCCCCACCCACAGCCAGCCTGCGAAGCGCGGTGCCAGGTCGCTGCCACCATATCCGACAATCCACATGATGCCCCACATCAGCAGATACGGCGCCGCACGTTGATACCGGTAGACAGCGGCGCTGCGCTTTTCGGTCGTGCCTGCTTCTTTCAAGGCCAGCGCGGCCTGCTCGGGCGTGAGGGGCGTTTCCATGCGTGTACTCTATGCAACAGAGTACTCTGAGTCAACAGGTTTCGGAGGCCGGGCAGGCATGCTAATCCGCAGCCCATGTCTGAAGGCCTCGACAAACTGTTCGCCACCATTGCCGCCCGCAAAGACGCGGACCCCGGCCAGTCCTACACCGCCAAGCTGCTGGCGGCGGGTGTGGAGAAGTGCGCCAAGAAATTCGGCGAGGAAGCCACCGAGACGGTGATAGCCGCGATCAGCCGCGACAAGACCGAGCTGGCCAAGGAATCCGCCGACGTGCTGTATCACCTGGCGGTGCTGTGGGCGGCCAGCGGCATCACCCCGGAAGACGTCTATAAGGTTCTGAAAGAACGCGAAGCGATGTCGGGGCTTGAAGAAAAGACCAGCCGCAAGAGCTAGTTCTTCTGCTCTTCTTCTTCAGACAAACTCTTCACCAGATCGAGCATGCGCTTGCGCACCTTGGCGTCCTTGATCTTCATGAAGGCCAGCGCCAGCTGCAAGCCTTCGCCGCTGGACACGAATTCCATCACCGGCGCGCCGTCATATTCGGGCTGGCCCGCCGCACTGACGCCTTCATAGAAGAAATCTATCGGCACATTGAGGATGCGCGACACTTCGAACAGCCGGCCGGCGCCGATGCGGTTCACGCCCTTTTCGTATTTTTGCACTTGTTGAAACGTCAGGCCCAGCAGATCGCCCAGCTTTTCCTGGCTCATGCCGATCAGCATGCGGCGGATGCGCACGCGATTGCCGACCTGGATATCGATGGGATTGGCCTGTTTTTTTGCCACTGTTTTTGTTCTCAAATCATTTGACGGGCGGGAACTTGCCCCATCTGTCATCCAACTGGAACAGTTAATTTCGTGCTTTTGCGCGATGCTTAACGACTTGCAACCCTGAGGCGGCAATGACGGCGACAACAAGTAAAAGCGCGAACAGCAGATCGCCGAAGCGGGCATAAAGCGTAGGCGGCAGCGCCCGCGGCAGGGCTGCATCCACCACGCCCATCCTGTCCAGTCCCAGCGAAGCGCGCAGGCGGCCATTGCCGTCGATCATCGCGCTGATGCCGGTATTGGCGGCGCGCGCGATCGGCAGGCCTTCCTCGATGGCACGGACCTGTGCGGTCAGGAGATGCTGGTGCGGGCCCGCCCAGGGACCGAACCAGGAATCGTCGGTGATGTTGACCATCCAGCCGGGACGCGGGGCGCTCGCATCGATCACCGCATGGGGAAAGATTACTTCGTAGCAGATCAGCGGCGTCACCGGTGGCGCCGGCGCCGCGTCCAGCACATGGGGATGATCGCCGCTGCTGAAGCCGGGGCCCACGGTCAACTGGCTGAGGCCGATGCTGCCCAGGAGCCCGGCCAGCGGCAGATATTCGCCGAACGGCACCAGATGGAATTTGTCATAGGTCTGGGGCAAGCCGCCGCCCGGCGCGAACAGATAGAGGCTGTTGTAGGCGGTGAGGCCCCTGGCATCGCGAACGAAACGGTCGGAGCCGGTGATCAGGGTCTGGCCGCGGGCCGTGAACAGGCCGATCTGGTCCAGCGCAGCGGGGGCGCGGGCCACGGCAATGCCGGTGGCCGCTTCCGGCCACACGATATGGCTGGGCCTTCCGGGCTGGGTGCTCAGGGTCAGAAGCCGTTGCCAATTGCGCAGCATCAGGCGGCGGACATATTTCTCGGCTTGCGGAATATTGGGCTGCACCAGCCGGATACTGACACCCGGCACGGTGTCGGTGGGCGCTGCGGACAGACGGTGCGCGCCAAATCCCCACAGCGCGGCGAACAGCAGCAGCATGGTGGCGGGAAGCTGCCAGCGCCGCGCCGCCAGTTCGGCCAGCGATGCGCCGAGCAGAATGGTCAGCAGCGACAGGCCATAGGCACCGACCAGGCTGGCCGCTTGCAGCACCGCAAGACTGGCGCCCCAGCCATAGGCGGGCAGATTCCATGGAAAGCCGGTGAAGATATGGCCGCGCAGCCATTCGCTGGCCGCCAGCGTCACGGCAAGCACCAAAATCCGCGCCGGCCCGTCCTGCCAGAAATAGATCGCGAGGGCTGAGGCCAGCGCCCCGAACAGCCCGAGGCCAGCCGGCATGAACAGCGCGAACGGCAACTGCCACAGATTGGCGTCGGGATAGATCAGGAAGGGGAAGGCGATCCAGTGCAGCCCCACCAGAAACTGGCCGAAGAAAAAGGCCCAACCCACCGCCGCGCCACGCCGCACCGGATGCGGGCCTGCATCCGTGCCGTCCAGCAACAGCACCAGAACGGCATAGCCAACAAGAAGCGCGGGGAAAATTTCCAGCGGCGCGAAACCGCATGCCGACGCAGCTCCCGCGGCGAAAGCAAACAACAACCGCCCCCAGCCGCTGAGGCCGCGAATCCAGTCGCCGGTTCGCGCCGGGCCATTCATTCCGTGGCGAGGGTCCTGGGCAGGGTGACGCGCAAGCGGCGCACCCGGCGCGGATCGGCATCCAGTACCTGGAATTCGGTGCCGTCGGGATGGGCGACGATCTCGCCGCGCAGCGGCACCCGCCCCAGCAGCGACATGACCAGCCCGCCCAGACTGTCTATGTCGCGTTCGATATCGTCTTCGGCGTCTTTCACCATAAGGTCGTGGCCGGTCTGGGCCTTGAAGTCGTCCAGGTCCATGCGGGCATCGGCGATAAAGCCATCGCCATCGGGTTTGATGACGGCGGGATCGTCATCATGCTCGTCGGCGATGTCGCCGACGATTTCCTCGATAATGTCCTCGATGGAAACCAGGCCATCGGTGCCGCCATATTCGTCGATCACCAGCGCCAGATGGGTGTGCGTCGCCTGCATCTTGAGCAGCAGATCCAGCGCCCGCATCGAGGGCGGCGCAAACAGGATGGGCCGGCGCAAGGCGGTGATCTTCGCCTTGGGCGGCAGGCAATAGGGCCCATCAGCCTCGGCTTCCAAAAGACCCAGCACATCCTTCACATGGATCAGTCCGGTGGGATCGTCCAGGGTTTCCGAATAAAGCGGCAGGCGCGAATGCTGCGCCTCGCGAAACTGCTTGAGGAGTTCCGCCAAGCCGATGGTCTCGTCCACCGCCACGATCTCGGCGCGCGGCACCATCACATCGCGCACTTTTAATTCGCCGAACTTGAGCAAATTGCCCAGCATCACCCGCTCCTGCGCCGACAAGGCGGGCGACTCGCGATCGCTTTCCTCGATCACCTCTTCCAGGCTGACGCGCATGGCCGCGGCCTCGGCGTCTTGGCCGGTGATCTTCTGGATCAACCGCTTTAAAGGGTGGTCGCTCATTGCGGCATGGTTGCGTAAGGATCGGCGATGCCGAGCCGGGCCAGTATCTTCACTTCCAGCGGCTCCATCACCTTGGCATCTTTGGGACGTTCATGATCATGGCCTGCAAGGTGTAGCACGCCATGCACCACCAGATGGGTGGCATGATCGGCGAAGCGCTTGCCCGCCGCCTTGGCTTCTTTGCTGGTGACGCCATGGGCAATGGCGATGTCACCGGCATAGCCGCTGCCGGACGGAAAGGACAGGACATTGGTCGGCTTGTCCTTGCCGCGAAAGTCGCGATTCAGGGCGCGCAACGCCTTGTCGCCGGTGAGCAGGATGGTGAAATCGCCTTTCAATTTTGCAGCCTTGCGCGCCGCTTCGGCAGCGGTCTTCAACCGTGCCTGCAGCCCGCGATGGGTACGCCATTTGGGGTCCTGGATCAGCAGGGTCATCCCGCTCATGATTTGCCGTGCCGATTATAGGCGGCAACGATACGGGCGACGAGGGGATGGCGCACCACGTCTTTTTCCCCAAAACGGCTGACGCCAACGCCTTCCACGCCTTCCAGGAAGGCCAGCGCCTCGTTCAACCCCTCGGCGCGACCGCCCGGCAGGTCGCTTTGCGACGGATCGCCGGTGACCACCATGTGACTGTCCTCGCCCAGCCGGGTCAGCGCCATTTTCATCTGGGCCGGGGTGGTGTTCTGGGCCTCGTCCAGGATGACAAAGGCTCTGGAGAGGGTGCGGCCGCGCATGAAGGCCAGCGGGGCCACTTCGATCACGCCCTGTTCCATCAGCCGCCCGGCGCCATCGCCCAAGACGTCGAACAGCGCGTCATAAAGCGGGCGCAGATAGGGATCGATCTTCTCTTTCAGGTCGCCGGGCAGAAAGCCCAGCCGCTCGCCGGCTTCCAGCGCCGGTCGCGACAGGATCAGCCGGTCGACGCGCTTTTCATGCAGCATATGGGCGGCGAAGGCGGCGGCGAGATAGGTCTTGCCGGTGCCCGCGGGGCCAATGCCGAAGGTGAGCGGGTGCTGGCGCATCGTGTCGAGATAGGCCGCCTGGGCGGGCGAACGCGGGCGAACCGCCCGCGAGGAGGCGGTCTTGATCGCGCCCGGCGCATGGGCCCGGGCCTGGTCGGTAAAGCGAATCTCCGCATCCACTTCCGCCAGCGTGACGCTTTCGCCCGCTTCCAGCCGGGCATAGAGCGCCCGCAGGATGGCGGCGGCGCGTTCACGCTCCTTGCCGTCCACCGCCACCAGGTTGCCGCGCATGTCGAGCACGGCATCGAGCTTCTGCTCGATACGGGCAAAATGCTTGGCATGCGGACCCGACAGCGCCGCCAGCAGCCGGTTGTCGGGAAATTCCAAGGTGAGGCTATTTTTGCGGCTGCTCAAGCCAGTATTCCATGCAGGCTGTTGGCGGTGCGCCGCTCGATCCTGACATCGGCGATGGTGCCGATAAGGTCCGTCGATGCGATCACATGCACCGGCTGCTGGTAGGGCGTGCGGCCCATGATCTGGCCGGTTTCGCGCGCGATTTTTTCAAACAGCACCGGCAGGATCTTGCCGATCTGGGAATCATCGAAGGCATACTGCTGCGACAGCAGCAGCTTTTGCAGCGCCTCCAGCCGCGCCGTCTTGACGTCTTCAGCCACCTGTTTGCGTATGGTGGAAGCGGGCGTGCCGGGGCGTTTGGAATATTTGAACGAGAAGGCCGTGGCGTAACCGGTGTCGCGCACCAGCTTCAACGTGGCCTCGAAATCCGCATCGCTTTCACCGGGAAAGCCGACAATGAAGTCCGAGGTCAGGGCGATGTCGGGACGAACCTTGCGAACCCGATCCACAATACGGCGGTAATCATCGGCACTGTGCTGACGGTTCATCGCCTCCAGTACCATGTCGGACCCCGACTGCGCCGGCAGGTGCAGATAGGGCATCAGCTTGGGATTATCGCCATGGGCCGCGATCAGATCATCCGCCATATCGCGGGGATGGCTGGTGGTGTAGCGGATACGTTCTATGCCTTCTATGTTGGCCAGCGCGTCGCACAATTTTGCGAGACTCCAGCCATCGCCGTCATAAGCATTGACGTTCTGGCCCAACAACACCATTTCGCGCGCGCCCTTGTCCGCCAACTGCCGCGCCTCGCGCAGGATAGCCTCGGCCGGGCGCGATTGTTCAGAGCCACGGGTATAGGGCACCACGCAGAAGGTGCAGAACTTGTCGCAACCCTCCTGCACCGTCAAAAACGTGCTGACCGTGCTGGTAGTGGGCGCCGGCAAGGAATCGAATTTTTCCAGCGCCGGGAAATCGGTTTCCAGCGCATGGCCGCCGGCGCGGGCGGTACGGGCGATCATCTCCGGCAGACGGTGATAGGATTGCGGCCCCACCACCAGATCCACCGCCGGCTCGCGCGCCACGATCTCTTCGCCTTCGGCCTGGCCGACGCAGCCCGCCACCGCCAGCACCATGCGCTCGCCGTTTTTCGCCTTCCTGGCTTTCAGGTCGCGCAAGCGCCCCAGCTCGGAATAGACTTTCTCGACCGCCTTTTCGCGGATGTGGCAGGTGTTGAGGATCACCATGTCGGCACCCTCGGGCGCATCCGTCGCGGCATAGCCCAGCGGCGCCAGCAGATCCGCCATCTTGGCGGAATCATAGGCGTTCATCTGGCAGCCATAGGTCTTGACGTAGAGCGTCTTCATCTGGCCCGGTTTATCAGGTCGAAAGCCCGCAAGTTCAAGGTAAAGAGCGCCCCGCCAGGGCTTCGGACTGGCCGTTTTGCACGATTTCCTGCGCTTTGGCGGCCAATGTCTTGCGGTCCATCCGGTCCAGGCTGAGGGGGGCGTGGAACCGGACCTCCACATCCAGCGGCCCGGCCAGCAGCGCCTCCCACAAATGCGGCACCATCTCCATGTCGCCATACCAGGCGAAGAGCGGGCGGTTTCCCCGCCCCATCGGCATCCCATGCAAGCCGGTAAAGGCGACCGAAACCGGCTGCACCTTCACATGCGCGCCGTTGGCCAGCCGCGCTTCGGCGGCGCCGAACAGCGCGGTCTTGAACGGCAAGACGGTATTGCCGTCATGGCTGGTGCCTTCGGGAAACAGCAGCAGCGCGTCGCCCTGGGCCAGCCGCTGGTGAATGGCGTCGGCCACGGCGCCGGTGGCGCTGCGGCGGCTGCGCTCGACAAAGACGGTGCGCTGCAGCCGCGCCAGGGTGCCGAACAGCGGCCAGCGCGCCACCTCGGCCTTTGACACGAAGGACAGCGGCGTTGCCGCCGAAAAAATGATGATATCGGCCCAGCTGGTATGGTTGCCGACCAGCAGCACGCCTTCGCCTGTCACCGGCTTGCCGACGATGCGGAGTTGGATGCCGAACAGCCTGGCCACCTGGCGGTGATACCAGTTGGGGAATGTTCGCGCGGCTTTGGCGCGCAGCTTCAGCAGCAGCCATTGCAGCGGCATCAGCGGCAGGGTGAAGAGGATAAAGGCCGCGATGATGAAAGCGGCGCGAAACCGTGCCATCAGCGTATCAGCCGGTGGGGGGCTTGCGCCCCTTCGGCACGCCGTACAGTTCCAGCCGGTGGTCGATCAGCTCAAAGCCCAGCTCTTCGGCCACGCGGCGCTGGAGCTTTTCGATTTCCTCATTGCGGAATTCGATCACGCTGCCGGTGGCGACGTCGATCAGGTGATCGTGATGGGCCTCCTGCACTTCCTCATAGCGCGAGCGTCCGTCACGGAAATCATGCCGCTCCAGGATGCCGGCATCCTCGAACAGCTTGACGGTGCGATAGACGGTGGCGATGGAAATATGCGGGTCGATCGACGAGGCGCGGCGGTACAGCTCCTCCGCGTCGGGATGGTCATAGGCGTCCGACAGGACGCGGGCGATCACCCGGCGCTGGTCGGTCATCCGAAGACCCTTGTCGACGCAGGCCTTTTCAATCCGCGTCACCTGTTGCTCCTGTTGGCTGCGGGGAAGAACATCAGGCTATTCGATATTGGCAGGCAGCGAAAGCCTGAGAACCAGTGCATCGGTGCCGCTATAATAGCCTTTGCGCATCCCCACCTTGGTAAAACCCAACCCGGCGTACAGTGCCATGGCCGCCGGATTGTCGATGCCCACTTCCAGGAACATGGTCTGGACGCCTATGCTGCGCGCCTTTTTGATAGCCGCTTGCAACAACGCGCGTCCCAGCCCCTTGCCGCGCGCCTGGGGCGCCACCGCCAGGGTCAGGATCTCCGCTTCCCCGTCGGCGGCGCGGGCCAGCACAAAACCGTCATCATGAGCAAAGGCGAAGGTGCCCGGTGTCACCAGCAGCGCGCTCAGTGCCGCGGCATCCCAGGGCTGCGGGAAACAGGCGGCGTGGAGCACGGCCAGGACATGCGCGCCGGAAACCGAGTCAAAGGGCGTGACGTCAAACAAGGGCTTTACCGCCGGGCAGCTTGGCGTCGGGCGCGCGCAGATAGAGCGGACCGGGCGCCTCGTTCGAAGGTGCCCGCCTTTGCGCCAGCCGCGCCACCCATAGGGCGTCGGGCTGGCGGATGCCGGACAGCACAAAGTCCGCGCCCAGGCTTTCCTTGGCCGCGGCCGCGCCGGTACCCGCCAGGGCGCAAGGTCCAAAGGCGCGGATGCGTTCGATCGCGTCGGCAAAGAGCATGACGACCGGCTGTTGCACGGTATCCTCGCCATCCTGCAACAGAAGATAGCCTTCCTCGCGCCGCGCGTCATGGATCACAGCGGCGCGCGCTTGTTTGGTTTCGGCCATCGCGGCGGCGGCGATCACTTCCAATGTGGTGACACCGGTCAGCGGCCGCTTCAGCGCCAAACGAAGGCCGCGCATGAAAGCCAGACCGACACGCTGGCCGGTGAAGGTGCCAGGACCTATGGTGACGGCGAGCCTGTCCAGCGATGCGAAGTCAAAACCGCGCATGGTCTCTTCCACCATCGGCGCCAGACGTTCCGCATGGCCGCGGTCCATGGCTTCGAAAGTGTGGGCGAGGATCTTGCCGTCTTCCAGCAACGCAACGGAACAACCACCAAGCGCCGTATCCACCGCCAGTATCTTCACAGGATCTTGGCAGCTTCGTCGAAGCCGAGGCGCGCGGCGCGTGGGCGCACGCTGTCCGAAACGCCATAGCCCAGATTGCAGAGGAAATAGGACTTGATGGCGGTGCCGGCGAAGAATTCCCTGTCGATACCATTCCGGTCGAAACCGGCCATGGGTCCGCAATCCAGCCCCAGCGCCCGCGCCGCAACCATGAAATAGCCGCCTTGCAGACCCGCGCTGCGCATCGCCATCAGCTTCACGCGTTCCGGATCATCTGCCAACTTCGCGGCCAGGCTTTCCGCGGCGCGCGGCGCCAGGGTCGGCAGGGTGCGCGCAAAGTCCAGGTCATAGCCGATAATGGCGGTAGCGGGCGCCGACATGGTCTGTTTGCGATTGCCTTCGTCCATCAGCGGCTCCAGCCGCGCCTTGGCCTCTTTCGAAACCACGAAGTGAAAGCGCGCCGGGGTGATGTTGGACTCGGTGGGGCCCAGCCGCGCCAGGTCATAGATCGCCATCAGCAGCGCCGGCGACACCGGCTTGTCCTGCCACTGGCGCATGGTGCGGGCACTGCGGAAGATGGTGTCCAGCGCGGCATCGGAAATCGCGTGATCGTCTTGCGCCAGGTACGGCTCGGCGTTGCTCATGCTCACACCGCTTCGACGGCCGTCACTTCGGGCACATAATGGCGCAGCATGTTCTCGATGCCGTTCTTCAGGGTCATGGTCGAGGACGGGCAGCCGGCGCACGACCCTTGCAAGTGCAGCGAGACGATGCCGCTGGAGCCGTCAAAGCCCTTGAAGATGATGTCGCCGCCATCCTGCGCCACGGCGGGGCGCACGCGGGTCTCGATCAATTCCTTGATCTGCTCGACGATCTCGCTGTCTTCGTCGCTGAAAGTTTCTTCGGTTTCATCGGCGCCGCCTTCCAGCAGGGCATGGCCCTGGGTGAAATGCTCCATCACCGCGCCCAGGATGGCGGGCTTGAGATGCTTCCAGTCGCCGTCGCGCTTGGTCACCGAAATAAAATCCGAGCCGAAGAACACGCGAGAGACTTCGGGAATGGCGAACAGCGCCTTCGCCAGGGGCGAGCGACCGGCGGTGTCGGCGCTGGGAAAATCGGCCACCGCGCCTTCGCCCATCACCTCCCGCCCGGGCAGGAATTTCAGGGTGGCGGGATTGGGAGTGGATTCGGTCTGGATGAACATGGCGGCGCTTTCGGGATGCCTCCTTTAAATGAACCTTGAGGGCGGCGGCATCAAGGCAAATGGCCGATTTACTTTTACCCCGATGATATTTACTTTGTTATTTCACCCGGATATATACTAGCCATGAGCTATTCCGCCTTTTCCGGCTTCGACCATTTGGGGTCCGGGACCCTGCCCCAGGTCTATGCGGCCTGTCGCCATGACCCTGCCGCGCTGATCTTTGACCAGGAGACTGGCCGGGTAGTCGATATCGACCCCCGCTTCCCGCCTGGTGAGGAAGCCGGCCGCCCCGGCCGGCCCAAGCTGGGAGTAACGGCGCGGGAGGTGACCTTGCTGCCCCGGCATTGGGACTGGCTGGCGACCCAGCCGGGGGGTGCCTCGGTGGCCCTGCGCAAGCTGGTGGAGGACGCCAGCCGCAACCCCAAAGCCCAACAGCGCGCCAAGCGCGACGCCGCTTATCGCTTCGCCACCGCCCTGGTGGGCAATGCGCCCGGGTATGAGGAAGCCATCCGCGCCCTTTATGCCGGGCATGGCGAGGAATTCGCCGCCCATATCGAGGCCTGGCCGGCGGATATCCGCCGGGCGCTGGAAGAAATGACCCGCGACGCCTTTTAATTGGTCGCTCGCCCACACGCTGTCGCTACGGGCCTCGCCGACGCTCCTTAGAAGTCGGAGACAATGCCTTTGATTTCCCAGTCGCCATAGCGCGTGGGCTCGGGGCCCTTGGGTCCGCCCAATTCCGGCGGCAATTGCACCTTAGTTTCCTGGGTGCGGCGCGCCTCGGCTTCGGCCTTGGCGCGCTGGGCGGCTTCGGCGATGCGGGCGGCGACTTGTTCCGGCGTTGCTTGATTGGCCATGGATCGATCTTACATCTGATCCGATGGGAGAAAAATGATGAATACGCTTCGTACCGGCATCCTGATGGCGGCGCTGACCGGGTTGTTCCTGGCGGTGGGTGCGCTCTTGGGCGGCGGCACCGGTGTGGTGATCGCCTTTGCCATGGCGCTGGCGATGAACCTGTTCGCCTATTGGAATTCCGACAAGGTGCTCTTGTCTATGTATGGCGCGCGCCAGGTCGACGTCGCCAGCGAGCCCGGCCTGTACGGGCTGGCGGAAAAGCTGGCGGCGCAGGCGCAGTTGCCCATGCCCAAGGTTTACATCACCGAAAATCCCCAGCCCAACGCCTTCGCCACCGGGCGCAATCCCGATCATGCCGCCGTTTGCGTCACCACCGGTTTGCTGAGCCAGGTGAGCCAGGAAGAACTGGCTGGCGTGCTGGCGCATGAGCTGGGCCATGTGAAACATCGCGACACATTGACCATGACCATCACCGCGGTGATCGCGGGCGCCATTTCCATGCTGGCCAACATGGCCTTCTTCATGGGCGGCAGTCGCGACCGTGAACATCCGATGGGCATGGTGGGCGTGCTGCTGGTCACCATGCTGGCGCCGATTGCCGCGATGCTAGTGCAGGCGGCGATTTCACGTTCCCGCGAATTCGAAGCCGACCGCGCTGGCGCGGAAATTACCGGCCGCCCGATGTGGCTGGCTTCGGCGCTGGGCCAGATCGAGCGCGCAGCACAGCGCACCCCGAATTATCCCGCCGACGCCAATCCCGCCACGGCGCACATGTTCATCATCAACCCGCTGCATGGCGGTATCAGCGGACTGTTCGCCACGCACCCTTCGACGGAAGAGCGTATTGCGCGGCTTACGGCGATGGCGGGCGCGGATGCCGTTGTCGTCAAGCGCGGTCCCTGGGGGTGAGACATGGCCCGCGTAGCGGGTCAAATCGATCCAGTGGATCGATTTGAGTGTCGAACGCCGCGAGCTTGGGCGAGCGGCCGGGAGCTGCTCTCAACCCTGCGCTGCATACCCCCCGTCCACAGGGATCGCCGTGCCGGTGATGAAGTCCGACGCAGGACTGGCAAGGAATATCGCGATGCCCGCCATGTCCTGAGGTGCACCCCAACGTCCGGCCGGCGTACGCGCCAGCACTTTTTCGTGCAGCCCTGACACCTGCTGGCGCGCGCCCTTGGTCAGTTCGGTGTCGATCCAGCCGGGCAGCACGGCATTGACCTGAATATTCTCCGCGGCCCATGCCGACGCCAGCGACTTGGTCAGCTGCACCACGCCGCCCTTGCTGGCGCCATAGGGCGCGGCAAACGACGCGCCGAAAATCGACATCATGGAACCGATATTGATGATCTTGCCGCCCCGCATCTTCAAGTGCGGATAAGCCGCCTGGCAGCAGACGAACAGGCTGGTCAGGTTGATGTTCAGCACCCGGTGCCATTCCTCCAGCGCGTAATCCTGCGGGGATTTGCGAATATTGATGCCGGCATTGTTCACCAGGATGTCCAGGCGGCCGAACTTTTGGACCGTCGCATCCACCACGGCTTTCACGCCGTCCTCGTCTGCCATGTCGGCGGAGACGGAATCGGCGTTGCCGCCCAGCGCGATCACCGCCCGGCTGTTCTTGTCCGCGTCACGCCCTGCCACCATCACGGTCGCGCCGGCTTCGGCCAGGCCCTTGGCCATGCCCAGCCCGATGCCGCCATTGCCGCCCGTCACCAGGGCAACTTTTCCCGTCAGATCAAACGCTGTCATGGTTTTCGCCCCGCATTGCAGATCGCAGCTAATGCCCTTGCGCGCCCGCTCGCAAGAGCGATGGCTTTGCCCTAAAGAGAGCCCATGACAGATACGGGACTGCCAGCGCGCCGCGCGGCATTGGCCATTCTTTCCGGCGTGCTGCAGAAGCGCCGCCCGCTGGATGCCTGGCTGGACCAGCTTGCGGGCCTTGCCGTGCGCGATGCCGGTTTTGCCCGCGCCCTGGCCAGCGAGACCTTGCGCCACATGGGGGCGCTGGATGCGGTGCTGCGCAAATTCATCGCCAAGCCCCTGGCGCCGCACAAAGCGGGCGCGGCCAGCGAAATATTGCTGCTGGGCGCGTGTGAACTTCTGATCCTGAAAGTTGCGCCCCATGCCGCGGTGGATGCCGCCAATGAACTGGCCGCCAAGGACTTCAAGGCAGTGCATTTCAAGCCGCTGATCAATGCGGTGTTGCGCAAACTCGCCAAGGAAGGCGACGCGGTGCTGTCGGGCCTGGACCGCGAGCGCCTGTCCACCCCGGACTGGCTGTGGTCGCGCTGGACGGCGCAGTATGGCGCGGGCACCGCG
>JACCXK010000016.1 GCA_013697055.1 Alphaproteobacteria bacterium
ACACAAGTCTGTTCGATACCGCGGCTGCGTCCGGATCGCGCGCGGCGCGGTAGAGCCGCAGCAACACGCCCTGCACCGCCACCACACAGGCCAGCAGCACCGCATCGGTGGTGGCAATGGTGGCTTCGGCCGTCAGCAGCACCGAACCCAGCATCAACAGGCCCGCCAGAGCTGCGCCTTCCGCGCTGGTAACAGCAGCGGCGACCCACACCGTCAGCCACGCCGCCGCGATGGCGCCTAAGAGCGAGGGCAACCGATACGTCCAGATGCGGTTGTCCGACCCGCCTTCTCCCAAGAGGGGGCCTGCGATCTTGGTGGCGGCGGTTTGCAGCCAGTAGATCCCCACCGGCTTCTTGTAGCGGGGGACATGGCCAAAGCGGATATCCACCCAGTTGCCGCTTTCCACCATCTGGCGGGAGGACTGGGCAAAGCGGCTCTCATCCCGGTCCAGGGCGGGGAGGCTCAGCACCCCCGGCAGCCACAGCAGCAGCCCCAGAATGGCCAGCAGGGTCTTGGGCCGGCGGCTGATCCAGCTCAGCCAACGGGGCGGAGGCGGCGCCGGTCCGGCCGCGGTTTCGGCCGGGATTTCCCCCGAAATTTCCCTTGAATTTTCTGAGACTTCCGAGTCGGTCATGCGGGGGGAACTATGTCGGTCCCGCCCCTATGTTGCAAAGACCGGGGCAGGTATAAGGCCCCGTTTCAACGTGCAAGGGGCTTTGCATAACCATGTCGGTCGCGGTTTCCGCTGTGATCCCGGTCAAGGACGAGGCGGGCAATGTCGGCCCCCTCGCCCGTGAGATCGCGGCCGCGCTGGCGGGCGAGGCCCATGAGATCGTCTTCGTGGATGACGGCTCCTCCGACGGCACGGCGGAGGCGCTGACCGCCCTGAAGACCGAACTGCCCCAGCTTCGGGTGCTGCGCCATGGCCGCAACCTGGGCCAAAGCCGGGGCATCAGGAGCGGCGTTGCCGCCGCCCGGGGGCCCACCATCGTTACCCTGGACGGCGACGGCCAGAATGACCCGGCCGATATTCCCAAGCTGTTGGCCATGCTGCGGGCCGATCCGGCGCTGGGCATGGTTTCGGGGGTGCGGGTCAAGCGCAAGGACAGCGCCAGCCGCCGCATTGCTTCGCGCCTGGGCAATGGTTTCCGCAACGCCATGCTGGGCGACGGCGCCAGCGACACCGGCTGCGGGCTGAAAGCGTTCCGGCGCGATGCCTTCCTGGCGCTGCCCTATTTCGATCACATGCATCGCTTTTTGATTGCGCTGGTGCAGCGCGAAGGCTGGAAGGTCGCCTATGCGCCAGTGAACCATCGCCCGCGCCTGACCGGCACGTCGAAATATACCAACTTCGGCCGCATGCTGGTCAGTGTGCAGGACCTTCTGGGCGTGCGCTGGCTGCAGCGCCGCTATCGCGGCCGCACCGAGATACGGGAGTTGTAGATGAATTTCCTGGCGCACCTCTATGCCAGCATGATGGCGCATCCGTCCGATGTGCTGTGGAACAGCTTCGGCTTCCTAGGCGGCGCAATCTTTGGCGTGCGCTTCCTGATCCAATGGCTGAAAAGCGAGAAGGAAGGCCACAGCGTCATTCCAGTCAGCTTCTGGTATGTCAGCCTTGGCGGCGGCATGATCTCGTTCATCTATGCCATCCATCAGGAAGCCTGGCCGCTGGTTTTCCAGCAGGCGTTGCCGCTGCCGATCTATATTCGCAATCTCTGCATGATCCATCGCGACCGCCGCACCGCGCAGTGACCATGTGCCTGGTCGATGTGGTGGTCGGCCATACCATCTCGATCATCCGGCATGACAGGAGCGTGATTTCGCACGGCGCGCAGCAGGCGCCAAAAAACCTTTTGCGGGAACAGGTTGGCTGGCCCTTGCGGGGCTGGCTGAGGCCGTGTATCCACCCCATTCCCTGGCAGGACAGGTGGCCGAGTGGTTGAAGGCGCACGCCTGGAAAGTGTGTAACGGTGAAAGCCGTTCGAGGGTTCGAATCCCTCTCTGTCCGCCAATAACAGGAAGACTGCCCTTCCTCTCGTGCCTCACGCCAAATCCGGCAGACTATGCTGCGCGGTTTCGATTAAACTCCTTCATGGTTGCACGTGCATTGGTTGCGGCTGCCAAGCGCCGGTATGCGGACGCCATCTCTTTCCAATAATTTCGCAGGTCGGGGTCGCAGGCCCAGGCGACGTTGATTTCCGCTTCGTGTGCGTAACGGCTGTACTCTTCCGCCAAATCACTCATCAACACCCCATTGGAAAAGGCATCCCGGTAATCTTCAGTTACTGTGCCGGTCGCTATCTCAGTAAGGCAGCCATTATGCGCTGACCTCCTAACAAAGGTCCCAACTGCCGCGGTGCAATTTTAACGATCGGGATGACGCGGCATCCCTCCCGACGTCCGCCACAGGTTGATGGTCCAGCGATTAATACGCCCCGCTGGTGTGTCCGGACTTTGTCAAGACACCTCTCGAGCGCTCAGCGGTCCTTGCTCAGAAGAGAAGCGCTCCAGACCCAGCCCTGCTGGGATTTGCCGACATCGTCAGCCGGACTTTCGATTTTGCTCCAATTGCCCTGCTTTTCCAGAACCACCACCGTTGCATTTTTCGGCAGGGAGAAAATGACCGCACCCTTTGAAGCCGGCGACGCATGGACTTTCAAGACACGGCTCGCGATGGCGGTCGGGCGCACAGGCGTCGGCGGCGGCAAAGGGTTTTTGGTCACGACCGGCTGTACGATTTCCACGTTCAGCAAGCCGCCGGTCGCCGTTGCGATGCCGTCTCGAACCCCTTGCGGCAGGTAAACGGCAATCCAGGGATAGAACAGGACCAGCGGAACAACGATGGCCACGACCAGGATACAATCCCGGATCGGCCACTTTGACTTTTCCCGTCCGGGCGCTTGTTCTTCCTCATTCTGAAAATCACGAAGCGCTCCGATTCGCAGATTTATCGGAGCGCGCTGGATGTGCAGTGGGCGTGCTTGCTCCAGCTCGGCGCGTGCCCGTCCAAGCTCGGCAGCCTGGTTGGCAAGTGACTTGTGGAGGGTGGCAATTTCCGCGCGAAGGCTTTTGATATAGCCGTCCCCCAGGTCTGGCACCGGGGGCGGACTTTTGGCAGCGACGGGAGCCCGCTCGGCGTTTTCGCAACGCAAGGTCATCGCCGCCAGTGCCGCCGTCAATTCCCGGTTTTTATCGGCTGCCGCTTGCAAATCTTTGTTGAATTGCCGATTTTTGTCACGTTCCTCGGCCAGTTTCTCGACTGTCTCATGATCAACCTGGCTGGCCGCGGCCGCGGGATAATTTGCGCCTTCCCTCACGCTCTCCGCTTTTGCAGCGGCCGCATTTTCGCTGAGAAGGCGCTGGTGTGCCGCAATCCGCAGTTCAGCTTCTGCCGCAAGGCGCGCATGCTCGGCCGCAATCCGCTGTTCGGCCTCTGCCGCCAGGCGCCTGCGTTCGGCGGCAAGAAGGGCCTCTGTGTCCGCCTCCCAGCGCGCTTCGATTTCCGCTTTCGAGCGCTCGAATTCGGTCCTGGTCTGCTCGCCAGACTGCGCAAGCCACAACTCCCGTTCGGCCTTGATGCGCCTATCGGCGTCCGCTTTCCAGCTTTCGAGGTCAGCCTTTGCGCGTTCATCGGCTTCCGCTTGCCACACTTGGCGCGCACCATCCAGCCGCTGAGCGGCATTGGATTTCCAGCGATCCCGCTCTTTGGCCGCATCGCCTTCGGCCTGTGCCTGCCATTTCCGGCGCTCCTCGTCGATCCGTTTTTCGCTCTCCGCCTGCCACACTTGGTGTGACGCTTTCAGGCCCCGGCCAGCCTCGACCTCCCACTCCTGGCGGGCCGCTTTCAAGCGCGCCGCTGACTCGGACTCCCATCGTTGGCGCTCAGCCTGCGATCTGCGTTCACTTTCGGCTGTTGTCTGCTTTTGCTCTGCCGTAACCTTTTCGGCCGTCAGTTTTTCCTGCGCCGCCAGGCTTTTTCGTTCTGCCTCCTCCCTCGCCTCATACTCCTGCCTGTCGTGGATGCGGCATTGCTCAACCGCTTCCGCTACCCTGCGGTCGACTTCCAGCTCCCAGTCCGTTCGTGCTTTGGCGAGTTCAGCGTCCCTTTCGCCAACGGCGTGCCGCAGGGCAGCGCGCAGCTCGAGCAGTTCCCCCTCCCGGACGGCAAAAAGTGAGTTCATCTCACTTAGCTGATTGCGGATGACGGGATCCTGGTCGTGCGGATTGCGGCAGGCTTCGACTGATACGGTTTCGTCGCAGGCCGAGATGACGAACGGCACAACCATCAGGGTAGAAATTTCGCCGTCTTCCAACGTCATCACCCGGACGGTGATCTCGTAATCTCGAGCGACATTGGAAGAGGCCAGGAAATGCAAATCTTCCAGTTCGTCGGACGCCAAGGACCAGGAATTGTCCTCGCCGCGTTGCCCAGCCGACAGCTTGGCGCATTGAGGCAGGCGCTCAATTCTGAGACGCAGCCGGCCGGCCTTCTTGTGGGGTTTCAGCAAGGCGCGAAAGTCGACCGGTATCCTCCGCTCCACGCTCGGCGCCCGAATGATATCGGCAGCCGTAACGCTTGCGAAAGCCAGGGTTTCCGGCTCCTTTGTTCCGAATGAAGCAGTTGCTCGTTGCGCCATGAAAGAGAAATTGATCCGACTTCGCTCCTGCCATTTTCACTCAACCGTCGCTTCGAGCGAAGTAATCTGTGCGCGTGCAATTGATGCAAAATGAAAACGAATTGTTCCAAACCCGCTTTCGGGATAACGCAATCACCGCATCGAAATTGCCGGGAACTTGAAGAGGTTTTTTATGGAATCTCGCGAAATTGCTGGAGAAAATGCATCACCGCAAGGGGATCGCGATACAATACAGGAGAGCGGTTCCGCCAGCCGGTTGACCGACCAAGGTCACACAAAGCCAAGCGTCAGTTGCGGTTCGAAGCCTCAAGCCCATCCGATCGCAACAAGGCGGCCCTTTTTGCGGCCTCCTGATCTCCCATGCCGGCGGCGTTGTCATACCAGGAAAGGGCAGTCCGGGAGTTTTGGGCGACGCCTTCGCCTCGCTCATACAGTACGCCCAGGTCGAAGGCAGAATCCCGGTATCCCAGGTTTGCAGCGCGCACGAGCCAGTTCACCGCTGACGTCTTATCCTTGGCAACCCCGTCGCCGTTCAAGAGCGCTATCGCCAGGTTGTGCATGGCTTTGGGATTGCCAAGTACGGCCGCACTGGAAAACCAGTGAAATGCCTGCTCGGCATCGGGCTTGATCCCTTTGGCGTACAACGTGCCCAGAATGTATTGGGCCTCGGCATTTCCCTGTTGAGCGGCCGCCCCGCTCCAAAACGCCCCCATCAGGGGATCGGCCTTGACCGCATCGCCTCTCACATATGCCAGCGCAAGTTTCACCTTCGCTTCCGGGGTCAGGCTTCCCGCTTCGTTCAACGTTACATGTCCAGCGGCAAAATCCTCCAGGCCGAGATCCTTGGCGGCCAAAGTGGCGGGCCTGGAAGGAGGTTTCATGGACGTGGCTGAGTTTATGACAATCTGACTTTCGGACCCCGCGTTGCCAATGGCGAACCCTGGTTTTTGTGCGCCGATCGCCTTTGGCGACAGCGCGACCGGCTTTCGGATTTCGTTATCAGGAAGATAGCTCGCCCCCGCGCCGTTGGTGAACGCCATCACAATGATGGCAAGCAATAACGCGGCTGAAAATGCTGTCAGCCCGAAAATAATCAAGCCTTTCCACTCGCTCCTGTCAGGACTTTCATCGGCAGCCGCAGTGGTGAAATGGATTTCTCCATCTTCGAAAGATTCATCTTCCGCCAAATCATAGGCGGTGTTTCTCTCGCCGTTCTCGGTGTCATGAACGATCGGCGGCGGCTTGATGCCCGACAATCTATCGGCTGAGTTGAATTCCTTGAAGAAGCCAGATTCCGTCTTCAGGATGCTATCCACACCAGGCGCATGCGCCAGACCGCTTTCGCGTTCGCTGTGAGGGCTTCGCCCTGTTTCGATTGGACTCGAAAGCGAAGAGGGCTGGCTTTTAAAAATCCGTTTCTCCAGCTCGGCTACCGATTTGGCATTTTCCTGTCGCACACCATCGATATTTCCCTCGAGCGTTGCGATGGCGCGCTCGAACACCCGAAATCGGCGCATGATCCAATCGTCGGTAGTGCTCATGCTGGCAGGGGGCGTCTTGTCTGCAGTCGCCACAGCCACCGGTTTCGCAATGCCATCACCGGAATCTCTGCCAAAGGCAGCGGAGATAAGGCTGTCCTTGGTGGGGAAATATCGGCGTATGTGAGCCCTGGAGCAGTTTAACTCTCTGTATATGGAGGTTAACGAAAACCTTGCTCCCTCGCTCAGAATCAGCTTCCGCGCGGTTTCGACGACCTGCAATCGATCTGGAGAGTCAGCCATGGGAACGGCCATCAAACTCTGGGAGGCTTCGACACATTTAATAGCTGATCGGCAGTTAAAGATTTAACTACGTGACAAAAGAATGAAGCGTTTATTACCGCGGGAACTTTGGACGCGATCATGGGCCGTTTTCGCGCTTCACGGACGCGGCTCTGCGTGACTTCAGCTGGCGCCTCTCCGGGGCGTGGGTCACACGTGTCGTCCTTCGGCGATCATCAATTCCGGTTCTTGCGTCTGCCAGCGCGAGCGCCTCTGCCAGATAGGGTTGGGTTTCCGCCACTGCGAGAGGACCATTCGCATCGGGCCAACGCACATTGGGCCGTCCATAGGTGGCGACCCATGTGCCGTTCAGGCGCAGCGTCGTGGAGATCAAATATCGCTCATAGACGCTGTTGTGGACTTTGGCGACGGCGTTGCTGGGGCAGACTATGTTTGCGATCAATTGGTCGCGAAAAGCCAGATCGGATCGATTCAGCGAAGACGGCTTCGCACCTGTATCACCGACAGGGTTATCGCTCTCGATCTGCTCTTTGACCTATCCAGATTTACCATTCTGGGCACGCCGCAGGACGTTGCGGATCGATGGCTGATTTCGTTCAGGTTCTTTGAACTCAGCCGACGGATCAATTGTAAATGTTAGTGTTGACACATTCTCGTACCGCTAGCCTCTGGATGTCCCAGCAGCAATCGGCGTGCCACCCCCGGCCAGGTGCCTGGTCGCAAGCGGCGGTTACTGAAACAGCGCAGAACCCGTCGTAATGCCTTTAAAGGTGATGCCTGTAGCTGTATCGCGCCCGGTACACCGGAGCCGGCCGGCATTTCGAAACCACAGGTCCGCGCTTGAACTGTGCCATTTCGGTCCAGCGTTGCGCGCGCAATGCGAACGATCCGAACCGGCGGGGACAATGAACATGCGCCCGCGCACCTCGTGACGCCTAAAAACCCAGCTCCGTCGCCTTCAAATCATATAAAGATTTCTTTATGTCCTTCTTGACAGCCGTGTCGGCCTTTGGCTTTATGCCCGCGATAGCTCCCGAGAGGGATTAATAGGGAAGCCGGTGCAAGACCGGCGCTGCCCCCGCAACTGTCAGCGGCGAGCCAAGGGCCGATACACCGTCACTGAACCTGATCTGGTTCGGGAAGACGGCCCAAGGCGACGACCCGTGAGCCAGGAGACCTGCTATCGGGTGTCACGCTAGGCCGAGGGAACGGTGGGTTCCTGAAGGGCAATGACTGCAATCGCTTCGTCAATGCGGTGACACGCGCTCGTCCGGCCCTTGGGAGGGGCAGCGCGCGCCTTGCCAACCCTTGCCCGGAGTGTATCCAGATGACCATCCTTGCCACCAACCTCGGCTTTCCCCGCATCGGCGGCCACCGCGAACTCAAGACCGCCGTGGAAAGCTACTGGGCCGGCAAAAGCCCGGCCGACGAATTGCTGAAAACCGCCGCCGGCCTGCGTGCCCGCCATTGGGTGGTGCAACAGAAAGCCGGGATCGACCATATCCCCTCCAACGATTTTTCCTTCTATGACCAGATGCTGGACACCATCGCCATGCTGGGCGCGGTGCCGCCGCGCTATAGCCACAAAAGCGGCCCGGTGTCGCTCGATCTGTTGTTCGGCATGGCGCGCGGCACCAGGGACGCGCCGGCGATGGAAATGACCAAGTGGTTCGACACCAACTATCATTACATCGTGCCGGAACTAACCGCCGACACCGCCTTCGCGCTGTCCACCACCAAGGCGGTGGATGAGTTCAAGGAAGCCAAATTCCTCGGCATCAACACCCGCCCCGTGCTGATCGGGCCGGTGACCTTCCTGAAGCTGGCCAAGATGCGCGACGGCGCCGACCGCTGGGCGCTGCTGCCGAAAATCGTCGCCGTCTATCAAGAGGTCCTCAAGGCGCTGGCCGAAGCCGGCGCCGAATGGGTGCAGATCGACGAGCCGGTGCTGGTCTGCGACCTGGATGCGGCCACCAGGGAGGCGTTTACCGACGCCTATTCCGAACTTTCGGACGCGGGCGTGAAAATCCTGGTGGCGACCTATTTCGGCGCCGTCGGCGACAATGCCCAGACCCTGGTGGCGCTGCCGGTTGCCGGCGTGCATATCGACCTGGTGCGCGCGCCCGAACAGCTCGCCGCCATCGCCAAGGCGCTGCCGAAGGAACGCATCCTGTCGCTGGGCCTGATCAACGGCCGCAACATCTGGAAGTCCGGCCTGACCGACGGCGAGCGGCTGATCGAGGAAGCCAAAAAGCTGCACGGCGACAAGCTGTTCGTGGGCCCCAGCTGCTCACTGCTGCATTCGCCGGTGGATCTGGACACCGAAACCAAACTGGACGCGGAATTGCGCGGCTGGCTGGCCTTCGCCACCCAGAAGCTGACCGAAATCAGCGCCCTGGCCAGATCGGCCAACGGCAAGCGTGATGGCGCCTATTTCCTGGAGAATGCCCAGGCGGTGGGCAGCCGCGTCACCTCCAAGCGCATCCATGACCCATCGGTGAAGGCGCGGCTGGCGGCGGTAACCCCGGACATGGCGGAGCGCAAGACGCCGTTCAAGGAACGCATCGCCTTGCAGCAGGCCATACTCAAGCTGCCGCTGCTGCCCACCACCAGCATCGGCTCGCTGCCGCAGACCAGGGAAATCCGCGAGCTGCGCGCCGGATTCAAGAAGGGCCAGGTCGACCAGGCGTCCTATGAGAAGATGCTGGAAGACCTGACCGCCGACGCGATGCGCTGGCAGGACAAGATCGACATCGATGTGCCGGTGCATGGCGAATACGAGCGCAACGACATGGTGGAATATTTCGGCGAGCAGCTGAAAGGCTTTGTCTTCACCGAGCGTGCCTGGGTGCAATCCTATGGCTCGCGCTGCGTCAAGCCGCCGATCATCTTCGGCGACGTCAGCCGCCCCGAACCGATGACGGTGCGCTGGACCGAGATGGCCCAGAAGTACACGGCCAAGCCGGTCAAGGGCATGCTGACCGGTCCGGTCACCATCCTGCAGTGGAGCTTTGTGCGCGACGACCAGCCGCGCAGCGAAACCTGCAAGCAGATCGCCCTGGCGATCCGCGATGAAGTGATGGACCTGGAAAAGGCCGGCGTGAAGATCATCCAGATCGACGAAGCCGCCCTGCGCGAAGGCCTGCCGATCTGCAAAACCGACTGGCAGCATTACCTGGACTGGGCGGTGGAGAGCTTCCGCCTCACCGCCGGCGGCGTGAAGGCCGAAACGCAGGTCCACACCCACATGTGCTATTCGGAGTTCAACGACATCATCGCGGCGGTCGCGGCGATGGATGCCGATGTGATCTCCATCGAGACTTCGCGCTCGGCCATGGAACTGCTGGACGCCTTTGTCGGCTTCAAGTACCCCAGCGACATCGGCCCCGGCGTGTACGACATCCACAGCCCGCGCGTGCCCAGCCAGGCAGAAATGGAAAACCTCCTGACCAAGGCGCTGGACGTGCTGTCGCCGCAGCAGCTTTGGGTCAATCCGGACTGCGGCCTGAAAACCCGCGGCTGGAAGGAAGTCGAGCCGGCGCTGGTGTCCATGGTGGCCGCCGCCAAGGCGGTTCGCAGAAAGCTGGAGGCCGCCAGGCCAGAACAAGCCTGATCGAAAATGGCCCGCTTCGGCGGGCCCACTCTTCGAGGGTGATTTTCATTTCTGGACGGGCTAAAAGGCCGCCATGAGCGATGCCGAAAAGCCCGTCCAGCGCCCCGTCCTGACCCCGCCCGGGGGCCAGAAGAAGGTGCTGCTGCATTCCTGCTGCGCCCCCTGTTCGGGCGAGGTGATGGAAGCGATGACCGCGTCGGGCATCGACTACACCATCTATTTCTACAATCCCAACATCCATCCCGAGCGCGAATATCTTCTGCGCAAGGACGAGAATATCCGCTTCGCCGAAAAGCACGCCATCCCCTTCGTGGATGCCGATTACGACAAGGACAACTGGTTCGCCCGCGCCAAGGGCATGGAGTGGGAGCCGGAACGCGGCGCCCGCTGCACCATGTGCTTCGACATGCGCTTCGAGCGCACCGCGCTGTACGCCCATGAGAACGGCTTTCCCGTCATGACCAGCTCGCTGGGCATTTCGCGCTGGAAGGACATGAACCAGATCAATGGCAGCGGCCAGCGCGCCGCCGGCCGCTATGAGGGCCTGTCCTATTGGGACTTCAACTGGCGCAAGGGCGGCGGTTCAGCCCGGATGATCGAGATCAGCAAGCGCGAGCAATTCTACCAGCAGGAATATTGCGGCTGCGTCTATTCCCTGCGCGACACCAACATGCATCGCCGTTCACAGGGCCGCGACACGATCGCGCTGGGCACGCAGTATTATGGCCGCCCCGCCGAACCGGAAGCCGACTAGATCCGGCGCCCTCGTCCGGCACGGACAAGCGCCTCATCTACCAACGATAGGCAAGATTGAGCGTTCCGGTGATAACGTCGGTGCCACCGCCCGTCTGGTCTTGTGCGCGCACGCCATAGACCAGGCCAGACGTGTCATGCATTTGCAGGCCGAGGCCCAGCAGGGCGGTATCGACCGCGGGCCGGACGCCCAGCAGCACAAAACCCGAACCGGGCAAATCCAGGAAAGCCGCCTGCGCAGAAGGGCGTTCATTCAATTGATGCGCCCAGGCGAGCATCCCTTCCAGCGAAAGCGTCTGCGCACCGACCGCGAAATCCCGATCCAACCGTCCACCCAGTTCGGAATGGGATGCCAGTGAATCATTTTCGGCATAGGCCAATGCGAAATTGGCCGATCCGGAGGCGCTGGTTTCGGCATAGGCCGGTGTGGCAAATCGCTGCCCGACATAGGCTGCGAAGGGCGTCAAGCCGGTCTGTTCATCCAGCGCAAGGCGATAGCCGCCTTCGATCCGGCCGGCCAGATCATCGGCGGTGAAAGTTGAAGTCAGCACATCAGTGCCCGATACGGTTACCGTGCGCCTGGTGGTAATGTCGTGCCAACCATAGCCGAGTGCCGCCGAGACATAGGCCTGGCCGAAATTCTTGCGCCCATACAGGGCCAGCATCACATCGTTGCTCTTGCCGCCGCTCCCGCCGGAATGGAAGGTCTGGTGCCAACCCCGATGCTTGCGCCCGCCAACAGCTCGTCCCCGAACATGCGTTCGATTCCGAGCGCGCCGCCGAACGCGCCTGAGGACAAGGACGCCGTGCCGGTGGCGGCATCGGCGGCAATCGCGGCATGCCCGCCATAGATCGTGCCCCAGATATTTGTTTCGCCTTCTGCCAGCTGGGCAGGCACGACGCCGTCCGGCGCGCCGTTTGCCGCGACATGGATACTGTTGTTGGTTGCACCACGGCCCATCAGAACGTTGAGGAAAGGCGTAAAACTCTGGCCCGCGGCCTGGTTGGCTTTCGCGCCGATATCCCCGGTGGCCTGGTTGAGCGCGGTGCCAAGGCTGGCGCCGGAAATCGCGAACAGGGATGTGATGCCGCTGTTGGGCGTCGCCCCGTCCTTGACCGCCGCGTCAAGCGCGGTGGTAACGCTGGTTTGATTGGTCGAGGCGATGGCCCCGAGCAATGGGGTGATGGCGGTCGCATCGAGATTAAGGAAAACATCATTGGCGTCGTAGCTCAGCCGGCCTTTCACAGTCGACGGCAGGCATGGCGTGCTGAACGACGAAAACGTGCCGCTGAGCCCGCCTGTGGCCGTTATCAGCGTGTAGCGCTGCCCTGCGGCATAAGTCCCCGATGCCGCATTGGCCGTGAGTGTTCCGTTCACGCTGGCGGTGCCGCTCACGGCCGTGAGGCTGGTCGCCGACGGCGCGAAATAGTCGATATAGGCGGCGCCCGAAGAAAGGACGAGATTGCCCGCCACCGCGAGCGTACCGGTTGCAGCACCCGCACCGGGGCTCAAACTGCCTCCGCTGGCCACGCTGGTGTTGCCCACGGTCCCGGTGCCGGCCAGCGTTCCACCGCCGACCACGGAAACCGAGCCCACCTTGCCTGACACGTTCAGCGTGCCGGCACTGACCGTCGTACCGCCGGTATAAGTGTTCGTGCCGGACAGACTGACAGTGCCGGACGTTGTCTTGCTCAGAGCGCCGGAACCGGCGAGTACCGCACTTACCGAGCCGTTCTGCAGCGCGAATGCGCCGGAAGACGACAGGGTGCCGTTCTGGATGGTGCCTGCGGTGAGCGTCACGCCACCATTCTGTGCCTGCGTGGTGCCACCGAGATCGAGTACGCCGCCAGAAACCACGAGTGCCCCGCTGCTGCTGCCAAGCGTGCCGGGCCCTGAAACCAGCAAACTACCTGCGGCGACATTCGTGCCGCCCGTGTAGGTATTGCCGCCCGACAGGGACAAGGCGCCCGTGCCTGTTTTCGTGAACGAACCGCTGCCGCTGGTCACGCTGGCCAAGGCGGAATTGTTCCCGCTGCTGGTGGTCAAGGCGCCGCTTCCCAGGGTAATGAGACCGCCTGTGCCCGACAAGGCGCCAACTGTTTGTGTCCGTCCATTCAGGTCAAATGTGCCGCCATCGATGGCTAGCGCAGCGGTGCTGGCAAGCCTGCCTCCGGACCCCATCCGCAGCAGCGCGCCCGTACCGATTGTCGTAGTGCCGGTGTAGTTATTGGCACCAGTCAGGATCAATGTGCCGCCGGCCAGGTTCAATGATCCACCAATGAGCACCTCGCGGAAGTCGCTGCTCGTGAGGTCGCGCGCGCCGTCACGATTGCCCACGCCGCCCGCATCCTGAAGAACACCGGAGAAAGTCCCCGATGCGGCCGTTATGGTCAGCGTTTTGCTTCCGAGGGCAACGACGCCACCCGAGCCGCTTAAGGCCTTGATGGCGACGCCGTTGCTGGAAACGTCAAGCGTGCCGCCGGTCATGACCACACCGCTGGACGATGTGATGACGTCACTTTTGCCTATCACAAGCGTGCCGCCGGAAACGGTCGTTAGTCCCGTATAGCTGTTGGTGTTTGCCAAATTCTGAAATCCGCTGGCCATCTGACGCCGCCGCCGGTCCCGCCCCCTATTCCGCCATCCTGGATAACGCCGAGAAAAATAAACGGGGGATTTGAGAAATAGTCGGCCGGGCCTGGCGGCGCCGCATTGGCGATGGTCAATGTTTTGG
>JACCXK010000018.1 GCA_013697055.1 Alphaproteobacteria bacterium
GCTGACAGGTGCGGTGATGTGGACCCAGCCGCTGGCGGAAGCTTCGGAGAAGGGCAAGGTCTATACGTCGGCGTCGGTGATGGTGGTGAACGACCTGGTCATTACCGGCATAGCCGGCGGTGACAGCCCCATGCGCGGTTTCATCGTCGCGTATCACGCCAATACGGGAAAAGAGGCATGGCGCTTCTATACAATCCCCAAGCCGGGCGAACCGCTTTCGCAAACCTGGGTGGGACGCGCGTTGGCGACGGGCGGCGGCGCGACCTGGGAAACCGGCTCCTATGATCCGGAAACGCAAACCCTCTACTGGGCCGTAGGCAATCCCTATCCCGATACCGACCCGTCGGAGCGCGGCGGTACAAACCTCTATACAAACTCCGTAGTTGCGCTGGATGCCGCAACCGGAAAATTCAAATGGCACTACCAGTTCACGCCCTATGATACCCATGACTGGGACGCCACCGAGCCGATGGTGCTGGCCGACACCGTTTGGAAGGGCAAGCCGCGCAAGCTTCTGATGTCGGCCCAGCGCAGCGGTGTTTTCTATGTCCTGGACCGCAGCACGGGCGAATTCCTGCTAGCCAAACCCTTTGTGCGAAAAATGACCTGGGCCGACGGTTTTGATCCCAAGACCGGCGAGGCGCATCTGGTGCCCGGCAACGTCCCGACCGAGTCCGGCACCAAGACCTGTCCGGGCGTGCGCGGCGCCACCAACTGGTATCCTGCGTCCTTCAACTTGCAGACCAAGCTCTTCTATGTGATGGCCGCGGAGGATTGCGGTGTGTATCGCAGCAAGGGCAGGATTTTCGGCAACAATCCGGATCCCTCCGATGCCGGGATACGCCTGGTGCGGGCGCTCGATATCGAGACCGGCAAAATCGTCTGGGAAAAACCGATGCCGGGACCGCAGGAAACCAATTACAGCGGCGTGCTCACGACGGCGGGCGGTTTGCTGTTCCACGGTGAAGTGGGCGGCGATTTTGCGGCGGTCGACGCGAAATCAGGCCGCACCCTGTACCGGTTTCGCACCAATGACAGCTGGCGGGCCACGCCGATGACCTACAGCGTGGCGGGCCGGCAGTTTGTTGCGGGCATGGACGGGCAGGTGCTTTGGGCTTTTGCGCTTCCGCGCAAATAGTCTTGTCGCCCCACGAGTCCTGCCAATGAGCGTGTGCCTACAAGCGCCCGCAAGGGCACCCGCACCGTGATACCGGCCCCATGAGCGCGAAGAATTTCGCATTTCCAACAATGGGATAGAGGCAGCGGCGGGACACTCTCACAATGCGAGAGGCATATCCAACATGTGCTTGACAGTCTTTTGACCCCCCGGCACCTTGACCACAACATAAGGGTCCGCGCGTCGAACGCGGGCACCAATAATAAGCGAGAGGGAACGCCATGAATTTCAATCCGCAGACCAATGCGCGTTTCGTTAAGAAGCTTTTGTGCGGTGCGTCTTTGGGCGCGCTCGCTACGATGATCGCGGGGCAGGCGCTGGCCCAAGCCCCGGCAACGGAAGAGGTGACCGTCACTGCCACGGGCACATCGATCAAGGGCATCGCCCCGGTCGGTACCAACCTGATCACCGTCGATGCAGCCGACATCAAGGCCACCGGCGCGATCACGACGGAAGAAATCCTGGGGCAGATCCCTCAGCTCGCCAACACCTTCAACACCCAGACCGTCTCGCCCACCGCGATCAACATCGGCGGCGTGCGGCCTTCGATCCGTTATAACCCCGCCCAGAACATCCTCGGCCTTTCCTCCACCCTGGTGCTGTTGGACGGGCATAACCTGGTCGGTGTCAGCGGCCTGGCGACCACGCCGGATGCGGGTCTCATCCCGACCATCGTGCTGCAGAGGGTGGACGTGATACCGGACGGCGCATCTTCGATCTACGGCGCCAATGCCATCGCTGGCGTCATCAACTTCGTGACGCGGGAAACCTACCAGGGTTTCCAGGCCAATATCTCAGCTGGCGTGGCCGACGGCTACAGCGCCTTCAATGCCGGTATGATGGTGGGCACCGATTGGGGTACCGGTGGCGTATATGGGGCGTTTGAGCACAAAGAAAATACCTACCTGATGGCCAGGGACCGGTCCTATACCAAGATGGACCTGACCGGGATCGGCGGCCGCGACTCGCGCGGCACCTCTTGCGATTTGGCGAACATCAGCGTGCCGGGTGCCCAACCCAACAACTACGCGCTTACCAGTAATCAGGTGGGCTTCGCGCCCGGTTCGCTGAAGGCCGCGGCTTCAGGTCCGTTCGGCGCCTTGAATGCCACCACCAATGCGGGTTCGCTCAACCGTTGCGACACCAATTCCTACGCCTCGCTTTTCCCCAGGGAAGAACAGAATTCGTTTTTCGGCCAGTTCCACCAGCGCATCATGCCCGGGGTCGAATTTTCGACGAAGTTTCTGTGGTCGACCCGACTGGATTCGGCGATCAATCCTGAGTTGAGCGCTACGAATGTCGCGATCGACAACACCAACCCGTATTTCCAGTCGATTAACGGCGAAACCACCCAGAACGTTTCCTTCGCCTTCGGGCCTTTCTGGGGCAGCCAAAGCGTCACCGATTACAACAACGTTCAAGAGTTCCAGATCACGCCCAAGCTGACGGTGGACCTGCCGTTCGGTGATTGGCAGGCAATCGCGACGTTCAACTATGGCCGCAGCAACACCACGGGTTTCAACCGGTCGGTCAATACGGCGCTGTTGGCTCAATCGATGCGCCGGTCGGTCGTCGCCGGCACTCTGTCGCCCGCGCTGGTCGCCAGCCCGAGTCTCGCCGGCAATGCCGTGGATCCCTACAATCTCACCGCCGGCAATCCGTTGCTAATCGACAATATTCTGAATACCGGGTCGTACGGCAAGGCCATCCAGCATCAGATTCAATGGGGTGGGCAGGCGAACGGCACGCTGTTCAGTCTGCCAGGCGGCGACGTCAAGGCCGCGCTTGGCGGCCAGTGGGCGTTTGAAGACTATGTCGCCAACTGGAATACCAACTGGCCGATCGGTACGGTTGCCGGTCCCGCGGCGCCCGGCGCGCAGATGGCGATCGCCAGGCCGCACCGCATTACCAATACGGGGTTTGCCGAAATCAACGTCCCGATTGTCGGCAAGGACAATGAGCTGCCCTTCGTGCACGCCCTCACCTTCAATGTCTCAGGCCGTATCGACAGCTACAGCGACTTTGGCAACACGGAAAATTACAAGATCGGCATAAGCTATGAACCGTTCGAGGCTCTGACCATCAGGGCGACCAACGGTACTTCGTATGACGCGCCCAGCCTGGCCGATACCGCGGCGCCGGATACGCGTTTCACCTATACCGCCCAACGCACAGCCGCGAACACCAACGTGCCCCCGGGCACATCGGCGGCCGATGCGCTGCGCCCCTCCATCAGCACACCGGGCGGCAATCCGCAGCTGGGTCCGGAAACCGGCAGGACCTGGTCGATCGGCGGAGACTTCCATCCCACGACCGAACTCGGCGTGGACCTGTCGGGCCTCACCGTCAGCATCACGGCCTTCCATACCAAGTTCGAACATCAGCAGGGCCTGATTCTCAACAACCCCGGTCTGCTGTTCAGCGGTGCTTACAATCAATATTATATTCTCAACCCCACCCTCGCGCAGGTTCAGGCCCGCTATCCCACCAATTTCAATGCGGCCGGAAATGCAACTGTCGCCACCACCGGGTTCCCAGGACCGGATCTGGCCTCGGCCTTCAATACGCCGGGCGTGAACCAGCCCTATATCCTCTATGACTTGCGCCGTAACAATCTCGGCGAGGCGTTAATCGAGGGTCTGGATATCGCTCTGAATTACACTACGGATATCGAAGATTTCGGGAGCCTTTCCGGCGGATTTTCGGGCACCTTCACCACCACCAACACAAACACGCCTGCTCCGGGCCTGGCTGCCATCAATCTCGTGCAGTATAGCTTTCCGCTGTCTGCCATGACCGCATTCGTGGCGGCCACGGTCGGTCCTGTGACAGGCCGGGTGACGGTGAATTACAGCCCGGGCTTCAACGTGTCGCCTGTCCTCAACCAGGCCTTGTCCCTGTATGGGCAGAAGCGCATCGAAGCATTCCATCCGGTCAACCTGTTTGTCAGTTATGATTTGAGCGGGCTGGCCCCGTGGCTGGCCGATTCAGAGGCCAGCGTCGCGATGAACAACGTCGGCGATGACAGTCCGCCGATCTATCTCTCGG
>JACCXK010000029.1 GCA_013697055.1 Alphaproteobacteria bacterium
GTCTTTCGGATCGGCCCAGACATACCAATCCTTCTTTGACGCATAGCCGTCACGGCTGGCGGCGAACCAAGCATGTTCGTCCGAGGTGTGCGCCAGAACCTCGTCCAGAATGATCCTCAGCCCGCGGGCATGGGCGGCGTCCACCAGCGCTGCGAAATCTGCGAGCGTGCCGTAATCGGGATGGACGTTCTCATAGTCGGAAACGTCATAGGCCCAGTCGCGATTGGGCGAAGGATGGATCGGCGACAGCCAGATCGCGTCCACGCCCAAAGAATTGATGTAATCCAGCTTGCCGGTCAGGCCGGCCAAATCGCCCTGCCCGTCACCATTGCCGTCGCAAAAACTGCGGACATAGACCTGATAGATGACGGCGCCCTTCCACCAGGGAGAGGCGCCAGCCATCACTCACACGTCGCTGGCGCTGCTGATGACCTTGGCGGCGAGGCCGTATTTGACGGCATCTTCCGCGCCCATCCAGAAATTGCGCTCGGTGTCCTTGACCACCTTGTCATAGGTCTGGCCGGTTTCCGCCGCGATCTCGCGGATCAGGCGCTCGCGCATCTTGATGATTTCCTCGGCCTCGATAGTGATGTCGCTGGCCTGCCCGCGCACTCCGCCCAGGGGCTGGTGCAGCAGGAAGCGCGTGAACGGCAGGCAGAAGCGGTTTTCCTTCTTGGCGCCCAGGAAGATGTGCGCGCCGGCGCTGGCGACCCAGCCGGTGCCGATCATCTTCACCCGGTTGCCGACAAAACGGATCATGTCATGGATGGTGTCGCCCGACTCCACATGGCCGCCCGGCGAATTGACGATGACGCGGATGTCGCCTTCGCTCTCGGCATAGGCCAGTAGCTGGGCGGTGACCCGCTCGGCCATCTTCATGTCCACTTCGCCGAAGATCAAAACCGTGCGCGACTTGTAAAGCGCCTTGGCGATCTCGGAGGATTGCGGTTCCGGGCGCGGGGACTTCTCGTCTTCTTTTTCGTCATTTTCTTCGTCGGCGCGGCGCAAGGGCAGTCTCCGGATTCGGGGGTTGGCTCAGTGTAGCCATCATATAGGGTGGGGCAACCCGCCTTACAAAGTGTCAATAACCGCCCGCATTGTGGGGCCTATTTCGGCATTTATGACCAGATCGGCGAAATGGTCCTGCGGGGTTTGGTCCCGGTTCAGGATCGCCAGCCCTGCTCCATTGCGCTTGGCCAGGAGCGGGAAGCTGGCGGCGGGATAGACCGCCAGGCTGGAACCCAGCACCAGCATCAGGTCGCAGCCCAGGGTGGCGGCCTCGGCGCGCGCCATCTCGCCTTCCGGCATCGGCTGGCCGAAGGAGATGGTGGCGGTCTTCACGATCCCGCCGCAAGCGGCGCAATCGGGCGCTTCGCCATGGGCATCGAAATGGGCGCGAATGTCCGGGATCTCCATCCGCAGGCCACAGTCCAGGCATTTGGCGTAGCGGGTGTTGCCGTGCAGCTCGATGACTTTTTCATCCGGCACAACACCAATCTGTTCGAGGGCGGCCTGGTGAAGTGCGTCGATATTCTGGGTGATGACATGGCTGACCTTGCCCATGGCCACCAATTCGGCCACGGCGCGATGCCCGTCATTGGGCAAGGTTGCGTTCCAGGTTTCTTCCATTTCGAAGCGCCGCTCCCACGAGACGCGCCGCGCCTCGGGATCGGAAATATAATCCTGGAATTCCACCGGCATCATCTTGGCCCAAATGCCGCCGGGGGAGCGGAAATCAGGGATGCCGGATTCTGTGGACATGCCGGCGCCGGTGAACACCACCGCCCGCCGGCTTTGACGCAACAGACCGGCGAGCGCCGTAACTTCATCACCCAAGGGGGCATCCATCAATGCGGTGCCGGCGGCCTCCCGGCCATGGACGGAATCTTGCCGCTGAACGGCTTGACCGATCCGCAATCGGCTTTCACCCAGTCGCCGGTATAGGTGCTGCTCATGTTGTTGGCCCGGTCATGCATGGTGCCGGTGAAGCTGTAGCTGCCTTCATAATGGCTGTCGCCGCGCCAGGTGATCTGGGAACGGCCGGTGCCTTCCATGGTGCCGTGGCAGGCGATCTCGGTGGTGGCCGAATTGGACGTCTGGCTGATGACCTTTGGCGTGCACTTCACGCCTTCGCGGTCCATGTTCGGCGGCTTCATCTCGGCCTGCTCCGCCGTCATGCACATCTGGCTGGTCATGGGTTGGCCGGGTTGCGGAATGTTCATGCCGCGCTTTTTCATCATCTCCAGCACTTCGGGCGGCATCTTGGGCATGGCCGCCATCTGCATGGTGGTGGTGATGGTCCACAGCCCCGGCTTGCCGTGCGGCACGGCCAAGGCGGCTGCCGGCATCAGGATGGTGGTGCCAAGAAAAATCGAAGTCAGGACTGAGGCGAGCTTGCGCGGCATATCATTCCCCTTGAGGTTTCCGTCATTACGCAAATCTGACAGGCCGGATCAGCCTGTCAATTATTTTGAGCCACATAGGGGCGCACGCCCCGGCAATCGTCGCCCTGCCAGTCGGCAATGAAGGTGGAGCTCATCCGGGCGGGATCGCCGCGAAACTTGCCCTTGAAATCGGTGCTGCCTTCGAAATGCCCGCTGCCCTGCCAGGTCACCTGGCCGCGCACCACGCCTTCGAGCGGCCCGTGGCAGATATTTTCGGTGACCGCCACCCCGCGGCGCATGCTGACGGTGCGAGTAGTGCAATCCAGGTCGCGGCTGTTGAGATGCAGCGGCTGGCGGCCATCGGCCTCATAGGGTGTCATGCAGATGTGATGGGTGAAGGGCTGGCCATTGACCGGCGGCCTGAGCGCCTGCTGGCGCGCCAGGGCCACCAGTGCCGGCGGCACCTTGGCCATGCCGAAGGTCCAGATGGTGGTGACGGACCACAGTCCGGGTTTGCCCGCGGCATGCGCCTGCGGGCTCAGCAGCAAGAGGGCGGCGAAAGCGGAAAACAGGATGCGGCGCATGACACTCTTTCGAAGCAGCGCGAAATCTCGCACGGGACGGCGGGCTTGCAAAGCCTCTGACCTGGCCTAAGCTTTTGTCATGACCAGACCCAAGGCCCTGATCACCGGCGCCTCCACCGGCATCGGCAAAGTCTATGCCCAGCGGCTGGCGGGGCGCGGCTATGACCTGGTGCTGGTGGCGCGCGACGGTGCGCGGTTAGAGGCGCTGGCGGCGGAGTTGCGCCAGGCCGGCGCTGCCGCCGAAGTGCTTGTCGCGGATCTGACACAGTCGGGCGACGTGGCGCGGGTCGAGCAGAAGCTGGAAGGCGATGCCGCGATCAGCTTCTTTCTCAACAATGCCGGCATCGCCACGGTGGAACGGCACCTGAATACCAGCCTGGCGACCATCGAAAATCTGATCGCCCTGAACATCACCGCCGCCACGCGGCTGGCCCTGGCGGCAGGCCGCGCCTTTGTGGCCGCCAAGCGCGGCATTATCGTCAACATGAGCAGCATTACCGCCGTCAATCCCGAACGCTTTAACGCTGTCTATAGCGGCTCCAAAGCCTATCTGCTGGCCCTGACCCATGCGCTGACCAGGGACTTGAACGATAACGGCGTCACCATCCAGGCCGTGTTGCCCGGCGCCACCCGCACCGAGATATGGGAGCGCGCCGGCGCGGATGTCGACAAGCTGCCGCCCGAACGGGTGATGGACGTGGAGGAGATGGTGGATGCCGCACTCAAGGGGCTGGACTTGGGCGAGCGCATCACCATTCCCTCCCTGCCCGACGCCCAGGACCTGGCGGATGCGGAAGCCGCAAGGCTGAAGCTGTCGCCCAACCTGTCGCGCGATCATCCGGCGGCGCGCTACCGCTAGAACGCGCCATGCAGGCGCAAGCCCAGCACCGAGATGGGGCCGCGATCGGCGTTATAGGCGGGATTGGCGATCAACTGATAATCCAGCGCGACATTAACGCCCTTGATCAGTTGCGCGTCGTAATAAGCTTCCACCACCTGCTCGTTGCGATATTGGGTCAGCCGGCCATCGCCGATCAGAAGACCCAAGCCTCCCGCAGCCAGATAGGATTGCGCCGCGCGTGACACCGCGCTGGTCTCGAACGCCACCCCCACCGTGTCATCGCTCCTGTCCCATCCCGCACCCTTCAGTGAAAAACCGGTGGAGACGCTTTGGTTGATGTCGGTGAATTCATAGGTCTCCTGGCTGCCGTCATTCAGGCTGGCGCGCAGGAAAAAGCCCAGATCGTCCGTGATCCCCTGCTCCAGGTTGAACGAGCCGCCGGGGCGCGAACGAAACCGGCGCACAAGGCTGGTATCGGCAGGCAAACGGTTCAACCCCGCCAGCGCCACGGCATCCTTGTAGGCACCCATGCGGCCGCGATTGACGAAAGCCAGGAGCTTGATCTTACCGCCATGGTCCCACAGCGCGATGCGGCGCTCGAGTTCGGCCACCAGTTCGTACTGACTGAAATCGGTTTCCAGCTCGGTGGTGTTGGGCACCCGCGACAGGTCGAACAACCCGCCGCGCAAAGTCCAGGCATCGAAGCTCCACTCTGCCGCCAGGCCGTAACTGTAGCCCCAGGCGTCGGCGGCATAGTCGAACGCGCCGGCATCGACGATGGCCCAGTTGAGGAAATCGCCGCGCGCGTCATGGGCGTAACTGTTGGTATCGAAAATGTCGGTGACGGAGAATTTGCCGCCGGTGAAGACCAGCTTGTCAGACGTGTGCAAGGCGGCGAGCTGGTTGGCCTCGCCCTCCACCGCTTGATCGTCGCCGCCCAGGTCAAATGTCTGGCGGAAGAACAGGCGCTGCAGACGGCCATAAGGCGCCGACTTTCCCACCTTGTAGGCTTCGGCGCTGGGAAAGCCGGCGGCGCCCAAGGTGTTGGACAGGCCAAAGCCCTGGTCCATCTCCATGTCGGCCCAGGCCTCACCACCCGCCCATGGCCGCACGCCCAGATAGAGGGTGGCGTCCAGGGTCTCGCGGCCTTGCGCCCCGCCGAACATGCTGGAAGGACCGGCATAGGGCGCGCGAAAGGCGGGGTGGAATTGTTCGACAAAGGTCGTTTGGCCGTGGACAGCCCAGTCTTCCTCGTCCGCGGCAAAAGCCGCGCCCGGTACCGTCAGGCACAGAAGAAGAATTCCCAGCCGCACACACTTCCCCGTCAAAGCGATCCCATAACGCGCAAAACGCAGAGAAAGCCAGCCCCGCCCGGAATATCAACGGGATTTGTGACGCTGCGGCGTCAGATCGGCCACGGGGACGGTCTAAGCGGGGTTGTGCGCTCAGGAGGTCAGCCGCCGTTACAATGGATGGTGTATTGCACTTCGTTGCTGCGGTTACCGTCGGCATCCATGATCCAGGACTTCAAGGTCACATAATAGGGGTTTGGTGTTGCAGTTCCATCCGCCAGAAAACACCGCGCCCTGCTTCTGCGCGTCCGCCGGGATGTTGATCGCCTCGGAGGGATTGAGCGTGAGATGATTGGCGCTGGTCGTCACCAGCTCCCGGTGCAGCAGCACGGCATTGCCGTTGGGTGCGATAAAGTGAAATTCCGGCGCAATCCTGTTCGCTTTTATCAGGGCGCCCATATCCGGAATATGCGCGGAGACAGATTCGATGACGGGGCCACCCGGCTTGGAGGCAACAGGATGGACGGGCTGTATGGCGGTGATGGTCGGGGGCTGATTTTTGGACACCGGCACGGGCGTTTCAGTCTGCGCAAGCGCGGCATGGCTGCATTATCACCACGCCAGAACGCCATAAAAGACATTATGCCGTTGTTTCATGTGAGCCTCCCGCCCAGCGGGATAATACCAAGCCGCGCAGAGCGCGCGGGATTATCAATTTTTTAGAATGCGCCGCAATAAGGCGGCGGGCGGCTTCAGGCGCGCGGACCAATTCGGCAGCATGATGATGGCTGTGACAGTGGGTTAAGACACGCACAAATGAAACCGGCGCGTCACAAGCCCTTGATTTTCTAGAACACCGACCAGCCGGTCAGCGATGACAGCCGCTCCAGCGCCATCGAACCCACCATCGAATTGCCCTGGGCGTTGAGGCCGGGGGACCAGACACAGATCGAGGCCTTGCGCGGCGCGATGGCCAGGATGCCGCCGCCCACGCCGCTCTTGCCGGGCAGGCCGACACGGCAGGCAAAATCGCCCGAAGCATCGTAATGGCCGCAGGTCATCATCACCGCATTGATGCGCTTGGCGCGGAACGGGGTGGTGACACTGGCATGGTTGAGCGGGTCATGGCCGGCGTTGGCGAGATACAGGCCCGCCCGGGCGAGCTGGCGGCAATTCATCCGGATGGCGCACTGGTTGAAATAGACCTTGAGCACATCCTCGACCTTGCTTTTGAGGTTTTCATTGGCGCGCAGGAAATTGGCCAGGGCGGAGTTTCGGAAGCCGGTCTGGGCTTCGGACTCGGCCACTTCATCGTCGATCACGATGGCCGGGTCGTCGGCCAGCCGGCGCATGAAGCCCAAAATCTCCGCGATGGTCGCGTCCGCATCGCCGCCGTCCAGCAGCGCATCGGTGATCACCACTGCGCCGGCATTGATCAGCGGATTGCGCGGGATGCCCTTCTCGGCTTCCAGTTGCACGATGGAATTGAAGCGCGAGCCGGACGGTTCGCGCCCCACCCGCTCCCACAGATTGGCGCCCAGCTTGTTGAGCGCCAGGGTCAGGGTAAATATCTTTGAGATGCTCTGGATGGAAAAGGGCAGATGCACCCCGCCGGCCTGGGCGGTGCGCCCGTCGCAGGTGGCGATGGCGATGGCGAAATTCTTGGGGTCGACCCGGGCCAGCGCGGGAATGTAGTCGGCGACCTTGCCCCGGCCCAGATGCGATTCCATGTCCTGGCGCACGGTGGCGACAATGTCGTCGAGATAATCCGTACTTTCCATGACAGCCCTGCGGGCCCCTCTACCGGTCTCTGGGCCGGCTCAAATTTTCCCCGATCCGGACCTTGCACTGTCCCGCCCGCCCTGTCCAAACTCCTGTCTGCCGAGTGGGGCTCGGCCAATAAAATCGCAAGGGGCGGAGATGACCTATTGCTTGGGAATAGTGCTGCCGGCCGGCCTGGTGCTAGCGTCGGATTCGCGCTCCAACGCGGGCGTGGACCAGGTGACACGGGTGCGCAAGTTCGAATTGTTCAGCCAGCCCGGCAGCCGGGTCATCACCGTCCTGTCGGCGGGCAACCTCGCCACCACCCAGTCCGTCAC